>JBNARN010000001.1:0-46405 GCA_049718365.1 Candidatus Bathyarchaeales archaeon
TTTCTATTTCAAGCTTAGTATTAAGCAAGGCTATTTTCGCGTTTTCAACGAGCTTTGGCATCTGAGAGCTGGCAACTTCTTTATCAATAACCATGCCTTTAACGAGTTCTGTCTCATCCAAGCCTTTACCATGTTTCTTAATGACTTTTATGAGGTCGATGTCTGCTTTTAGCTTACCGTCAACTTCTTCAGTAACTTGCTTTACAGCTTCAACCGCCAACTTCGCAAAGTGCTCTTTCGCCGCTGTTATACCCTTACTGCTCATAGAAGTCAATGCGACATTAAGCAGTAGTTTGTCATCCTTTATGTTCACTGGAATGGCAATGCTGTTGATTATTTCCTGAGCTTTATCGGCAGCTTTCTTGTAGCCATCAATAATGACTGTTGGATGCACATTTTGGTCAAGCAGGTTCTCAGCTTTTGCCAGCAGTTCACCTGCTAAAACGGCAGCAGTTGTCGTGCCGTCGCCAACTTCATTATCTTGAGTTTTTGCAACTTCGACAAGCATTTTCGCCGCTGGATGCTGCACATCAAGCTCCTTCAGAATCGTAGCGCCGTCATTAGTTATAGTCACGTCTCCAAGACTGCTTACAAGCATTTTATCCATTCCACGTGGTCCGAGACTGGTTTTCACAGTCTCCGCAATTATTTTAGCTGCCATAATATTGTTTCTTTGGGCATCACGCCCGGTGGTTCTACCTGTGCCCTCTTTTAATACTAAAACGGGAACTGTTCCTGAAGGTACAGCTGCCATGTCAAATCACCCCCAAATTATTTTTAGTGAGAGCGAAGCTTAACACAGCATTCCTAAAAAGGATTAGCACTTAAATATAAACTTTTTTAATGCTCGCAGATTTTCTCAACGATTCGCTCAGCCCTCGCCTTGCTTTAAACTGATAGTCTCTTTTTTGAAGCAATCTTATGAGCCAGCAACAGCGGCTCAGGAATTCGGCTGCACTTTACACAGTGTTTAACAATTCTTATTGCTGTTTTCAGGGATATAAGATGGCCAACGCTGACATAAACAGGTTTTGAACCACTTTTTGTTACAACAACTGAACCAATAATTTGGCCCTTATCAACTAAAAAAACATCATCCCCGAGCCATGCAAGTTTACCGATCAGTAGACTTTTCGCCACTCCAACGGTAGGTTTTCCTATTGCCAAACCCAGATGACTTGCAAAGCCACATCGATACGGATGTGCTAAGCCTTGACCATCGACAAGAATAACATCAGGTTGCAACTTCAGCTTTTTAATGCATGCAACCGCGGCAGGAATCTCGCGAAAAGAAAGCAAGGTTGGAATATAAGGCACCCTCACTTTACATATGGCGGTTTGGGACTCCAAAAGCTCAAGCGAAGCATAATCTAAAACTGCAACCGCGCCCACAGCTGATTCGCCGGCATAAGCGACATCAATACCTGCAACAAGATTTATTTTGTCGGGCAAGTTGTCTTCGCAAATGACTTTCTTGGCTAGGTTTAATTGTGCATGGTGTGCTCGAGAAACTGAGAAATTACGTATCACGATGGCACTCACTACTCCGCAGCTCTACGGAAGCGTATTTTCTCGCTCAGGCTTTCTCGAAACGTCTAAGATAATCTTCAAGCGACTTTCTTCGCACTTCCTGAGTGACATCGCCTCGCGTACTTTCGATAATCTTTCTGGCAACATCACATTTTCTTCTAAGCCCAGGTACAAGCATGTAAGCTTCATCCATAGCCATCAACTCGACATATATTTCATCCATAATTCTCAAGCATTCTTCACTTCTTTCGACGTTGCCTTCGCGCAATACATCCAAAGTCAACCGCCTATACTCGCCTATGACATCAGCTAACCCCAGCACGTAATCAGCTGATGGCACATTAAGCTCTTTGGGCGTAACAAAGCGCGAGTTTTGAATTAACTCTAAAAATATGTTAGCTTCAGCATACTCTTGAAGCGCAGCGCTAAACATGCCGCCATAGACGATGCCAGGATACTCTTTAGCTAAATCATAAAGTTTGAAAATCAGGTCTTTGGCGTCTGCAATTAGTTTTTCTGCATCTTTGAACTTTTTTTGGTGAATAAAAAGTATAGCTTGCTTTGAAAAACTGCCGGCTTTCCGCATGCTTTGCTGTGCCTTCTCGCGAACCTCCTCTTTTTGGAGAAGCTCTTGCTCCACCTCTTTTAAGATAAATCTTAACTGTTCCAAGTCTTCACCACCTTGAAAACAACTATGCTGACTATTTAAGTTATGGATTTCCCTAAAAAAGAAGAAAAAAAGGGCAGATTTTACGAGCCTTTAGGTTTGCGGCTGTTCAGGAGCTTCCCATTTTTGGATAAGCAGTTTATCGTCACCAAGCTTGAAGCTTACTTTAACAAATATGGAGTCTGAGCCTTTAAAGGGGAACATGCTGTCTTCAGCGAGGTCTTTCGGCAAGTAAATTAAGTATTTACCGTCCTTTCTCCTGAAAAGTCTTCCTCTTCCCGAACTAACCATTGGTCACCACCATTTAAATGCTTTTTAATTCAAAAATATGGGCAACGAAGTACCTATTTAAGCCTATCCTCATGTTGCTTCCGTGGTAACATTATTAATCTTACCAGATATAACTAAAAAATTGAATCACTTGATATTCAATTTTGGATTCTGTTAGGGAAATCCAAAACGTATAGGTTTTTCTAGTTTGCTTAACAGCACTACTCGACTTTCGACCGATTCATCTATAATTTTATATCCTGTTTTCTCTGCTAAAAGGGCTGCAAAATTGTAGATATCCTTGTGTTCAGGCATATGTGAGTAACTTAAACGTAAATTTGAAAAGCCTATGTGCATATACGCTTTAGCTTCAACGTATGTTGGATTAGCCTTTTTTATAAGCGCCGCATACTCCTCAACTGCTGTCATGTTAAGTCCCTTAACTAGTGTCATTCGGATCACGGTGGGGCAGCTAAAACTTGATAGTAGACTTAGAGTTTCATTCAATTTCTCCCAAGCGTTGGATGAGTGGGGGCGGCAAACCTGCTTAAACGTCTTTTCATTTGGAGCACAAACTGATATGTAGAGTTGCGTTGGTTCTTGACTTAGGTCTGCGAGTTTAGATGGCACTGTGCCGTTAGATACCAAGAAAGTGGTGAACCTTCTATCATGAAAAATGCGGATAAGCTCATCTAAGGGCTCATAAAGGGTTGGTTCACCTGTCAAGCTTATGGCAACATGCCGAGGGGATAAGGCTTCCGCAAGTTTCTTCCAGTCTGTGTTTGGGTTGCCTTTGTATCCGCTCAAAATTTTAGCCTGAGCTTTCAAACTTCCTTGCATAATTTCTTCTGGAGAATCCCACGTTGGGAGTTTCATCTCATCCCATTTAATTTTTAGGTCGCCACTCTGTGCTCTCCAGCAGAATAGGCACTGTTGTGTACAGTAAAAAAGAGACGGCGTCATTTGAATACATTGATGTGACTTTATTCCATAGAACTTCTGCTTGTAACAAGCTCTATCATGAACCAGTGCCTCGTAAAGCCATTTGCATCTTTTAACTGCAGAATGCTTACCTATCAGATGGTATTTTTGTTTCTTCAACGCTTGAAGCAATGTAGGCGGAACCAAATTCTCCATTTTTCACTATCCCATATTTGATTGCCTATAAACATAGAAATGTAGAGAGCAATTTTATAAAGTAGCCTCAAACAGAGAGCAGTTTTCAAACATGTTAATAGCAAGGTAATTAGCGCCAGTTCAACATTTACTTAAATAACAAAAACATTGTGGAAGAGGTTATTTAACTTGAAAGGCAAAGTTTAAAACGCTCTCCTAATAGTAAATTTTCAACCGCTATAAGAAAACACATCAAATGCAGAGGAGCAGTTTGACTTGAAGAAAAGAGCTGTCATGTTCTTAATCCTAATCGTTACAGGCCTTCTATCATTACCGCTTTCGCCAGTTCAAGGTCAAGGCGGCGTAAATATTTACTTAATAACACCCCAAGGGCAAGGTGCTGTAGCTCAAAACGTTAACCTACAAGGCACCATTGGCACAAGCGACGGAAAATATGAAGTTTGGTTTGGCGACAAGCTTGTTGTAAGCGATAATTCGAAAGGATATAACGTAAATACAAATTTCACAATTCCAGAACTTCCAGGAGGCACTTACACAATAACATTAAGGGATGCTGCTAAAAACGTGAATGCCACACAGAACTTTAACATAATTCCCTCATATTACATTAAGGCAGTTGAGCCGCCATCTCCTGTGCTTCTTCAACAAGGAAACTTCGTTGTACTTAATATTACGCTTACAGGCGGCCAGCCGAGCACGCAGTATTATGCTAACATAACGGTGGCGCTTCCAGCGCCTCTAAACATTTCTTATTCAAAGTTAATTATGCTAACAAGTACGAAACAGGGAACCGCACAGGCACAGCTTACTTATCCAACCAGTGATTTCCAGCCTTCAGGCGCACACACCAATTACACAGGAGCATATCAAGTGTATTTCAACGAGACGCAAAAATTGGCAACCGACCAATTTTTCGTGGGTTTTATTAGCTCAAGCGAATATCACAGAGAGCAACCCGTGCTTATTCGCGCTATAGGGTATCAACCCAATGAAACTGCAACGATAAAGATTACATACACAAAAACTGGTACGGATATGCACACCACCAACGCTGTTGCCTCAAGCGAAGGCATAATCAGCGCTACATGGACAGTTCCATCCGATGCGCCAATAGGCGAATACAATATAACCATAACAGCGGAGAGCACAGCTAAACTTGTACCTGACTCGCAACTTTTCACTGTACCAGGTTATCCGGTCATGTTCAAAACTTTAAACTTGGCTGGCGAGTCTGTGCCGCAAATAATGGTTGAGGCAACAGATCAAGTGCTGAACGAGAAAATTAATGGTACGAGCGGGAATGATGGAATAGCCGTTTTGAACTTGGAGAAGGGCAATCATATTGTAAGCGCATTCTGGAATGGGGTGCAAGTTGGCAAGATAAATATTACTGTGGCGGGTGAAGGCTCCTTCAATTTGCCTTGTGAGTTAACAAATCTTAAGATAACGGTTAAAGACAAAAACGGGAATTTACTGCCTTTCGTTAACATAGCCATCACATACCAGTATACTACAACGAAAGAAAGCCTATCAAAAACCGGCAGCGTTTCTGGGCAAACAGGTCTTTCTGGCTCTTTCACTTTAAACTCCACTCTTACAGGGATAAGTTACACTGTTAACGCTTCACTTTACGGCATAGTTTTTAACAGCGGTAACAACACCGTTAGCACTCTCACACCACAACCAATTTCGCACGTGATAATAATATGTCCAAGCCAAACAATCAGCGTGACAGTACTCGACTACGGCAAAGCAGCAATTTCTAATGCGCGTATAGAAATGTTTGAAACGACAACGGGTCTATTCTATGGAATCACCACTGATAATGCGGGAACCGCAACTCTGGAGGTCACATTCGGCAGGTATAAAGCTCGAATTTACACAGACAATATTTTGTTGTATGAAACCATTATTGACGCATTCAGCGATACACAACGCGAGATTTGCTGTAATCTCTGCAATATCCAAGTAAAAATTACAGTTGTTGACTATTTCGGACAACCAGTTCCAAACGTAAACGTCATACTTAAAGGGGTAGGCACAGAATCATGGTCCGCAACTACACAAGCAGATGGAACCGCAACGTTTAACAATGTAATAGGCGGCAACATGCAAATAATCGCCTTTCCAGCCGGCTTAGAGAATGTTTATGAAGCATTGACTGTTCAAATTAATGAGCCAGCAACAATACAGATAAAAATGGCGAAATACGCTCTCATAGGACCCTTTCTACTTGAAATCAGTGTACTGGCAACTTTCATCATAATTTTTGCGGCGATAGCCTTGTTTCTGATTGTAGAAGTTTATAGAAAAAAGCAGCGGCAGCCGTGAAAGGTAAATGTGCAATCATGAGTTTTGAATAAAAAAGTTTATATGGCTTTCAAAAGAGATAA
Organism: Candidatus Bathyarchaeales archaeon; assembly: GCA_049718365.1. Lineage (GTDB taxonomy): Archaea > Thermoproteota > Bathyarchaeia > Bathyarchaeales > Bathycorpusculaceae > JAOAIV01. The sequence goes on from JBNARN010000001.1 coordinate 5,998, forward strand.
AGCGTGTGGAAATGTACAGCAACATCGGATTTTTATGAAAAAAAGATAGAGGTGTATCTTTTGGCTCAGACAAAAGCTTGTTCTCCTCTATGCCCAAACTTTAAATGCGCTAAAAACGCTGCCTTCTACCGCCGCGACTCTGTATGGTGCAGATGGACTGACGATGTGTGCAACGTGGCAAATTGCACCTATGCACTCTGCGTTAAAAGGCGATTGTTACCGAGGGGAATATGCGGAGAAACCGTAAAGCGCAAAACTGTTGAAAAAGCTCCTGAAGAGATAATAGGGCATTCAATAAAACTACGCGGGAAAGCGCTACGCAAGATCGGAGACAGAGAACTCTTCTAAAGAGACATTAAGGCAAAATTACGCCGCTTTTCTTTATCTTGCTTGTACGCGCTTAACCACTGGCGGCTTTACTTTTTTTAGTATTCTATAGCCGCAGACGGTGCATTTTGTCTCGCCGCCGCGAAGCTCCAGTTCTTCAGAAGGCACTTTTGAACCGCACTTCAAACATTCGTAGACAATACTTGCTTTTTCCATCTAAACAACCTCTTCTACAAAGGAAAGCCGTTTTGCTTTTAAACATTTCCCGATATTCTGTAAGTTAACAAAGGGAGAAAAATGAGAAAAAGATTACGAAGAACTCTTGCCGAGGTTCTTCCAGCTGAAGAGGCACATAAAGTTTACAATTCCTTTGACATAATAGGCGACATAGCCATAATCAAGCTGCCTGTTAACGCGTCGGAAAAAGCGCAGCTAGTTGCAAAAACAATAATGAGCATTCATAGGAATGTGAAAACGGTATTACTTCAAACAAGCCCTGTGGCGGGAGATTTTAGGCTTCGCGATTTAAAACATGTTGCCGGCGAAAACAAAACAAGCACGATTCACAGAGAATTCGGTTGCTTGTTTGCTGTTGATGTCGCGAAAGCATATTTTTCGCCAAGACTTGCCTACGAAAGAATGCGCATAGCACAGTTAGTCGAACCAAACGAGATGGTGGTTAATATGTTCGCCGGCGTCGGCTGTTTTTCCATAATAATCGCTAAATATTCAAAAGTATCGAAGGTGTTTTCAATAGATGTTAACGTCGCCGCGTTTGAGTTCATGCAGGAAAATATTAGGCTTAACCGAGTTTACGATAAAGTAATTCCATTACTGGGCGACTCAAAAGAAATCGTCACCAGCCAATTGCAGCACACTGCTGATAGGGTGCTGATGCCCCTGCCCGAAAAAGCGCTTGAGTATTTGCCTTGCGCTGTTTCTGCGCTTAAAGATACAGGAGGCTGGATACACTACTATGGTCTTGAGCATGCAACCAAAACCGAGAAGCCTGCTGAAAAGGTAAAGTTCAAAATAACAGAAAAACTTGAGACTTTAGGCATAAATTTTGAAGTGCCATTTGTTCGAGTTGTAAGAAGCACGGGCCCAAACTGGTTCCAATTAGCAGCAGATATACATATAACTTAACTACAAGGAGAATAAATTCTGTATCCAAAAATAAGCGTTTTTATTCTTTTATTGCCATAAAAAGTTCAAAAACACGCCTCTAAAAGAAAAAGAGTTTCAAAAAAGGGCAAATCATATTTCGCTAAAACCCGCGTGCGCATATGATAATCGGCAAATCTGTGCACGGTTTCATCAACATTCGCCAGTGAAGACTGCATTAAGAGAACACGCCCAGACTGCATTAAATACTTCGGAACGCCGGAAATAAAGCGGTCAATTATTTGCCGTCCCGTCGCGCCCCCTGCCCACGCGCGATTAATCCAAGAGTCACCTGTGCTGCCATCGTCAGGCAAGTAAGGTGCATTGAATAGTATCACATCAAACTTTGCCTTTTCGCTTAACCACGTGAACAAGTCACTTTGCACCGTGGCAATTTTACTACGTACATCGTTAACTTTTGAGTTGTACTTTGCACAGCGAACAGCATAAGGATTTACGTCAACAGCGATAACTTCATGTGCTCTCTTGGAAGCAACTATTCCAAGGATACCACAGCCAGTGCCCATATCCAACACGCATTCACCCTCGTGCACCTCGAGGTTTTCAGCGAAAAGAAACGAATCCTCCGCGGGCTCGTATACATTTTCATCAACAAAAAACACGTAATCGCCGAAATAAACTCGCTTAGTGGAGGAGGGCATTAGCTAAAGCTCCAAAAACTTCAGGTGGCAATTGCCGCACACGCTGATCACTAAAAGAGAAGGCGTTAGCTAGCTTTTCAGCTTCATCCTTGGGCATTCTGAAAGCCTGCGCGATAAAAGGCACAAGTGCATTGCGAAGCTTCTTATTACGTTGCGTGAAGAGCGACTTCACCATCTGTCTAAAAAACGCGGTATTTTTTACTTCGAAAGGCACAGTTTTCCAAGGAGACAAACGCACTATTACTGAATCGACTTCTGGCTGAGGATAAAACAGCGATTTAGGCACAGCGTCCAAAAGCTCAACTTCCATGCAGTGGTTGGTGACAACGGTTAACCATCCGTAATCTTCACTTCCTACAGCGGCCACAAGGCGATCAGCGAATTCTTTCTGCAAAATCAACACTGCACACTTTATTTTCTGCTCAAACAACCAGGTCACCAATCGTGACGACAGATAATATGGCGGAATTGAAACTACTTTATTAAAGCCAGGCATAGCTACCCGTAGCACATCACCTTCAACTATGATCACGTTATCAACATTTCTGAGTTGTTCACGCAACACTTCGGCGACGCGCGGGTCTTTTTCAACCGCTATTACTACTTTACATTTGTTAGCTAAGAAGCGCGTTAGAAAACCGAATCCGGCACCAGCGTCCAGCACTACATCCATTTTGTCAAGCGAAGCATAATCGCTTAACAATGGGAAAAGTGAAGCATCAACCATAAAGTTCTGCCCCAAAAGCTTCTTCGGAACAATTCGATGTTCTCGAAGCAGCCGCTTCGTTTCCGAAATGCTCATCGTTTACGCCTTACTGCGCTCGCGTGAACAAGCGATACTTACTTTGGCCTTCAAGCTCCTCCATAACCCGCTTCGCTATCAACTTCACAGGGTTAGGCAATTCGGTTCGCTTCTGCAAATCCTCAAAACTTTCAAAGGGTCGCTTCTCACGTTCATTGATAACTTGCCACATGTACTTTTTGCCTATGCCTGGAACTAATTCTAGCGCATGCATGCGCGGCGTAATTGCACGAGCAGTATTGAAGAAGTTCACAAACCACTTTTCACGGTTCAACACTATTCGGGTTATAACGCTTGGTAGCTCTGCTTTCGCAGCAGCTGTCAACTCCTCAAAGCCAATACGGCCAATAATGTACGTGACTTCCTCACGTGCCTCTTTCCCTACGTATACACGGTCATTAGGTCTGAGCACTAAGCCCTCCTTCACCAAAGCCTCTAGCAAAGTGAAAAACTCCTCGCCTACGCATTGAATTAACGCTCCCGCTCGATACCCTGCCCTGCCTGCTGGCCGGAACCCTGGACGCCCATGCGGCAAGAAATCTAACACGTAAGCGTACTCTTCGTATCGCTTCTCCATACCAGTCACTAAGCCCAATTCTCTATTGGCAGTTACTGCTTAAAAATTCTTAGTCGATTAAGAAGCTTTAACAGTTCTGCTTTCATTTAAAAGAGCGACGATTGCTTCTAACTTGGCTGTTTCTATTATTTTGCGGCCACCAGCCAAGAAAATTCGCAGTTCATCTACAGTCTCAGGCATACAATTCACAATTTGAACAGCTTCATCCACCTCTAGACCAAATTCTGACACAAGCTTTCTCAGAAGCTGCTCTGCTGTCTCAGCGTCTACTTTAGAAAACTTGCTTACATAATCCAAAGTGCGTCTTTGGAACTGATCCAAGTTTTCCTCTCCGATTGTCTCCAAAAGTTTCTTAACCTGCGGTAAGGTGAGTTTATTTTCGCTTAATTCATTTTTTCCCATGTTCAACTACCTGCATATGGCTCTAAATGTTCAGAGCGAACAATTATCTCTTTCATGGCGTCACCATTAGGTACGCTCACTACGTATCCACGCCCACGGCGCTCTATTACAGTGCCAATTTTGCCGTGAAAACGCCTATGAGGCATACCTTTCTGAACACTTGAATCCATCTTAATAATAACCTTCGATCCAGGCTCGTATTTAGTCAGTAGCTTACTAAGCTTCGGCTTACCCTTTTCACGTGGCTTCTTTTTTAGAAGACCACGCGCGCCTGTGTGATAACCTTTTGAACCACGCATACCACATTTCACCTTCCATAATCATTTATGATAACGTTCAAAACGTCAAGCTTGAGAGTCTTCGCTCTGTTTCCAAGCAAGTCTGAAACATTAGGCATTGTCCTTCCCTCATCGCCCGATACCAACTCTTTAACATAAAGGCCGCCTTGGCAGCGAATTTCCATTATAGCCCTCTTAGGCGACACCTTCTTAACTTTAACCTTATATATGTACTTTTCTCGGGTTAAGTCCGCCCTTCTATGCAAAACCCGCAGTGGAGTCTGCTGCTTAATCAAAGCACCACTAAGCTTTTCTTCTAAAAGGCGCAAGGCATCCTCGGAAACCTCATTCTCAAACTCCATGAGCACACGATATTCTTTCTGCGCGGACTCAGCCTTTTTTAATCGCCTAACGACTTCTTTGCTGGTAAAACGTAAATTGGAAACCTCAACCTTCCCGGCGGCATGCATGTTAACAGCGGCTTCAAGTGCTTTCAGGTCTAGAAATCGTTTTTTAGGTTTTAAAATTTCAATTACGAATGGTCGCCCCTTACCCAGCATCCGAGCGTCAACATCCTCTCTTCCTGATGCGTGAAACGCTGTTTTCTCACCTTCTGCCGCTTCCAAAAAGGGCTTAGAAACAAGTTCCTCCACCGATTCAGGATACATTTTGCCTGTTCCGCCACATTTTTTGCAGCCTTTCCCGTGGCAACTTGAGCAGAACCATTTTGACTGGGGAATATCCCTGACAAGTTTCCTGTATCGACCAGCAACGAAGAGAGGGTTAACTTGAACTCTAACTTGCTCGATGAATGGATTAATTATTACAACTATGTCTGGCCGTTTGTGATCTACCGCTTTGCCCGTTAACTCAGCTATACCCTTCCCTAACAAGCGCCCAAACTCGTGCTTGATACTTTCGCCATAGCTTACGTTGAATGCGGCTTTAAACTCGTCTTCACGCTCTTCAATAGCAATCGGCAATTCTATTCCAACTAGAAAAGTGGCATACTCGTAATCTGCAATGGCTTGAAGAACTTTTTGAAGCAAACCCTCCAGAAGCTGGAACTTGCCTTCGCATAAGAAGCAGGGTTTTGATTGAGTTTTCTTGGAGCTTCTTTTTTTAAGGTGGTGCAAGGTTTCTTGTGCCTCTCGAGAAAAGCCGTTGCTCGCGAGAATTTTTAGCATTTTAATGCCGTCAGGGTTTTTCTCCATGACGAGGGCACTTCCTTGCAAGGTTAATCCGAGTTTTAACGCTTTACCTCTATCTTTATTTTCTATGTTGTAGCCGAGTAACGCGAACTGGCGACCCAGGCAGTTATCGCACAGGGGATGCTTGCTAAGCATTAGTAGCGCTTTGTTTAAAACATCCATTTATAACGAGCCTACCTGAATTCTGCGGGAAAGCCTTTGCCCATGAAAGGTAGCTTCTTTTTACGTTTGAACATTTTTAGCATTTTCCGCATCATAACATACTGCTTTAAAAGTTCTTTAACATCTTTTTCGCTGGTTCCTGAACCACGCGCTATACGCTTTACCCGTGACGCATTTAAAATTTTGGGATTTTCTTTTTCTTCAGGCCGCATAGACTGAATTATGACCCGCCACTTTTCAAGCCTATCTTCAGCCGTATTCAGCATTTCATCGGGTAGATTATAAGACATTCCCGGTAACATGCTAAGAATTTTCTTGAAGGGACCCATGCCTTTGACGGCTTCAAACTGCTCGTACATATCGGTTAAAGTGAACTTACCACTGAGTATCGCCTTTGCTTTCTTTTCAGGAACCTTAATTTCTGCTTCGCGAACTTTCTCAAGAAGAGTTTCCAAGTCACCCATGCCTAAGAGGCGCCCCACGAAGCGGGAAGGGATGAAGAGTTCAATATCTTCGGTTTTCTCGCCCGTGCCGACGAATTTTATAGGCGCACCTGTGGCTGCGACTGCAGAAAGAGCCCCGCCGCCTCTGGCAGACCCATCTAATTTTGTGACTATAATCGCGCCTATGGGTGTTGCCTCATGGAAAGCTTTAGCCTGCATAAGCGCTTGCTGCCCAATCGTGCCATCGATAACCAACATAACTTCGTCAGGTTTGATTTTTTCCTCAAGAGTCTTCATTTCTTTGATTAACTCTTGCTCCTCTTTATGTCGGCCTGCAGTGTCAACAATTATTAGATCCTTGTCGCTGAACTGCTTTAGCCCTTCGTTAACCACTTTAACTGGATCTTTCGCCTTCAAGTCTCCATATACTGGAACGTTTATTCGATTTGCCAGCTGCTGAAGCTGCGCGTATGCTCCAGGCCGATAAGTGTCCGCGCATATCAACGCAGGTTTAAGTCCCCTTTTCTGGAAGTAGCGGGCAAGTTTGGCTGCCGCAGTGGTTTTTCCAGAGCCTTGAATCCCCACGAGCATTATTATTTTCTTTTTTCCAGGTTCCATTTTGATTGGAACAGGCTTGTCGCCCACGAAGCGGGTTAATTCTTCGTAGACAACCTTTATCACATGTTCGCGCCTGGAGATGCCTGGAGGAACCTTTTCTTTTAGGGCTCTTTCTTCTATCCGCTGCGATATGCCGAGAACAAGTTGAACGTTAACGTCGGCTTGCAGAAGTGATCTTTGGATATCACGAACAAGTTGCTTGACCGTAGCCTCATCTACCACTGAAGCCTTGAAAACTTTCTTCAAAGCCTCGTAAAGAGAAGAGCCCAAGCGATCTAAAGCCATTATTTTTCCAGCCTTAAGAAACAACTTAAGGCGGCTTTAAATAAATATATTGTAGTTGAAAGTGAAGCCTCAGCTATTCTATCTCTTCACAATTCAGACGGCTCTTCACGCATCATTGGCTTCATGATCTATATGCTGACGCAGAGAAATAAACTTTGCAAGCAAAAGTTATTTTGTTCTGACGATTTTGACGCGGCCCATTATTTTCCAATACTCAACCTCTGTGCCTACGGCAAGCTTGTCTTTCAGATCTTCCTCTTCTGGAATGGGGGCATCAACATACTCGTATGTCTCTAAATCCATGATTTGGATGCTGTTCGGGTTAATAGCGAACACTTGTCCTGGTCTTTTGTCGATGATTGGAATCTCCGCGTTGCTGTCTACGGGCTTAACGAATTGGCGCTTCTGGCCGTCAAAGATGCCGATGGCCACTATTCTTGCCTTGGCTGAACCGTGTTTTCCAGGTTTTGACTTGGTTATGTCCACTATGCGGCATGGTTCATTATCGATGATCATGTAGCCTCCAACACGTAAACTTCCAACGTCAACTGGTTTGCTCATGCACTCACCAAATGTTTCATTTACTCAAAGCAATTTTAAACAACATCCATATATAGATTAAGGTTTTACTGTTAGGCATTATGTATCTAGTTTGGGTCGTTTTCGGAAGTACTGTATGCTGATTATCAATGCAATTGTCGATAGTAGAATCAGAACTCCGATGTTGAAGCCTTCTGGAATTGGGATAGGTGGTGGTGTAGTGGCATAAGTGACGCGCATGTGTTGTGTAAAAGGTCTTGTGCCGGCAGGGGTGCCGAACGGATTTGGAAATGAACCGAAAGTCTGCGCAACGTATACATGAGTCCCATTTGGGTCGCGATAAGTGTCGAGGTTGTTGTCGTCGTTATTGAAGGCTAGCCAATAGGTGGTTCCAGCGGTAACGTTTACTGGCGTGTTAAGCGTGAGATCGTTCCATCCTGAGACAGCGGCGGTTGAGTTGCTGTAAGCTAAGAGGGCGCCTGGGCTTCCAGATGAGTCCGCGTAGATGGCAGTCATTATGTTTCCTGCAGGTGTAGCAACATTCACACCAACTTTAGTTATTGTGCCCCAATAACCTGCTACAATGCTAGAGGCCCTCGCATAATTACCTACGACACCGTTACCGATGGATGCCATGCCGGTAGTGGCTGCGTTTCCAATTTCCTGAGTTACTTCTGTTTGGGCGAGGCCTAGCGAAAGGCACATGAAACCTATTACCAGAGTAGCCAAAACAAAAGCAATTAACATTTTCATATTAACCATCTCATTTTGAGTAATGGATTTTGTTGACAAATCCAAATTTACCCTCACTTTGAATATATAAATTTTTTCGTTATCTCTTAATTCCGTATGATTTAGTTATAAATGCTAATTCTTAAGAGGTTTTTTGTCTTGATTTGAACATCAAACTAACAATTTTCTAACCCGTCAAAGCATTTAGAGGAAGTGCACCATATTGATTTTGGCAAGCTTTTGAGCAGCGCGTTGTGCCACACTATGAATGTCTCTAGACATGTCTTTATGCTTTGGATTGTCGAGTTATTAGAGATGTAGCACGCCAATACTTCTTTGAATACCAACGGTTCTAGAACGATGTTCCCTGCACAGCCACAGTCGAATCAGCAGCTCGCTTCTACTGCCTTTTGATTGCACTTCTCAAAGAAAGCTAACTTGGCGCCTTGAAGCGAAAAACGGGGAAAGATACGGAAAATGGAGAAGCCGTCATTGAAAGGGTTAATATAGATTAAGGTAGCGCTATTTACTTCAGCGGTGAAAACAGTGTTTAAGAGCGCGGGATTAGTTGCCCGTTACGACAAGAGAAGCGCGATAAAGCTTGCAGAAGAATTATCAGAGTACCTCGCAAATAAGGGTTTGGACGTTTACGTTGAAGAAACGTTAAAGGGGAAAATTATCACTCAAGGAAAGTTTATCTCGCTTGAAACTATGAAAACGGATTTTATAATAACCATAGGCGGCGACGGCACCATACTAAGAACGTGCATTGCAGCGCCCAAACCTGAACCGCCCATATTAGCCATCAACATGGGCGTGCGGGGATTTCTAACCGAGGTGGAACCAAAAGATGCATATGTTGCTGTGGAAAAATGCCTACGAGGCGAGTATAAAATTGAAAAATGCTTCAAACTTGCGGTCTCCACAGGAGAGACCCCTACACCTGACGCTTTGAATGATGTTGTTATTTCTACTGGAGAACCCGCAAAAATACTTTACATGAAAATATTCAAAGATGACAAGCCTATTCTAAAATGCCAAGCAGACGGGCTGATATTATCTACGCAGACAGGATCCACTGGTTATTCGCTTTCTGCTGGCGGGCCGGTTTTAGATAAAGCAGTAGACGCCTTCGTTTTAACGCCTATTTGTTCCTTAACAGTATTCCGTTCAATTGTATTCCCAGCAGAGGCAAAAGTAACTGTTAAAGTCATTAGGCCGCAAAAGGTACTGATTCTAATTGATGGAAACTACCGCCGGCTTGTAGCGGAAGAAGAGCCCACCTTGACTGTTACCCGCTCCGAGAATATGAGTTCTTTCATTAGGTTTAAAGAGGATTTCTATAGTCGCCTGCGAGACCGCTTGCTATTTAAGGGAATGGGATGAAAAATCCAGCAACATGGGCAATGTAAACGCCTCATGATAATTGATACTTCCGCCTTTTTAGCGGGCTTTGATCCTTTTTCAATAGGTGAAAAGCAGGCTACAGTGCCCAAAGTAAAAGAGGAGATAAAAAGTAGCGGCATGTCATGGGTGCGATTTGAAACAGCAGTGGAAAACGGAAAATTAGAGATTAAGGTGCCTTCCGAAGAATACTTAAATAAAGTAAGAGTTTCAGCCAACAAAGTTGGTGATTCTTTTTTCTTGTCCGAAACAGATGTGCAGATTTTAGCGCTAGCTTTAGAGTTTAAGACTGCAGGTTATGCACCCCAAATCCTGACGGATGACTACGCAATACAGAATGTGGCAACGCAGATGGGGATAGGGTTTGCATCTCTTGCAACTTTCGGCATTCGACGTCTCCTAGAGTGGGTGAGATACTGCCCCGCATGCCGCCGAGAATATGCCGCGGATTACAAGTCCACAAAATGCACAGTCTGCGGAACAGTACTTAAAAGAAAACCTCGAAAAATATCTAAGAAACTGAATAGAGTAACATAATTTTGGGGGGTAACGCTATATGAATTTGCATGAAAGAAAGGTAACCTATTTCAACAGGGCTGGGCCGCAAAATACGGAAGTGCTCTTAGAAATAGTCAAAGAATACGTTAACAAAGAAAACATTGAAAATATCCTTATTGCCACAACAAGTGGCAAAACGGGTGCTGAGGCCGCTAAAGCCTTCAAAGGCAGAAACGTTATAGTGATAACACACTGCTATGGATTCTCATCGCCAGGAAAATTTGAGTTAAACGAAGAGTATAAGAAAGAAATTCTGGCTAATGGCGCAAAAATTCACACCGCAACCCATGCACTGAGCAGCGCGGAGAGAGCAATCTACAAAAAATTTGGTACACTTGGACCTCTGGAGCTAATTTCTAACACACTTAGACTTATGGGAGAGGGCACAAAAGTTTGTGTGGAAATAACTCTTATGGCGGCAGATGCAGGGTTAATCCCCGTTGGTAAGGATGTTGTTGCAGTTGCAGGAACTGGGAATGGCGCAGATACTGCGTTACGAATTAAACCCGCTAACGCTGCAAGATTCTTTGATCTGAAAATAAGAGAGGTAATAGCTAAACCTTTTGAATTCTAATGCCCCTTTTTAAGGGCTCCCAGCATTAGGGGTATTAGTACGAATGCCCGTTATTTTCTAATTAAATAAGCCAATAAAAATAGGTTTACAAAAAGGTTAGAAGCAAGATTAAAATTAGCCCTTCAGAAACGAAGATTGGAGCAACTATCCGCTTTGCCCTTTGAAGAGCGCTATCAACAAGCATCGACAACGTTTCCAGCCTAGCCTTTCCGATAACTCGTACCTTGGGCACAACCAAGCGCATATAGCCCGCTTTACAGTGTTCTAGCCGTTTTGCCGCTGCGTTTGCCGCTTCCTTGATGTAATTGATCAATGTTTTATGGTTCATGATTTCTCCCACTGGATGGTAGCCGCGACGCCCGAGCACTACTGCGCTTACTGCATGTGTGTCTGTCGTAAAAACTTCGCTGGCATGAAAACCTGAAGCCTTAAGCGCTGAAAGGATTTCTTCGCGTAACCCGGAAACCATGTTGTTGCCATCAATGACTATATAGGCGGTTTTCTGCTCAGCGACTTTTACTACGATTGCTGTGATTCCGCCTGGGCCCATACCATCTTTCAAACCATATTCTGTAGGGAAAACTGTGGCAGCACCGACTTCAAATGGGTAAGATGGCAAAGCAACAGCTTTTTGAAGGCAGCTGGAAGCCGCTGCATGCAACGTTTCTAAAGACACCTCTTCGTAGGCTGACTCGGTGATGCTGTTATGAGCGTTTACAATTATGCTGCATTCAAGCCCATATTTTTCTGCTTCTTCGCTAACTATGCGTCCTAATTGCTGCGGCAAATCTTCTGTGGTTTTTGGGGCAAGCGTAAAAGAAAGAAGAACGGCTTTTCCGAAAATTTGGCAGGAGGCAGTTGCAACGCCATTGGCGACTTTAACGAAGGGTGTTGCCCTATCGGCGATAGGAGAAGCCTGTTTTGCACTGTTAATAACGTGGTTTATTATCTTCTGATTCTGGACTTGTGAAGCTAAGTCAAGTTCATGGCCAAGTATCCCCAAAGGCACGCAAGTGTCACAACCAAACTCTTTCTCGAAATCACGTTTAAGCATGGAAGGCAGAAGACTGCTACCAATATTCTTAAAGGGACCTGGATGAACAAGAGGCACAATAATCGCTGCCTTAGGCTTATGAGAGTCAAATTTTAAAAGGGTAACTTCAATGTCTTCATCTTCGCCCAATTTTTCGAGAAATTCTTCGAAGGGAAGATTGAGTCCAGCCACCCAATTAAGCATGAAAGCTCTGAAAAGAGGCATAGCAGGTAATCCATATACGCGCCGCCCCAAGCGGTCAATGAAGAAGACAAAGAGGAAAGCAGACGCAAAACCTGTTACTGGTGAAATAGCCAAAAAAGGCAGGATCCTAAAGGTAAAAGCACTATCGAGGTTGTTCCAAAAAACCACAAAGAGGGCAATGCAAGCGAAAGGCTGAAGGAAGGAAGCTAACAATCGCTGTAAAATTCCCGCTGAAGAAGTTGAAATGAAAACAACAGCGCGTAAAGTCAGCACGGCAGCGAAGCCTAAAAGGCAGAGTTGAATCCACAACCACGGATTGAACATAACACCGAATATAACTCCAAGTAGAATGAAAAGCAACCAGAGAACCCAGCAGTAAAGGGAAAGGGCGACTGTTCTTCTCAGAACATAGATTGGATCATTTCTGAGAATTGTTCTGCTTGTTACATAGTCAAATAGGAGGGTTACGGTGAAAAGTGAAGCGCCGAAAAGGATGTTACGAAACAGCATTTCAAGTGAAGGGAAGAGAGCGTAAGTAGAAAGGGGAATCACGCCTACGCAAAGCGCCGCTACGAGGCTGATTGATTTTCTGAACGAGGGAAGGAAAAACATGGAAGAGTAATGCTTCAGCGCCTTATTCATAGAGTGATTAAGCGATTCCTCAGTTTCCATACCCATAATGCATCATCTAATTGGTCGTAATGAAGTTAAAATATGCCTATTAAAATTTAGCTGAGTTACGGGGTTAATCTTTGCGACAGTTGATACACATTCTTCTATAACACGGCAGAAGCTACTTTAATTTTTTAACACAAAATGCTCAAAAAGCAAGGCAACATTTAGTGCTGAACTGCCGCGCGAGCCATGGATTTAATCAATAATCACAAGGGCAAGTGCTTTATCTTTAAATTGCTAATTATAATGTTTCTGCGAAGTTAAGGCTATGCCAGAACAAGAATTGCCACCTTCAATATTCTTAATGCTTGAAAAAAACCTGGGCAAAAAAATCAGGGTAATTTTGGATCCAGCCTACGGTTTTGAAGGGACATTGGCAGCCGTAACTCGTGAGCCGCCAACAATATGGCTGTCAGACGCTGAAGCTATTGTTCTAAGATCGACAATTGCTCAGCCTATACCCCAAGTTACAAGCCGCGAAGAAAGAAGCGAGCTATTCTTAAATCTTAATTCAATTCAAAGGATAGAAGTCTTACATCCGCCTCGTCGATAAAAAGCGGCTAAGGCAGCATTTTAAACTGGGAAAAACACTTGCGCAAGCACAGACACTATTATTAGGGCAACAGCGAATATCACAAGAAGCTCTGGTCTTATTTTGATGCCTTCGGTTTCTTCTTCAAAAAAGCGCAGTAGACCAGCACTTGCAGCAGGCATTGGCGCTGCATCTTTCTTTTTCTTACCCATCTTTGTTTACCTTGCTTGTTAATTAGAATGCAATTGTTTTTCTTTATTATTAATGTTACGCATTCCTTACCAAGTAAATAGCAACAAGCCAGCCAAAACTGCTTCTTAGAGCAGCATAAGGAAATTTTAAACTACGACACTAAGAATATAGTTGGAACAGGTGTTAGCTTAATGCATATACGTGAGTTTCAAGAGTTAATGCGCAGTTTATATTTTCACAGAGATTTTGAGCGCGGCGTAAAGGGTACGTATAAGTGGCTTACAGATGAACTTAATGAATTGGGCGAAGCTATTGGAGAAGGAAACAGCATTGAAGCAATTGAAGAAGAGTTCGCAGATGTCATTGCATGGCTTGCCTCGCTTGCCAACATAATAGGGATCGATCTTGAAAGAGCAGCAATTAAAAAGTACAATTATAAATGTCCAAAATGTCAGCAAGCGCCATGCAAGTGCAACGTCTAATCGACTAAGCGTTTTTGACCCCGGCCTGTCAGCATCCAAAGAGTTGGTCGCTTGCCTTTTCGATTCACTATTCCTTCTTTTTCAAGAAGTCGCAAGTGATGCATCACAGCCCCGTATGACAAGCGAAGGCCTTTTGCTATAGATGACGTGTCGGATGTCTGATGCTCTAGCGCGCTCAGAATTTTTGTTCTAGCGATAAGCCCGCTCTTTACGTTTTTTACAAGTTGAAGATAAGCGTTTGGATGAAAAGCTTCTTTGATGGCATTTCACCAAGAATAAATGTGCAGTTGATGTTGAAAAGCTTTCTTAAGCGAAATCTACAAGACGGAATTGCTTGGGTTTTTTATTATCGAACATCAATGTGATTTCGTCTTTTATTAAGGCGATTCGCTGAGCGTAATATTTTGGTAATCCATATTTATCAATCAATTGTTGCGCTGCTGTAAGATATTTTTCTATGCCGCCGCGATAAACCGTAAGTGTTAAGAGACCACCGCAGAAAGGGCACTTGCCTGACAAAGGCAAACGGCGAAAACGCTTGTTACATGATTTGCACCTAAATCCTTGGGTTGAAAAAGCACGCAAATTGCCAGAGATGTCTCGAAGGAAATGAGTGGTCAACACTTTTAAGGCGACACGCTTCACGTCCACAGCGGCGATTTTTTCACCTAACGCTAGTTGCATGTTTAATTTTTCAATCATCGACTTAAACTGCTTGTAAGAGCTAACTGCGTTGCCGAGGTTTATGTTTGAAAGAGGCGTGGTAAATCTGAACCCCTCAAATTGTCCTTCGGTTCCAAGTCTATGACTGACAAGGTCTATAATAGAGCTAACTTGCTTAGCGTCAACTCGCTCCAAAGTCTTTTCATAAAATTCAAGCGGGTATGCCCCCTCAACATCAAAATCATGGGCTTGCCGCTGCACTTCCCGAGTATTCACAAAAGGAATCAACAATAAAGGCGCATCCATAATTCCACCTATCTGCGCAGGCAAGTAACTGCGAGAAAAGTTGAGCAACGCATCTAAAGCCAGCAAGACAGCATCCTCATCACCGTCGCAGTCTCTACGTTTAGCCGAGTGCCAAATAGGATGAGCGTAACAAACATTGAGGTCAGTAAACCCGACAATGCGACCCAAGATGCCGACACAAGTGTGTGGCGCCAGACCCATAATCAGATGACCCACAAGGTCATCAGTTCCTTTGACGTTATAGTACCTTGGAAGCTTGTAGACTTTTTCTAGGAGTTCATCTATGAAGGCTGCGACCCGCACAAAGTATTCCGCTGCTTTCCGCGGAATTACAACATCTTGAATTTTAAGTTCACACACTTGGTTAGAATCAGTCAATGGAGAACCACATATATCAAAGGAATACCCAAGTTGTCTAAGCTTTTCAACGGGCACACCGACCTCAACGGGCTTAAAATGCGTTAAAGGCGCGTTAGTGGCGTCAAATCTAATTGTTCCATCTTTGTAAACTGATAATTCATGCTTTGCCCGCAAAACACCCTTTTCAACAATTTCAGGAATCTTGTCTTCATTAGTTAAGCCCTTAACACCTTTCAAAAATTTCGGTGTAGAAACGCCAAGCAAGCGACAGGCATCTTCAAGCAGATCCTTAAAGTTAACTGCTTGCCGCTGGTATGCTACAGCAACAGTTTTACAGGTGGGGCAGGTGTTATCCTTTAAAATTTTACCGCAACGCGGGCAACTTTTCTCAACAACAGTTTCGCATCCACAGTCAGCGCACTTTACTTTGAAAGTAAAAGTCTTACAGTTGGGGCACTTACGTTTGATAACCTCAACAAAAACAGGCCCTTTTTTTGCCGCTTCCAAAAGGTCCCTATGGGAGCCGCCAGCTAAGCTTACTGGAAAAAGAGCGTGAACTAGAGGTTTCATCTCCCGCCTTTTTGCCTTCTCAGGCCGTCCCATACGGGCACCCACAAAGGTAGGCGCCTTATCCTTGATTTCAACGCCAGAAAGTAAACTAATTGCCTTCAGCACAGACATGTCTTGGTTGGCTTCAACTTTTCGGGAAGTGCCATAGCCAAGACAGAAAGCTAGGGCGCACGCATCGTTCCCTTCAATTACAATTTTGCTTTCGAGAATCCTGTGAGGTGCAAAGATTTTTCGTAAAGCCTGAACTATGTTTGGCTCAATGGCTCCTACAATTTTGCAAGCAAGACCATCCTCGAGGATTACTGAGGAATTGTCCAGCCATTTTCTTAGCAATGTGATTTCTTGAAGCGACTCCAAGTTTGACCAGAAAAACGTAAACTCTGGATGCAAAGGCACATTAAAAGTTACAGCCAACATTATTGCTTCTTTGGCAGAAGGCTTGGTAGAAAAAGGCGATTCAAATAAGGCGGTTAATCTTTCCTCTGAAATTTGGACTGCCTCAGCGGCTTTTTTCAAGTCTCCGCCAAATCTTTCGGTAAGAACCTTCTTTAGATCTTGAGCCCACCATTCCTCAACATACCCTGATGGAGAAAGACTCTTGCTGGTATAAAGGAAATCGCCGAAGCTGATTAGAATGTCTCCTAAAAACAGAATTTTCTCAATCTTATCCTTTATTGAGTCAAAATTTTCAAGGGAAACACGGACAACTGAGCCATCATTCAACAAGACAATGGGAGGTTCAAGAGTATCTACAGGAACAGTAACTCCGCCTTTACCTGGAAGCTCAAGACGCATTTGAGTGCCAGCGGCAAGAAAGCGCTCAACCACAAGCATAGTAGCAGGGTGAATCCCCACAGCTGAAAGTCCCGTGTTTCGGGCACGACCATATCTAAGCCTGAAGCCTCCGCGTCTGGATGGAAAAGAGAAAATGGGGCGGCCAGCAATCACGTCATCCATGAATCCGGCAGATTTCTTCTCTGATTTTTTTCGAAACTCCCGAAGCCAGTCCCAACCTTGAAAGCCAAGTTTTTCGATGATAACTAAAACTTTTGGAGCTCGCCCAACTACGCCGTCATTGACAACTCGTAGGGCACCGCCTCTTACACGGTTAGTCTCGATTCTTTCAAGATTTCGGAAAGATGAAACCTCTATTGGATCAGATTCTGTGCCCGTCACCTCTACGGGAAGCCATTCAAGGGCTTTTTTTAATTCTTCGTCAGAAACATGATATTGAAAACGGCCTACTGAGCGTTCATATAATCTTAGCTCCTCAAGAAAGCGAGAAATTTCTTCTGCCGTCGGCTTATAACGATCAAGGCCTAACAAGCGGCGTACAAAATCTCCAACAACAAGCGTTAATGCTTGGTCTGTCCCTCCTGCGGATCTTATTGGTCCCGCAAAGTATATGGCAAGATATCTGGATCGATCTGCATTAGTCTTTATTTTTACTTGAGCTACACCTTGTATTGGCGCTGCCGTGAGACCCTCAGTAAATATTGCAAGTGCAGTGCGTATAGCTTGCTCTGCCGCAGCTTCAGATTCCATACGGCCAAATTTGCCATAGACGATTTCTTCAGCAATTTTAAAAGCTATTTCTTCCCGCTGGAGCTTGGCGCTTAATTCGCGAATGCTGACGGCCACACCTTTTGGGCCAACGAGCCCTTCGACAAGTTCAGCTATATCTTGAGCAATGAGGCATTCAGTCTTTAATGACGGGTCAAGCCCTCTTGACCTAGCGAGATCGCTTATTTCATACAACTGCTTAAGCTGGCTATCCAGCATTTCGACGTACTTCTTGTGACACAGGCTCATTTTACTGCTCAAGCGTTGCGTCCCGCCAAACAGGTTTAATAAAAGGGAGATTATTTTTGGCTTTCTAGCATAAAAACTAAAAAAAGGCTCAAGAGAAAAGGCGAATTCAGAGGTTTTTAACTCAAAAAGAATATAGCCTTCAAGACTTAGGCCTTTTAACACCTTCAATTATCTCAGATAGTTTCTGTCTATCCACAGCGTTTTCAACGACGTTACCGGTGACGATTATGTCGGCGCCCGCTGAAACTGCAGCTAAAGCTTGCTCCTTAGTTCTTACTCCTCCGCCAACAATAAGAGGGATATCTATGAAGTGCTTAATTGTCCTGATCATTTCAGGCGGCACAGGAGTCTTCGCTCCGGAACCGCCCTCGAGATATATGAAATGCATGCCAAGGTACTGTCCAGCGAGGGCATGAGCCGCTGCGAGTTCAGGTTTATCGTATGGCACTGGAATAGCCTTGCCAACTATCCCCGCAGTTCCTCCTTCACCAACGATTATGTACCCCATAGAAATCGGTTCTAAACCATATTTCTTTACTAAAGGTGCACCTAGGATTTGGGCGCCTATAAGGAAATAAGGATCCACAGAGTTCAAAAGCGACATAAACCATATGGCATCTGCGTAACGGCTTATTCCCGTTATATTATTAGGGAAGAGAATTATGGGAACCTTCACCACGCGTTTAATAGCTTTAACCATAGAATCAAGGTGCGCTTGCGAAACAAAAGTGGAGCCACCGATCATGATGGCGGAAGTTCCACTGATTTCAGAGGATTCAGCAACTCGTGCGGCTTGCGGCGGAGTCATTTTTTCAGGATCTATAAGAGTTATGTGAATTGAGCCTTCTTTGATTTTTTCGAGAAGATACTGTTCGACCCGTCCAACCATGCTTAAACCTCTTATTCTGTCTAAGCAGTCTGCCCGTTCGTTACAGAAGATCTTTTCGAGGCGCTATAAACTCTGTCAGTTAGCATGCAGTAAACGTCAACTTCGCCCTGAGCAGGTTTAACTTGAAATTCCTCCTGAAAACCACAGCTGCTACAACCTGCAACAGCACGCTCTTGCTCTCTGAAAATTTCAACTCTAACAGTTTCTTTCCCACATTTAGGACAAGAGAAGAACTTAGGCAAACGCTTCTTGGGAATACGAACAACCTTTTTCCTTCTTCGCCCCATCACACATCTCTTCTATAGGATACGTTTACGTTTTCTTTAATATTTATGCTTGCTCTTAAATACTTGCTCGCAACAATAGAAAAATTTGGAGAAATGCGCAAATGAAATTAACACCTACTACGCTGGAACTGAATTTACCGGAAGTTACGAAGAAAATTTGCCGCTTCATAAAAGAATACATTGAGAACGCGGGGGCCAACGGCATAGTTCTTGGTTTGTCAGGTGGAATTGACAGCAATACAGTAGCGGCGCTTTCCAGTTTGGCAATAGGCGGAGACAAAGTGATTGGGCTTATACTTCCAGAAAAAGAAACATATAACGCCAAAGACATCGATGACGCAAAATTCGTTGCCGAAAAATTCGGTTTAACAACGCAAATTTGTGACATCACAAGCGCTTTAGAAAGTTTCTACAAGACAATACCAATATTTGACCCAGAAGATAGACTCTGTAAAGGCAATATAAAAGCAAGAGTTAGAATGATTTACCTATATTACTATGCAAATAAGCGCAATATGATAGTCTGTGGAAGCTCAGATAAGTCAGAGACAATGATGGGATACTTCACCAAATGGGGCGATGCCGCGGCGGACATAGCGCCAATTATGGATTTATATAAAACGCAAGTTCGCAAACTAGCTGAGCATGTAGGGATACCGGCCAGACTCGCGGCCAAGCCATCCACACCTGCTCTTTGGCCCAATCAACTCGCAGAAACAGAACTTGGCATCAAATATGAAACCCTTGATTTGATTCTTTATGGACTTGAGCATTTTATGGCAACAGAGGAAATCGCAGAGCAACTAGGCGTTAGAAAGGAGATTATTGAAAAAGTAAAGAACAGATGGCTCGCAGTAGAACATAAAAGGCGCTTGCCCCTAGCACCAAAAATTGAATACAGAACAGTGGGCGCTGATTTTAGAATCCCGAGGCACAGATATTGAGAAATAATGGGCTGGGAAATAATGAAAGAGAAAATTAAAGTTGCTCTCGCGCAAATATGCAGCAACCGTGAAAACAAAGAAGCAAACCTGCGGAAAATAGAGGCTTTTACCGTAAGAGCAAAAGACCAAGCCGCTGACCTTGTGATTTTTCCAGAGCTTTCATTAACTGGATACGTCTTACATGATCAACTTTACGAGTTAGCTGAAGCAATACCAGGTCCATCAACCAAAAGAATAGAGGAAATAGCAAAGAAAACAGGGCGGCACATAATTTTCGGCATGCCTGAACTAAGCGGGCAAACAAAGGCCACATTATTCAACACGGCAGTCCTAGTTGGACCAAAAGGGTTCATTGGAAAATACCGCAAGATGTATCTACCCACTCACAGTGTCTTCGAAGAAAAAAGATACTTCCGCCCAGGCTACCAAGCAACCGCATTTAATACGCCCATAGGGAATATAGGGTTGATCATATGCTACGATATTTTCTTTCCAGAAATATGCCGCCTTACAAGACTGAAAGGAGCAAACTTGATAGTATGCATATCAGCGTCTCCTGCTATTCGCAAAAGCTACTTCGAGCTTCTAACTGCAGCAAGAGCCTTGGAAAACACAGTTTTCCTCGCATATGTTAACCTTGCAGGGTTTGAGGACGGGCTGCAATTTTGGGGTGGTAGCAGACTATTAAGTCCAACAGGAGATTTGCTGGCAAAAGCAAAAGAAGATGAAGAAGACATTGTTGTCTGCGAAGTTGATTACAGAGACATAAAGCCTGCTGAAATCTTTATTCCTATCCTCAAAGATTTGCGTCCAGAACTTTTTGACGAACTGAAAAAGCAAGCAGAAATGCTATAGCTTAAAATCTATTTATTTCAAATTTTAATTCTGCAGTGATAGATCACAAATCACGGTTACATCACAGTGTGCTGTGACATCAAGGGGTCAGTACATAATCACGCGTGATTTCCTTGTGATAAGTGACGTCACATTACAAGGGAGATTGTTTACTGCTAGACCTATATCACGCGGAAAATTTTAAGTGACTAGTGATAAAGTGAGAGTCACTATGTCTTGCCCAGCTATTGAGGTGACTTGAATAGCAGAAATTAAGAAAATCCTTAGTAGATAGAGTGAGTGAAGCAAAATTTGATGACTGGCTGCTTGCACAAACGCTTCATCCACACTCTTTTTGCAATTTTAAGACGCAATTTTGACTTTAAATGAGTAATAGCAAATTTTAGTGAGCTAATTTTGGTTTTAATGTTTAAAATAGGCTTTTTTTAAAGGGTAAGAACAAGTTTTTATTAAAGGAGACAGCTAAAAGCAACAGTCAATAAGTTTAAAAGCGGTGCCAGTATACAAAAGTGTATCCATTTGAAAGGTCTCAGGAGATAAGGCTTTGAAGCTGAAAGAAGGCGTTCAAGCATGGCTAAACGGGGCATTAAATGATCCCATTACCAAAATTCTTTATAAAAATAGCCAATTAACAAGAACACAGCTTGAAACATTGCTTATAGATATTTTAGCTGAAAATTTATCAGGGAAACACTTAAAATACGATGAAAAAGCCAGCTTAAGGCTAACTAAGGCTAAAATAAGTCGAGGAGCCTTTAATAGGACTTTAAAACAGGCCAGGGAAAACGTAATAAAATCAATATACACAGTGCTGCTTTTGGGTTATCTAGGGATTTTTGAAAGCACAACTCTTGACCCATATCTCGAAATAGCCAACAAACTAAAAGATTACGTCGAAGCATACAAAGACATGCCAGAAACGGATAAAGAGCGAAATGACCATCTAAAAGTCATAGAAATCATACGAGAAGAGCTTGAAACAAGCCTAAAACGGCTTTCTTCACCCTCAGCGGAGGAAGTGTGACATCACAAATCACAGCAAATAAATAGCAAAGGAACACCAAAAGTGCACAAAAAGGCAGATGCTTTTAAAAAGGCAAAAATCAGAAAATAAGCCATAAAATCAGAGATTTATAACGAATAGCAGATCGGAGGAACATAAGTAGAAGTGTGATGTGTGATATCATAAGATGATGTTGCGTCAGATCACCGCAAGACTTAAATTTTCCATGGAAAACTGTGATGTGTGATGCAACGTGTTAAATCACGCGTAAATCACGGAAGTGCCGCACGTGATTGAGGTTTCACTAATAATCACGATAATTCTACTTATGGTAACAGTCGGCGCTTCTATCGAGTACTACAAACAGATTCGCAAAGCTCAAAAGGAATATGAAAAGGCTAGAGAAATAATAGAAGACATCGTGCTTAGTTTTAGCCGCGAACTAAAGCGAGAAGCGGAAAGCATAGAGGGAATAGCGTTTAAGTTAGAAGGGAATGCAGCAAAGGCAGAGACGAGCCTTAAAAAAACAGAAAGACTCGAAAGGCAATTGGCACTTATAGAAAACGCGCTGAAAATGCTTTCTGAAAACTATACAGGAATCTTATCAAAAACTGTAGAGATTGAGGCAAAAACCAACAATATTGAGGCAACATGCCAAACGCTGAAAGCAAAAATCACAGAAGTGGAAGAGCAGGCGCAGAAAGCAGCTGCAATACCGGAAATAAAGAGTGAGCCAGTTATACCAATAAGAAGAGACAAGGCGATGTCGGCATTAACGGACACCGAGATAGCGGTTTTAGAACTGCTTGTGACAGAGGGCCCGAAAACGGCGCCTGAGATTAGGGATAAAATTGGGCTTAGCAGAGAACACACTGCGCGACTTATGAAGAAACTTTATGAAGAAGGCTACCTTGAAAGAGAGACAGGCAAAATTCCATTTAGGTATAGCGTCAAAAAAGAAATGGAAAAATTCTTAAAGAAAGCAGAAAGCGAGCAAATGTAAATTATACCAAAGCCTTTTCTTGACCATTCAACTGTTTAAGCCGCGCGTTCATGTTCGAAAGGGATGAAGAATCTGGGAGACCATAGTCAGCGTTACCGCGTTTCGCCAAATAATCAGGGTAATGGATGACTTTTATCGGAACAGCAAATTTGATCTTTGGCTCAGAAATAAGCAGGGCTTCACCTACATCAAGCATCTTTATTTCGGTTTCACTGTACTCCATGTAAGGCGTGTTCTCAGTTAAGTATTGTCTATCTTTCTTCAGCTCGGTTTTCATTATAACCTTAGTCCATAATTCAGCAAAAACATCAAAAGTAATTCTAGAAGGTCTCGGCGTCACAGCGTTAAGACCAACACGGTACTTGCGGTAGGTGAGGGCAATATCCGAAAAAATTGTCCTCGAGCCGTTTGGGTCAAGAAATTCGTGTGCTTCTTCAAGAGTTATAAGCAAAGTAGGAAGCTTCTGCCACTCCTCGTAATTCTCTTCCCACATGCGCTTGTAATGTTCGGCAACTGCTGATGCGGATAGGCAAACAATGCGTTTTTGGTCTTCAGAACGAAGACCCGAAATGTCAATTAAACAAGTTACACCTTTGCAAATATTTTGCAAAACGCTGTCAACGAAAGAATAATTGGTGACGGGAAAAAGCTCATTAGACAAAGAAGAAAGTTTCTGCATGAGGGCCTCAATAACAACTTTATTCGCTTGCACAGGAAGCTTCTCGCCCTTTGCATAGGTTTCTCGGCTTATTTCAATCCAAGCGGATCCAAAATGCTGGTAAAGAGCTCGCGCTAGTCTTTTTTGAGGAGGTTGAATATCTGGGAAAAGCGTGTCTAGCTTGGCAGGAGTTATCGTTCGTAAACCAACCGCCATTTTCCCGTCTCTAGCTGAGTAATATTGTACCTTACTGTGAAAAAGAGGGTGATCTCTTAAGCCTCTTTGCGGTTCAATTTCTTTCCCTTCTAATAGTTGACCTGCAAAATCGTAGATTAACGCTACCGTTCTAGGGCTATTATCGATTATTTGAGCGTTTAGAATTAATTCAGTATTTGTCTTTCCTGAACCAGTCATGCCGAACATGCCCATCATTCGAGGGATTGCAGAGATATTTATGCCCACTGAACCGAGCAATTGGTCAGCTGAGCGTAAGCGTCCTATTTCAAGGTCTCCGGAAAGTTTTAGAATGGCGCAGTCTTCCTCGTTTGTTGCATAGACCTTATCTCGGTAATTTGGGTTAAAAGTAGGCGAGCGTACTCGGTTATTTCTTTTTTCCAAGAAGAGTATTGCGTCTACACGTCTATACGCTGAGTATGGTCCAAAAGCTTCTTTGCCTTCAGCCTCTCGTAGCTGCTCAATGGTTTCAAGGGTAGAGCTGCTTTCCGAGTTAACTACTCGTGCATAGAAGCACCTGTCGCTTGAGTCTATGCGTACTATTTGACCGAAGGACAAGTGAATGTTCTTATTAACTAAGAAAGAGACAGAGTCTCCTTTAGTTCCACATACGAATCCTATTGGTTCAAGGTTGTCCATCCCACCACTCCCATTGGAAAGCATATTTTACACCATGAATTTCGTCAGCAAAGCGGCATGAAAGTTCTTCTCTTCGCAGGATTTCAAGTAATCCCGCCTCTTTCAATTTTTCTTCAATTTGTTCATGGTAAAAAAGCAGCATGGAATCTGAAGGGGCGGAAAACTCGTGGGCCAAATAAAGGCTTATTGGATAGCCGAGGCACCGCGGGTCAGTAGATACTGCAGTTAATGGCGAAAGCAGCTCGCAGATGTCATTTTTGGTCAAGTAATCCATTATATCACAACGGAAAACATGAGGACTGTCAGCGCATAGCTTCACAAGTGCTATGTCTCCATACAAGCTTTTGTCCTTGTCAGCCTTTTGCACAGGATGATAAACCCAAATGTCATAAGGAGCCATTGTGTACGTAGTAGAAATCAGATCCCGGCCTTTATCATCATGTAAAGCAGGCGAATTTTTACTGATTGCCAAGAGATTAACGCCGCTTTTTTCGCATTCATCGTAAAGCATCACGCGAAATTTTCTTTCTCCACCGAAATATCCGCCGCCGTCAAGGAGAAGGTATATACTACGTGCATTGTTATGTGCGTGGTAAAAATTGGAAGTCGCGGCTTTAAGAGCGTTCAGAGCAACTTGGCTTTCTAATTCAATTCTAAAGTCTTGTAGGAAACTTCTCCTTGTGCGTGCATCCCCGATAACTGTGCAAACTCTTTCGAAATAGCTCCAATCTACCATGCGCTCTTTAACAACAACATAGGCGACCCGCATCAGATAAACGCCCCAGTTATTAGCTCTTTTCAGTGTCCGCGTAGAGCAATCGACAGCTATGAAACTTCCAGAGAAATGGGTGAAAGGTTGTAAAGGCTTTATTAAAGCGGCGTCTGGCTTAACAGAGAATAATGGTTCCTCGTGTAATTCGGCGCTGCCGGTGACCCTGCCTTTGTCAACGTAGCATTTAAGTTTCTTTTCCATTTCTGCCAAATCTGGCTCAAGAGTTTGATTCATCGACTCGCCCAAATGTTGCAGCGGAACAATATTTAGAGGCCTAAAACGTAGTTTTTATGTTTTGTGCACACAGAAAAATGGAAAAGTCTTTTCTGAGATTATTTAAACTGTTGTTTTATTGTAGCATGCGGAACGTTCGGTGCAACTTTATACTTTAGGCTATTTGCTCCACCAGTTCTCAAGAGCAAACCTTTATTCGCCATTCTTGCAAGGTATGTTGAAACAGTACTAAGGCCTATTGGCTCCTTAAATTCCTGCTCGTAAACGGCTTGGACGTCCTTTGAAGAAAACCAGATGATTGGAAAATGTTTCTTAATAACATAATGAACTTTTTCAAAACGTGAAAGGCTATTGCTTGTCAAGTTGCTACCAGCGACAGAAGTTGTTTCTTCGTTCGGCATGCCGCCTAATAACTCTACGAGATCCAGCAAGTGTAGAGCTTTTTCTCGAGTGATTTGGCCCTCGAAAGCTATAGTGTAACGATTGCCTTCGCTATCGAATAGCTCTACACGCATTTTCCGCGCTGGCATTACAGAGTACACCTAGGTGCTGTTCACAATTTTTACACTTCACAACTTATAGCTGTTATGGTTAAAAAACAAAAAGTTAAAAGCTCAAATATCAGCTTATTTGCTTAAAAAGCCAAAATTTGCAGCTTACTTAGCTTAACAAGTTTCACAACATCTTTAAAAAATAAAAAAATTCAAGCATTACCCCTATTTTTTATTTCCAATAGAAACTTAGGGGTGTCTCTTTCACAAGAAATAAGCATAGAAAATGGTAATTTCACAGAAAAGGAGGCAAATAAACAACAAATAAAGTATAATTTCACATGTCTTTCACAAAATTGTGAAAATAAAAACCCAAAAGTCTGGAAAAGCAGCTAAACAGTATTGGTATACAAGGTACTTTTTCAATAACAAGTGAGAGAACCAATGGCTTTTCCTGTTTGTACATAACGAAATTTCATTAAAACACAGACACCCCTCCATTTCCTCTCGAAAACTAAGTGGAATAAATCGAGTTGTGAAGACAGAAAAAATTTGTGTTAAAGTTTATCTAAAAAGTTTAATCATAATTATTAATATAGTTTTATTCGTATTACCTCGCAGAGTATATTTCTTTATGAAAAGAAATCAAATACACTTTGACCTATATAGAGTATATTTCCAGTAGAAATTTTGGGGTGTGTGGCTAACATGTTTAGGCAAATATGCCCTAAAAGTTTCGTTAGTTTTTAGGATTATTGAACATTAGAACTATTTTTTTATACTGCATGCTTTATCTGCTCCACTTGAAATAACGGTAGTGCCGCTGAAAAGGAGGGGGTAACATGGGTAATCAAAAAATACTTGATGATGTCTTCGAAAATTTCGTAAATGGTGCTCAGATCTTTAAGGATCGTGAGGTCTTAAGGCATGACTATCTACCTGAGAAACTACCCCATAGAGAAGAACAAATAAGACTTCTGGGAACAATAGTCGCGCCTGTTTTAAAAGTTGCACGATGCTCTAACATTTTCATTTATGGTAACACTGGAACTGGTAAAACTGCTGTAACTAAATACGTTTTAAGCCATTTAGAAACTAAAGCAAAGATGTATGGTGTTCCTGTGAAATTTTCTTACGTGAACTGCCGGATGACTGGTTCTGAATACCGGGTTTTTGCAAGTCTGAGTCAAAGTGTTGGTATAAGCGTGCCTTTTACTGGTTTGTCGGTTGACGAAGTTTTTGATAGGTTTAGAGTAGGTTTAGATACAGCAAAAACGATTTTTATCGTGGTATTGGACGAAATAGACGCTTTAATTAAAAATCGCGGTGATAAACTTCTTTATGAATTAACCAGAATAAATGAAACATTGAACAAAAGCAAAGTTTCAATAATTGGTATATCTAATGACTTGCGCTTGAAGGAATTTCTTGATCCTCGAGTTTTCAGTTCTCTTAGCGAAGAGGAGTTAGTTTTTAGGCCTTATGATGCAGGTGAATTGCGGAATATTCTTCTTGAACGTTCAAAATTATCTTTCTATGAAGGTGTTCTTTCTGAAGCTGCCTTGAACGTTTGCTCTGCGTTAGCTGCTGCTGAGCATGGTGATGCTAGGCGTGCTTTAGATTTATTGCGCGTTGCCGGGGAAGTTGCTGAACGCCAAGGGGCAAAGATGATTTTAGAGGAGCATGTTAGAGAAGCTGAGAGGCATATAGAACACAATCGTGTTATGGAAGCTTTGAAGAACTTAACTTTGCACTCAAAGCTGGTTCTTTTAAGCGTGTATAGTTTGAATAAAGCAAGCGCGACTACTGGCGAGATCTATGACCTCTATAATACATTCTGTGGAGAGTTAGGAATAGGGCTTCTTACCCAACGGCGCCTAAGCACCTTAATTAATGAACTTGATGCAATGGGTATTCTAAATGCAAAAGTTGTTAGCATGGGCCGTTATGGCCGTACAAAAAAGATCAGATTAGAAATATCCCGAGTGTTGATCAGAGATGTCTTTGAAAGCGACAACCGAATAGGACGCTTACTTGATTATAAATCTAAGAGCCCTCAAAAGTGCAATCAATAAGGTTCTGCGCAGATCCGTAAGCTTAGCTGTTTAGCCCTCCGCTTTACGTTTGGGTTATCACGAAATTCAGTTGTGCTATTATTGTAACTTTAGTTTTAAGTGCTTGTTCCTTTCCTATACGATCTTGGTAAATTTTTGCTGATAGCGCTACTGTGAGTTTAGCCTTGTCTAAATGAATGAGAGAATCATTGTTTCCAATGTTTGTAAATTCACTACCGGCACTTTTCCCGGTGTTGGGTTTAATCCAAGTTTTTGCATGTACTCTGTCTGTTCTTGCCAACAACCAGAATTCACAATTAATACTCCACGGTGATTGCAATGGCCAATGACATGGACGTGGCCAGCGTGGAAAATGTCTGGAACGCGCTCTATTACAAGAAAATCTTTGTTTTCTGGTGATAAGAGTGTTTTTCCGCCGTACACGGGTGCTAAATGGCGACTTTGAAGAAGCAGTTTCATCGCTTTCTCAGGACGTTCATGGCTTAACCCTGGCGCTGTGGCTATTATATCGTCTAAACTGCGGCCGTGGTACATTAAAACTTCCACGTTATGAATGCTAACCCAACAAGGGCTACCAAGAGAATGTACTCTCCTGGATTTTTGTAGAATTTCCAAAAATTCTCCTGATATCGCTGGTTGGGGCAGCGCTTTTCGTGGTGTGTCGTGGTTTCCGGGGGAAATGATGACTTCTATGTAGTCTGGGATGCGTTCAATTAGTTTTGAGGCAAATTTGTATTGGTTATATACGTCTCTTATTACCAGTTCCTTCATTTGATTGGGGTATATTCCGATTCCGTCAATTATGTCGCCTGCAATTAGCAGGTATTTTACATGACCCGCTATCTCTTTCATCTTGTCATTTCCGTATTTGCCGTTGAGCCATAGAATGAAGCGCTTGAAGGCTTCGCGATTAAACTTTGCGCTGCCCACATGGATGTCTGAAGTAAGCACTGCGTAGATGGGTTCTGATGCCTTACGCCTAGGCTTCTGGTCTACCTCTGGAAAAATTATGTCCTCGACCAAGAAAAACTTGCTTCGTGTTTTTACCACAGCTAAACATACAACTTGATCTGGGAGAAGCTGCTGTGCTTTTTTATGGAGTTCTTCTGATGCTTGCCGAGGAACTAAAACATTCGCAAACGCCTCTAGATCTTCGACAGTTAAAATTATGTTCTGTTTTGCTTCTCTTTTTTCTGTCACCATGCCAATTATTTTAAGTTTGGTTTTAGCAGGTGACTTTAGAGCTTCCAGTATAGGCGTTGCGGCTTTAACATCAAGTCTTTGCCTTAATAAGCGTTCAATTCGTTTAAACCTGTCCTGAAAATATTTAAGGTAATCCTCAACTGTTCCATTAGCGCTAAGCTTGCTTGTAGGGTCCTCTATAACTTTAATGGCTGCTTCTACATCCTTTGCGTAAGGCTGGAAAGTGCTTCCGCCCTCGGTTATATACTGCTGCTGTGGAGGCTCAATTTTTTCGCTCTGAATTTCGATTTGTTCGCTTTTTGTAGCCTCTGGTTGTTTAAGCAGCGTTTCTAAAAAGCTGCGGTCGATGAATAGTGGCTTTTCAGGCAATTCTTCTAATCTTTGCAACGCTCTGCTTATTATGGTGGCTGGGTCATCCATGGCGGCGGCGTGGTGTAAATAATCAAACGCGTCGCTACTTAACTGATACCCTGCTGCAATTGTTGCTTCAACTGCTCTTTGCAGTTTTTCTTGTTCACTCATACTAGTTCTCTCCAATTTCGCTTGTTAGGCACGATTATGTATCCTTCCTCGTGGTCGCCTAATTGTTCCGTTTGCTTCTCCAAATGGAGCACTGCTGTTAAGGCTGCGGTGGCAGCGTCTATCTCATGGGAAGTTAAGGTACATGCCTCCAATGCACCTTTCAAGCCAAGCGTTTTCAGTATTTCTTGTATTGCTTTCCAATCTTTTGATGGCATTTCTAAGGCTTTTCGAGTTGATGTTGGGTGTACTTCGATTACTTTATACTTTTTTTCACCTATTATCCTATTCAACTTTATTGCCCTTAAAGTGAGTTTCTGCATGGCTGGAAAATTCGGAGAAAATACTTTGTAGCCTCTTCTTATCATTTCTCTATCCGCATTTCTAAAGAAATCCCCTTGCTTTGGAAGGTTTAATGGGGCGTCGATTGCTATAAGTGCTGGTTGGTTCCTTACTGTTCTTTCTAAAATTTCCTTGTCCGTATAGATTAACGCTGTTTGTAGTGCTTTCCCTCTTAGCATTGCCCAGCCAGTAGGGTTTTTGCTTGATGCCGCTAAATCTATTCCGATTACACATTTATCTTTGAATTCCAACATTCCCTTTCAAGTTTATATATGCGTTTTCTTATTTAGATGTGTTATCTTCACAACATGGTTTATGAAGGAGATCTTTAATGGGTGAATTACGTAAAGTGCAGTGCACGCGTACCGGCACGTTTTTTGTTTGTTTACCCCGATCTTGGGCTGAGCAGCATGGTTTGCAAAAAGGAACGCTTGTTGCTTTGAATGAGACAAGCGAGGGTAAACTGCTTGTTGATGCACAATATAATGCTGAACCGTTGCCGAAAGTTGCGAATTTAACTGTTGGACCATATTTACGCCGTGAAATCATCAGCCGTTACCTTCTGGGTTTCGACGTAATTACTATCCAAGCAAAGACTGGTATTGACTTTGAAGTTAGAAATGTGGTTAAGGCAGCTGCAAGCTCGTTGATTGGCTTGGAGATAATTGAAGAAAGTTACTCTCAAATAGTCCTTCAATGTTTACTGGAGCCTTCTGGGTTTCCTCCTGAAAAAATTTTGAGGCGAAATTATGCTATAGTTGCGGGAATGAGCCGTGATGCTGCTAACTCGTTTATCAACGGAGATTTACAGCTGGCTAAGAGCGTTATCGCTCGTGATGATGAAAGCAATAGACTCTATTTTCTGCTGGTTAGAATTTTACGTACAATCCTGCAAGCGCCAAGCTTGAGTGAAAAACTGGGGATATCTCCTATTGATTGTTTAGACTACCGTTTAGCTGCAAGCTTAATAGAGTCGATAGGTGATGCGTGCGTGCAGATAGCAACGAAGACCATAGAACTAAACGGCACCAGATTCCCTGAAGAACTGCAAAAATTGTTTGCTGATTTCCAAACGCTTTGTTATACTGCACAAGAGCATGCTGTAAAAGCTTTCATAAATAGAGACATCGCCTTGGCTGAAAACGTGCGGGCCATGGATGAAAAAATTCAAAAAGTTTCTGCTGATGTGGAAAAAATCGCTAAATCTCAGCCTGTAGAGGTTATGCCGCAAATCTTAGCTGCAGCTTCCCTTTTACGGCAGATTTATGAGCATAGCGTGGACTTGGCAGATCTTGTCGTTTAAATTTAGGTGCGAAAAGGGGTACTTGTGGCAAATTATTAATGTTCTATAGCGATAAAATGGCATAGTGCAAAGGTGTTAAAAGGAAATAAGTGCCATGTTTAATAGTTATCACCGGAGATGTGTAGCCTTTTGACTGATGTAGTATTGGTATTTGAGGTTCATCAGCCGCATCGGTTGCGGCGGGGGCTTTTTTGGGAGAATAACGTTTTCAGGCGTTTAAAGAAAGAAGAGTTGTTTGCTTATTATTTTGACGATGCTGTGAATCGGGAAATTTTCAAGCGTGCTGCCAAAAAATGTTACTTTCCGTCGAACCAGATTTTACTAGAGCTAATTGACAAGTATAAGAAGCAAAGGCGGAAGGTTAAGGTTTCTTTCAGTTTGTCTGGTGTTTTTCTGGAGCAATGTGAAATGTTTGATCAGGATCTTTTGGAAACTTTTCGGCAGCTTGCCGAGACGGGGTGTGTCGAATTTTTAAATCAGACTTACTATCATTCTGTTTCCAGCCTTTATCCCGACAAAAGCGAGTTTATTGAGCAGGTTAAGTTGCATCAGCAAGCAATGAAGAGTTTGCTTGGGTGTGTGCCTACCTTTTTTGAAAACACCGAACTGCTTTACAATAACGCAGTTGCCCAAGTTATAGATGACTTGGGTTATAAGGGAATTTTCATGGAGGGTGTGGAGAAAGTGCTTGGCGATAAATCGCCGAATTACGTTTATGCTGCAAAAGGCTGCAAAAAGCTTCGGGTGCTGATGCGCAACTACAAGTTGACCGATGACATAGGCTTCCGGTTTTCGGCGAGATGGTGGAGCGAATGGCCGCTAACAGCGGATAAATACGCTCTGTGGCTGGCTAACATTCAAGGGCATTGTGTCAACATTTTCCCTGATTATGAAACTTTCGGAGAACATCACTGGCCCGAGACTGGCATACATGGTTTTCTACGCCACTTACCTGAAGAAATTCTGCGGTGGGAGCATCTGAATATGGCAACTCCCACGGAAGTTGTCAGTAAGTATGCGCCAGTAGGCGAAATTGATGTTCCAGAAGCAGGAGGCACTGTTTCCTGGGCTGATCTTGAACGAGATTCAAGTGGATGGCTTGGTAATGCTATGCAGTGGGCTTACTACACGAGTTTGCGGAGGCTTGAACCTATTGTCAAGGAAGCTGAAGATAAGGAGCTTCTAAGGTTGTGGCGGTATTTTCAAACGAGCGATCATCTTTACTACATGTATACTGCAGGTGGCGCTCCTGGCGAGGTTCATTCTTATTTTAGCCCGTTTCAGTCACCTATGGACGCTTTTGTGGCCGCTCAAGCTTTACTGTTTGATTTTGAGAATAGACTTAGGCTTGCGACTTTAACGGCGAATGAGCCTTTCTTGTTTTATACAAATGTGGGTAAGGAGAATTATACGGGTGTTATGGTGTGGACTCTAAAGGGATTAATCAAAGCGCTTGCGACTATCTCTCTTGAAGCGGTGGAGTTTCATAGCGTCCGAGGCGATTTTAGCGGTTGGGCAGAGCATTCATTGCGGGATAAGGTTTTGGCTGATCAACTAAAGGCAATTAGTGCTTCAAAGCTGAGGGGAGAAAAGCTTCGAAAGGCAATTATTAGTGTGGCGAAGAAGCGCTTCCAAAAGTTGAGTCGGCAAGTGCAGGAAGCCGCTAAGCTTTTTTAAACGTAGTTCGCGCATGTGTTTATAAGTGAAGTTTCCATTAATTGATAGTTAAGGTGTATGTGACGCATGAGGGAGGAGCTTCCGTTTCCAGAAAAGGTTTTGCAAACATTGCATAACTTGTGCGCTACTGCGGCGGATTTGGCTCGAAGAGGTGAGGAAATAGCGTGGGTTCTGCAACGGGATCAATTAGAAATTGAGGGTATCCTTGATCAGTATAAGTCTGAAGGTTTTGCTGAATGTTTCGTTGATAATGAGGGTAAAAAGCGCTATTATCTTAATGCCAGGGGAATAATTAAAGTCTGTTCACTTTTTACATAGTGGACCCTAATGCGTGTTATAATTTTCTCGTGGGAGTATCCGCCTAGAGTCGTGGGGCAACTCGCAGAGTATGTGCGGTTATTGGCTGCTCAGTTGATTAAGAACAAGGTTGATGTGCATGTGGTTACTTACCATGATTTTTTGACTGGCGCGGTGGAAGAAGCAGATGGTGTTAAAGTTTTTAGAGTGGCAAATCCTGTTCGCACGCATATTGGCATTTTAACTTGGGATTTAACTTTAAATCAGGAAGTAGCGCGTGCAGCGGCCAGCATCTATTACCAAGTGAACAAGCAAGTTGACCTTATTGATGTTCATGATTGGCATTTTATACCTGCGGCGGTCACTTTGAAAAACGCGTTTGGTGTGCCGTTTATTTATTCTGTTGAAAGCTTGGAGGATCATCGTGCTCCGCCAGCTAATACACCTTATAGTATGTCAATAAAGAGTATTGAGTGGCTGGGTTTCTATGAGGCAAAGCACGTGTGCGTTAAGTCAGAGTGGATGCAGGATGAGGTTATTCGGATACATGCTGTTCCGAAGGAAAAAATAACTGTTGTTAAGCCCAATGCGAATTCTTGGATGCGTGATGTTTTGGCTGTGTACAAGTCGGTGGTTGGAGGCTTGGATGACTAGTGCGGCATGAGCTTAGCGTTATGATGTTTAGTTGGGAGTTTCCGCCACGGGTTATAGGCGGCATTTCGCCTCATGTATACTTCTTGTCTAAAAGTTTAGCTAAAAATGGCGTAAAAGTGTACGTGGTAACTTGCGATTTTCCTGATACGCCTACACATGAGGTTATTGATGGCGTGGAAGTTTACAGGGTGGATTCTTACAAGAATCCTGCACCTGATTTTGCTACTTGGGTTTACTTGATGAATTTGAATATGCAGCGGGAAGCGGCGGCTATTGTGAATAAAGTCGCGGATAAGATTGATGTTTTTCATGCGCATGACTGGCTGGTTGCTACTGCATGCATCGGGCTGAAGCATGTTTTTAGGAAGCCGCTTTTGGTTACAATGCATTCTACTGAGATTGGGCGTAGAGATGGGCTTCACACCGACATGGAACGTATGATTCATGAGACAGAGGCATGGCTTACGTACGAGGCTTGGCGGGTAATTTGCTGCAGTAATTATATGGTTTCGCATGTTAAGTGGGCTTTCGGGCTTCCCGAAGACAAGCTGGCCATGGTTCCTAACGGGGTGAACACCAGCGTTTACGAGGGCCTTGAAAAGGAAAATCTGCGGGAATTTCGGGCTAGGTACGCGTTGCCTGAGGAGAAAATTGTGCTTTATGTTGGCAGGCTTGTTTACGAGAAGGGCATTCACATACTCGTTAACGCTGTACCCAAGATTCTGGAGAAAGTTAACGCAAAATTCTTGATTGTTGGCAGCGGCTACATGAAAGAGCAGCTTCTTAACATAGTTAGGAGTATGCGGCTAGAGCATAAAGTGCTCTTTTTGGGGTTTATGGACGAAGCTACTTTGGTTAAGCTGCAGAAATGCGCTGACGTTTCCGTTGTGCCCTCGCTATTTGAGCCGTTTGGCATTGTGGCGTTGGAGGCGATGGCGGCGAAAAGCCCTGTTGTGGTATCTGACACAGGCGGTTTATCTGAGATTGTTGACCACGACGTTACAGGGGTTAAGGTTTACCCAAATAATCCTGAGTCTTTGGCTTGGGGCATAACCAAGGTTCTGCTGGATGAAGGCTTCAGTAACTATATACGCGAAAATGCCTACAGGAAGATTAAAGAGAAATATGATTGGGACAAGATTGCACAGCAGACCAAGCAGATATACAAAGCCGTGCTGGGCGAATACTCTAAGAGTTTTTGGGCTTAAGCATACATTGAACGCTAACACACGAGAAAGTTATACCCATCCATATATAGGGCGAGCTTCCAGTTTTTGCAATGTGTTTTCATTTCCCGATGACTCTGACGTTTTCCACCAGTAGCCACGGCGCGATTAGCTGTCCTATTTTCCGCTCGTTGCCCGCCACGGCGCTTACGTTCTTTAGCACCTCGAAGATGTTGCCTGCGAGCATTACGCCTCGGCTGCAATGTGCGATTTCGCCTTTCTTGATTTTCCATGCGGGCGTGGCGACTACAGAGAATTCGCCGCTGACGGGGTTACTGCTGTGGGCTCCCTGCAAGTAGTAGATGATTAAGCCGTCATCCACTTCCTCTATGAGCTCTTCTGCTGTGGCGTCGCCGGGTATTATGTGAAAGTTTGTGGCTTCAATGCTGGGCGTTGAAAGATATCCTGCGCGAGCAGCGTTTCCCGTGCTTTCCCTGTCTTCCTTCTTAGCCGCATAACTATCATATAGGAAGTTGCGCAAGACCCCTTTTTCCACAAGAAGCGTCTTCTGGCGCGGAACTCCTTCCGCATCAAAGGTTGCCGTGCGTAATCCGCCGGGGAATAGGCCGTTATCGTAGATTGTGACGTTTTCCGATGCAACTTTCTCGCCGATTTTCCCTTTGAACGCGGATTGCCCCCGCTGGACATTATCTGCTTTGACAGCGTTGATTAATGTGAAGTAGAGGAGTTCCTGCAACGCGAACTGTGTTAGGATTAGTTTAGTGTTTTTGGTTTCTATCCGCTTGGTTTTCAAGGCGGAAACCGCTAAGCGTGCAGCTTCCTTGCCTACCCATTCAGCGTCAATGGCATAGCTTCTTTCAGCGTTAAATTCAAAGCACACTGGCGTCACCTTGTTTCCTTCTTTGGCTACTGCTGCCAAACTGCATTCTATTATTGTTCCCTTGTCAAAACCTGCGACATCATTCGAATTTGCGACGGCAGTCGCCAAGTATGCGGCGCCGACACCGCCCTCAATCGGAAAAGCACGCTTATCCACGCTTACAGCAGCATCCAGCATGCAAGAAGCGATGTTCACCAAGTCTTCAGCGTGAAGTTCAAGAATTTTAGGGTCATACGTTTTTTCCGTGGCGGTATACGCCTTTTTTTCAGGAAGCCCCTTCCAGTCTTGGTCAGGCTTGCTTGCTTTCGCCGCGCTTAAAGCGCTGAGAACCGCCTCTTCAATGGCGTTCTGCCCTTCTATGATGTTTGTGTAGGCAAAACCCACTGCCTTGTTAACCACAACGCGTATGCCTACGCCGCGGTCTATTATCTTATTGCTCTTGGTAATTTGCCCACGTTCTATGCCCACGCTCGTAGTTTGCCCCTCATAAACATAGGCTTCAGCTTCCGCAGCGCCTTTCCTCAGCGCTGTGCTCACAGCTTTTTCTGCTACGCTTAGCATTTGGTCTTTTTCAAGCGTTGCCACCGACAATCACCTCTTTAACTCTGATGTGTGGGCCGCCGTCGCATACAAAGGCTGTTTGCCCTTTGCCACATCGGCCAGGCCATAGTTCAAAGTCCTTTCCAACAGCGTCGACTTTAAAGAGCGTCTCAAGCGTGTTGCCGCTTATGGATGCGTTACGGACAGGCTCGCTTATCTCGCCGTTAACTATCTCGTAGGCCTCTTGTATGCCTACTTGGAAAGTGCCGTCTAAATTCGCTTGGCCGCCTCTAAAACTTTTGAAGTAATAGCCAAAACGCACGTCTTCCACAAGTTCTTCAAGGGAATGGTCTCGCGGCGCCATGTAAGTGTTACGCATGCGGATAATGGGTTCCACACGAAAATCCTCTGCCCTTGCGTTGCCAGTTGGCTCAGCATTAAATTTCTGGGCGGTTTCACGGTTATGCATTAAACCTGTGACTACGCCGTCTTTTATGAGAAGCGTTTTCTGCGCTGGAACACCTTCATCATCGTATCTGAAGGAACCGAAGGCGCCGGCTATTGTGCCGTCATCGTAGAAAGTTACAAAGTCTGAACCTATTTTCTTTCCAAGGTTGTCTGCCAGCACACCGCCTGACAATGCCAAATCCGCCTCGGCAAGGTGCCCGAAGGCTTCATGGACAAAAACGCCTACAACGTTTGGTCCTAAAACCACGGGGAATTTGCCGCCTTTCGGCGGTTTAGCCGCTAACTGCTCTATTGCGCGCTTTGCAACTTTCTCGCCTAAAGTTTCCGGCGCGTTGCCATCAAATATTTCGTAGCCGGCTGTTGAGCCTATTTCTTCTCTGCTAAAAGTGAAAACGCCGTTGAGCATGGCTGTGGCGGTTATTCTTGACCAAACATAGAGTCTATCTTGGTTTATGCGTGTGCCGTCGCTGTTTACGAAATAGCTTGTGCCTGTTAAATCCAAATAATCTATGGTGCAGCTTTTGACTCGGTTGTCATAACCTAACGTGGCCTTATTCACTGCTAACGCAGTTTTTATTTTTTCTTCCATTTGAACTTCCGCAGGGTTCTTCTTTGATTTCACTTGGACATGGTCTTCCACAGTTTTGGTTTTTGCAAGCTTTATCCGAGTTTTCAACCGTGCGCTGGCCATTTTTGCCATTTTGCAAGCGTCCGAAACAGCGCTCATTAACGCTTCAGCTTTTAGGGAGCCGACTGAAGCGAAGCCCCAGGCGCCATCAACGAGCACACGTAACGCCGCGCCGCTTTCGATGCCTTGCTTAGCTGCTTCAACACGGCCTTCTTTTAGGGTTAGCATTGTTTTGTTAAGTTTTTGCGCTCGGACTTCCGCGTATTCAGCGCCGAATTTTTGGACAGCTAGACCATTTATTTTGGAGAGAACTTCTTCCATAGGCGGCTTAACCTTCTGTAGCGAGGTTTTAGGCTGAGTAATTGCTTAAGGGAATAAAACAGTTTTGTTTCGCATATAGCGAACTTAATTTAAAATAGGCTTTACTTAAGTAGGTAGCTTAGGCTTTTTGTAGGAAGAGTCTCATTTGGTTGGCAAAATCGTATTCTTTTTCAAACTTTGCTTTTTTGGAGGTGCCGTAGGCGGCTGCAAGGTCTGATAGTATTTTGTTTTCAACTACGAATGCGCCTGAGCTTAGGCATTCTTCGAGTCCTTTTGCGAAAATGTCGATTTTCTTTGAGAACTCGTTTTTGCGTAGTTGGTGGTTTTGTTCTATGTATTTGTATATGAAAGTGGTTGCTTCTTCGCCGAAGACTTGTTTTAGGACGCTGTCGATTATTTTGAAGATTTGGTCTTCTTTTTTGGTGGTTGATTCCAAGGTGACCCCGACGGTCTATCACAAATATTACGACTTAATAAGTGTTGCCGTTGCAATGTTAAACACAAAAACACAAAAAACAACAGCAAACTCCATACTCACCAGAAATCCGCAAGATTCAACTGTTGAACTCTTCCACGACGCACTTTCTCTGCTGAAACCTCCGCCCCCAAAACAAGCTTCCCATAAACACCATCATACCCAGGAGTAACGCTAACCGCGCCACTTCTAACTTGAAGAATAGCCTTTGCAATCGCCGCATCCGCAACCTCCGCCAAAGCCTCAGCAGACGCATCGATAAGCACAGTATACTCATCACCAAAGCGACTGATAAGCGCGTTATATATCTTCCAAACCGCCTGCGTCGACGGAGAATCCACATTCAACACAGTTGCAATTATCTCCGAAAGCGGCAGCAACCGCATAAAACCCGGCACATTCTCAGGCTTAAAGCCAACAGGCCGATCGGCGAGCTCTTCAACACGCTGCTCCACACCCTTAGTTAGTTTTCTGCGACAAACTGGGCAAATATTGCCCAGCTTCTGCGCTTCCTGCGGTGAAAGAGACACCTTACAGGCGCGGTGGCCAGTCCAATGATACTTGCCATACGCGGGATCAGTTTCAATAGTGAACCTGAGCCGTGCTGGGTCTTTGCAGCGAATGGCATCAACCACTTCCCGGTAACTTGTCTCTTCAAGCTCAAAGACGTTTGCTTCCCTGCCCAGCCGCCAAGGCCAAAAACTGTGGCTGTCACTATTTGAAAGCAGCGTGAACTTGTCAAGCTTGCTTAGGCGCCAATTCATCGGCGGATCCGAGGAAAGCCCTGTTTCCAATGCATGTATGTGCTTTGTCATGTCTTGGTAACATTCTTCGACGCTGTTAAAGCCGCTGAACGCGCCGAAAATGCTAAACCACGGCGTCCACGCATGCGCCGGAAAAACCATGTTAGCGCTTGATGTTGCCATAACCTCCTCAACCAACTGCGCAGCCGTCATATCCAGCAGCGGTCTGCCATCTGCGCTCAAGTCGCCGTAACGCCCGAGCACATCGTTTATCTGCACGGCGGTCTCCAAGCTCGGCGTCAAAATGACATGATGCACCTTCTTGGCTTCTTCCTCCGCATTGAAGACTGTGCAGACCTCCGTTGTCAACATAAAATACACTTGCGGCGCCGCATCATCGGCGACTCTATAAAGGCCTATGCCTTCCTCTGGAACCAATGTTTCCCTTATTTCGCTGAGCCATTTAGGATGCGTGAAGTCACCTGTACCAACAAGATTCAGCCCCTTAATTTTTGCGAAGCGAGCAATCTCTTTGAGGCTCATCTGCTGGCTTGTTGCCCGGCTGTAGCGGCCGTGAATATGCAGATCCGCAATAACTTTCACTTATTTCGCCTACTCTAAAGTGGCGCATGCTAATTTTAAATTTAATGTTAAAATTGCACCAAACACTAAAGGATGCGCTGTTTAGGCTTTTATGGCTTCTTCAGCTTCCGTGTCCATGCCACTAGCGCCTCGAGCAGTTCACATATTAGCCGTCTCGTCTTTTCATTAGCAAGATTGCCTTCTGCATCCACACTTTCACCGGCAAAGGGCAGCATAACCTCTGGACGATTAAGCGGATACATATCCAGCGCAAGCAATATCTGCCGCAGCTGATACTGGGCCCGCGCGCCGCCGAAGCTGCCAACCGACGCGCTCATGATGGCTACAGGTTTTCCAGCGAACGCGTTATCGCCGTATGGCCTGGAAGCCCAATCGATTGCGTTCTTTAAAACGCCCGGGACGGAATAGTTGTATTCCGGAGTTGCTATCAGCAGAGCATCCGCCGCCTTAATGGCTGCTTTAAACTTTTTCACGATCTCAGGCGGCTGGTCTTCAAAATCCTGATTGAAATGCGGGATTCCTTCAAGATCAAAAACCTCTATCACCGCCTCCTTAGGCTTCAGCTCCATAGCCGCTCGCATCAAAGCCTTGTTATATGAGCCTTTACGTAAACTGCCCACAATACCCAAAATCTTAATAGGCTTCATGCTCTGTGCATCCTGCTCTAAAAGCTGATAAGTTATTTAGATGCCGTGGTAAGATTTAATTTTATTCTTGCTTTGCGGCGGCGCCTTCAGACGGTTGACGATTGGGCTTTTCCTCTACATATTTTGCGAATCGCTTTTCCCAATCTACTTTAAACATTATGACAAATACAATGATCAGCAGTGCTATCCCGATAGCTGTGCCTATCAGCAACGAGGCTCCTTCGCCTTCTAATCCGAAGATGATTTTAACAATTCCAAGAGATAAGCGG
>JBNARN010000002.1:0-759 GCA_049718365.1 Candidatus Bathyarchaeales archaeon
TGCGGCTTGCGGTCTTCCGTTGGGTCCGTCGTCATGGAGTTAGCCAGTGGGATACGATAATAAGGAAAAATAAAGAATTAAGCATTGCTATCTAGCGCTTATGTCAAGCTGGTAGGTGACTAAAGCCAGTTTTTTACCCCATGGCGCATCTATCAGCGCCTCACCTATTTGCTTGAAGCCGTTTTTCTCGTAGAAGCGCCTTGCGTGAGCTTCTTCTTTTCCAGCGTTTACGATTATGGTTTTTGTGCCCTTCTGCTTCTGGTCAGCTATGGCTTCGCGCAGTAGTTGCGTTCCCACACCCTGCCGCGTGGGCTGCGGGAAAACTATTATGCGCTCCAACTCTGCTACGAAATCGTCTTGCAGGGTAACTTGGGCGAAGCCGGCAATTTCTTTGCCCTCTAACGCCAGATAGAAGGTTGTTTTTCCCGTGGCCGCCGCCTTAAGTAACTTTTCTTCTGTGAAGGCATTTTTAGCATAATCTTCGGGGATGCCGAATTTTGCGACGTTATCTTGGTATACTTGGCTAGTTTTGTTTTCCAAAATGGTTAAGAGTAGTTTAGAGAGCTTCCGTAGGTCGTTTTGGGCTGCTTTTTTAAATTTAATCAATTCTGCGTATTCTCCAGAATGCGGCCTTTAGCTGAATATTATCTGTTGCTATAGGTATAAGAATTCGCATAAAACTCCGCTAAGCATCGCAGCGTAAGTGGGGCCGAGGTTGGGATTTGAACCCAAGCAAAAGGCTCCACAGGCCTCTAGGCT
>JBNARN010000002.1:769-10783 GCA_049718365.1 Candidatus Bathyarchaeales archaeon
CAGACTACCTCACCTCGGCCACTTTTCCATGCTTCTTGATTTTGTGTGCGCCGTGAGTTATGAAGTTGTCGTTCTGGTTTTTGAAAAGTTTTTCGTCTAGCGACTCCCGATTTGGCATGATATTGCCTTTTCTATCGCGGAAAGACGCTATTAGACGGTTCGCTAAATATTTACTCTAACTTGAAAACTATTGCAAGCTTCTTCCGCTTTAAATCCTCAACCACATGCACCCACGCGGCAGGCATTGCTTCCTTCTCATCCTCCGTCAACCGCCGCACAGTCAAATCCCTGTTAACATGAAACACTTGGCTGCACGCTGTGCAAGCCTGATAGGGAAAAAGCTCTTCCAACGGCTTCGTTACTTTCTGCTTCACGCCGCAATTAGGGCACCGTTGCACCGCAAACTTTTCGCCGCGTTTCGTTCTTGCCGCTTTCACTTCGACATGGCGCTCCAACTCTTCCCAAGAAGAGTATATGCGGTGCAGGGGAGAATCGCTTTTCTGCCAAATTTCCCTGAGCATATTCAGTAATACTTTCTTCTCATTCACCAATTATGTCTTCCCCGCACACGTGTTGGTGAGCAGGCATAACAAAAGCAGAGACGCATAACCATTCAGCCTATTTGCGCCTAACCGTCGCCTACCAGTAACTCTATGCCCACAGAAAGCTTAAATTTTTCTATTCTGCACGAGAATTGCCGTGATTTTGGACAGCGAAAAAGAAGGAAAATTGCGCTTTTATACGGCTAAGCGCCAACTTAGGTTTTCGCGAACCTTATCCATGAATCTATCGCTTCAACTGTCGGCTTATCCGCTTCAGTCATCTTGCCCTCAGCAACATACGCCTTGACAATCAAGCCGATTTTTCTACCAAGCTCAAAGGTATCCTGCGCTGCCAGCTCCTTCCTATTCGTGACACCTGCTTCCTCAAGCAAAACTAGGTCTTTCTCTTTAATTCCGGGAACCATCGCAAGCTGAGCTCTTCCCTGCAGCTTCTCCACAGTTTTCTCGGACATGCCTGTTTTCGCCGCGATTAAGGATGGATCCGTCGTAACCAGTTCGCCTACCGTTGTTATTCCTATTGCTCGCAAGTCTTTCCCCGTGCTTTCGCCTATGCCTCTAACGTCTTCTATGCTGTTTTGACTTGACAGCAACGGTTTAGGTCCAACAAACTCCAATTCAAGCCGCTCTAACTTTGATTTTACTTCTGCAATTTCTTCTTCCTGCTGCAAAACGGCTTTCTCAGTTTTCTTATTCCGCTCCTCATGCCTATCCATAACGCTTTCGATCCGCGCAAGCTGCCCAGCTAACTCATTCTTCGCCTCAGCCAAGTTTTTAGTAAACGCATTAGCCAAGTTTGCATTGGCCTTTTTCATCTCTTCACTTTGCTCCGTAAACTGCCGTGCCACGCTTGCTTTTACAGCTGCTAGTTCGCCCTCGAACTTTTTAGCCAAATCTTCATGGGCCTGCTTGAGCAACTCCTCTTGTCTGCCAAACGCCTTCGAGACGTCTTTCTTCATGCTGTTCAAGCTTTCGTCAACCAAGAAAACCCTCGCTTGAAGGCTCTCCAGAATCTGCTGCTGTACCTTTTGGCCGCTTTCTAAATTGTTTATTCTGGTATCCATCTGAGCCAGCAGTTCCTTAGTTGATAGTTCAGTTATTAGTGTGTGAGTGGTCGCGCCGAGGAACGCCAAGGTCGCAACTAAGGTAATTAACAGGTAAGACCAAACTGGGATTCCTACTCGTATGCCACTGCTTAAGAAGGGTTGGAAGACGCCGGTCAGTCCCACGTCAGCCCACAGAACTATTGCGTGCACTGCGAGCAAACCTGCCAGAAAAGTGAAGAAGCCTAATATCCAGATAGCTGGTCCTCTCAAGTTTCATTCCTCAAAGGGTTATATAATTAGATGTAAACATTTACATATTGTTTATTAAGTTTTTCTTTAATGGCGTTCACTTAAGCGTGCAGTTAATTAATTAAAGTGAAAAATTAGTTTTGTAAACTGAGTGTAACCCAAAACAGCTGCTTTAAATTAGAATTCTTTTATACGTTGCTTGCGCGTAATTATCCTTAGTGAATGAGGCAGGTGAGCCGCTTTGACGCTAGATCACTTTTTACTTCCGAAAGAGATTGTGATAGACGCTGCAG
Organism: Candidatus Bathyarchaeales archaeon; assembly: GCA_049718365.1. GTDB lineage: Archaea > Thermoproteota > Bathyarchaeia > Bathyarchaeales > Bathycorpusculaceae > JAOAIV01. The sequence continues at coordinate 2,918 of JBNARN010000002.1, forward strand.
GCTGGAGTGATCTTCTTTTAGGCGTGGTGGTTGGGGCGCTTAAGCCGCCAGATCGGCGATACATGGAACGGCGGATTCCTACTGCTTCGTTTCAGCCGCCTAACTTCAAGAATAAGCGGTATCTGCTGGATGCTGTGAAAATCGCTGATGAGATAATTGAGGTTATGCGCCCTGATGAGGAAACCCATTTCAAAGTTTCCACGGCTTATGTCCTTTCAAGCGTCCGCCGGCATTTGCTGTCTAAGGGGTTTAGGGTGGAAAAAGCGGAAGTTACAGGGGAACTTCGCGGCATGGTTGAAAGGGGTTATGCACGCTGGTGCAGTGAAGTTGGTATCCCAGAAGAGGTGGTGAATAGCAAGAAGCGCTTTTGGGCCATGCTAAAGTGGGTTGCTGAAAAGCCGCGTTTGCGGGAAAGCCTTGTAAAAACGGGTTGGGCGAGTTGGGAGCGGAAATGGCGGGTTGAAATCGCTAAACCTGTTGACTGGTCGCGTTTAGAATGAGGGTTACTGCTGTTTTTTCTGTTTTGCTTCTTGCAGTTTTGCCCATTCCTGCTTGATTTGCGCGGTTATAGCGTCTAGGTTTTTTGGTTCTGTGAGATCTTGTATTACATTGTCTAATTCATATTGGATTAGGGAAGCAACTTCAGCTGCGCGGAGAGGTTCAATTCTTGCTGCTTGGTAGGTTTTTAGCGCGCGTAAACCAAACTTGACCATTAAACTTTGCAGTTGTGCTCTCAAGTTTGCTAGTTCATCTCGGCTCTCTTGCATTAGTTGGTTAAAGTCTTCTGGCGATGACATTTCTTTCTCCTCAAAGTGCCATTGATTTAGAGCTATCCATGTTTTTCGTTTAAATATACCTTTCCTTTTTCGCAGATAACTTACTGTCGCCGCTGTTTTCTGCGGTCACCTGCTTTGGCAAGTTTTGCTGCATTACTGCTTTTTTCTGTGCGTGCTTACTGCCCGATAGACCCTCTCTACTGTTTTCTGCATTGATTGACTAATAGGCGGCAAATATGATGGCGCTGAGCAGCGCTGCGCCTGCGATATTAGCATTTATGAGCTTGTTATATGCACAGCTGTTCTTGTTGAAAGTGTCAAGCGCATTTACAGCAGTTTAAAAATGTTCTATAGGAATAAAAAAGAGGTCTTGCGCGAAGCTAAGTCATGCGCTTTATGAGTTCGTTTATTGCTTCTCCACGGTAGCCTGCTTCGCCGCCTGCGCTAAAGCCTTTCTTAGTTTTTCCTTTGAACCCTTTGCTGGGAGGAGGCAGCCTCAAAACAGGTTGAATATCAGGTAATTTTGAATACTCCACCTTACAATTTACTATTGCTTCGGCGAGAGCGTCCAATGATTTGTAGCCTACTTTCTGAGCGTATTCGTCCGTCAACTTTTTGTTACCTACCAAGCGCCCGCGTTTTTTCAGCAGCAAAGCTACAGTTTCTTTTGTAACTTCGCCCCATGTTACGTAATTTTGCACTCGGCGCAGCATACCCAAGTAGGATGGGCGATTGTCAATGAGCACGGCATGATTACTTCGGACTAAACGGAGCATTTCGAGTGTTTCGCGCGCTTCACGCTGGGCGCTGATTACGCCGCGCACTCTTACAACAGCTAAGCACTTGAGTTCATCAGCTTTTTCAGTCAACTATCTCACCCAGTCCTCCTGCGTTATGAGACTGTAGGTTTTTCGCAAACCATCAAAAATTGCGCATGCATAAGAGGGCACAGTTCGCGTTGACCCACGGCTTCTTACCCAGAGATCCTTAACGCCTGCCAAGTTCAAAATTACTTTTGCAACTTCGCTTGCCACGAGTCCTAAGCCTCTTGGACCAGGCACGATGACTACGCGTACGCCGCCGCATTTGCCCTCAACTTGGAATGGGATTGAATGGGGTTTTCCACAACCGCATTCCCAGCTACCGCATCCGCGTTTTACTGGAACAATGTTTAGGCGCGCTACCGTAGCAGCTTTTTCTATCGCAGTTCGAACTTGGCTGGCTTTTCCAGACCCTAAGCCGATGTAACCGTCTCTGTTTCCAACAGCCACGATAGCCTTGAATCTGGATTTCTCGCCTGCGTCTGTTTGCTTCTGAACCAAGTTAACATTTATCACTTCTTCTTGCAGGTCAGGAAGTAAAGCGTCAGCAATCTGTGGTTCCGCAATTTTCAGACCGCTTAAGAAAACCTCGTCCATGGAGGTTATTCTGCCTTCTTGAATTAGTTTCCCTAAACGGGTTTTCGGAACCCAATTCTCTAAGCCTGTGCCTCTTTCAGTTTCACGGTAACCGCTACTCATGCTTTCTTTTCACCTTTCTTCTTAAATGAATTAACAATGTTAGCTTTCACCTTAGCGAAGTGATCAGGAAGCTTTTCAGGCGAAATTTTTTGCTCCAAATACTTGGAGAATTTGGCTGCGTAAACTTCAGGATTAGACGCCAAACTCTTAGCGTACTCAGCTATGTGCTTGCCTTCGGTTCGCTCTGCGACGATTTTCTCTTCAGAGCAGGGAACCTCGACACCAGCATCTAAAGCGCCTTTCAAGGCAGCAAAAACTCTGGAGCCTTTCGTTGGTGCAGCCAAGCCCATGTCCAAAATAGCCTCTTCCACACCTTTTGCTTTGGCTTTCAAACCGCAGAGCAAGCCGGTCAAGTAGGCCGCTGGAACATTGCCCGTTGGCGCCTTCCAACCATGCTTCTTTAACTCTCGACTATGCGCTGAAGCCAAAACCTCATCGCCGTCTGGTTTCGCGATTATCATTTGTACAGCAACATTCTTAAGTGAACAGCGGACGACAAGACGCGGCTTCTCAGAAAGAATTAACGCCTTACGTGCCCTGTAATCGGTTTTTCCTTCTCTTCTCCGTCTAAGTGGAACACGATAAATTGAACTTCGCGCCATTAACGCTTCCTCCACAAATCATGAGCTTTCAAATAGCGTTCTAAATCAGCAACTGAGCTGAATCTTCCGCTGCCAGCCGCCCGGTACATTTTTCGGTAAGTGTCTTCTGTGATGACACGGCTTGCTTTCAACTCGCGAAGTCTCTTTCGCAAAGAACGAATTCGGCTGATCCAAACTTCTTTCTTGGAGATTTTCGCGTAGCCAGTTCCAGATCTGCTGCCTGGACCTTTACGTCTACCCTTTTGTTTCTTTTGTTGAATTGTTTTGGCCCGAGCACGGCTTACGCCTTTTTCTGGCAAAGCTTGGATTACTTTTTCATGAATCAACTTTCTAACTTCTTCACGGGTTATAGCGGCTTCCACATCCTCCATTCTCTGAGGATCAATCCATACCCGGTTTTGGCCAACTTTCATTATCTGAGCCGCTAACCGCCTTTGATTACTTAAGTCAGTCATTGCTTCTCAACTCCTTCTGCAGGTTTAGCTTTCGCGCGTGTCCTTTTCGGTTTCTCTTCCTCAGCCTTCGCCTCAGTTTCCTTCTTCTTTTTAGCAGCAGGTTTCTTTTGCACTTCCTTGCTTTCCCCCTCTGGAGCCTTTTCAGGTTCCTTCTCAGCTGGTTGCTTTGCTGCTTCTTCTTGCTTTAGTTCTTCTTCAGGTGTTTCCTTGGCTGGCTTAAAGTTTAAAATGAGAATATTACGTTTCTTGGCTTCAGCAATGATTTGAACACGTTTTTTCTTGCCAACTCTGTGGGCAATCCTCGCTGCCTCGGTTTTAGGATCAATGTTAGCTATTTCTTCAGGGTTATGCACCAGAACCTCTTTGTATCCTGAAGGATGAAGGCCTCTAGCCGCCTTTGGGCCTCTATAGCCAGTGCTGACTGATGGCGGCCACCCCTTTACTTTCTGGCGCATTTTATTGTCTAACCCACGAGGCCTGCGCCATTTTTCTTTCAATCTCACGTATCGCCAACTTTCTGACTTTACAAAAGCTGGTTTCTTCTTTTTAGCGCGGATTCGCGCTTTTAGCGCTTTCTGTGATGCGGATACATCTTTCTCTGCCATTACTCAATTCCCTCATTTCGTTCATACACGTATATGCCGTCAAGGAAAACACGCGGGTCTTTCCGCTTAACCTTTGTTGCTTGTTCAATGTTCGCGGCGGTTTGACTTACATCCTCCAAGTTTATGCCCTCGACAATCACGTCTTCGCTTTGAACCTTGACTTTCACGTCGCCAATTATCTTGGCTTTCCTAGCGCGCCGCTCGCCAGTAAAGTTCTCGATTACAACTGCTTTGTCTTGAACTTTAACTGTTATTGGAAAGTGCGAGAAAACAATTTTCAGCTTGTAGGAGAAACCCTTTTCCACTCCAGTAATCATGTTTTGGATATGTGAGTAAATCGTGCCGACCATCGCGGCTTCTTTCTTGCGTGGCCATGTAGCCCAAACGCGAACTGATTTGCCGTCGCTCTCAATGGATACAGGTGTTACAGAGAAGTCACGCGTCAAAGTTCCCTTGGCACCCTTAACAGTAACCTTACGTCCTTCAACGGTTACTTGAACACCATCTGGAACACGAATAACTTTAGAGATTTCTGGCAACCGCATCAATAACACCCATCAATAAACGAAAGCTAATAGTCGGCCTCCCAGGTTTTTTTCTTCAGCTTCACGGTGAGATATTACACCCTTCGATGTTGAGACAACAAGGATTCCCACATCTCTTGAAGGCAGGAACCTCTTCTCCCACTCCTCAAACTCGCCAACTTTGACGGGAAAGCGTGGCTTGATGGCGCCGCATTTGTTTATTCTACCCAGCAATTGCACTTTGAACTTGCCTGAACGGCCATCGTCAATGAATTCAAACTCTCCGAGGTAACCGTTTAACTGCATGATTCTCAGCACGCGGCCTAAAAGCTTGGACGCAGGGCTAATTACACATTCGCGCTTATTGCGAACCTCATTATTTATTATGGTTATCAGACCATTGGCCAATGTATCCATTGCATTCACCCATTACTCATATTTTTTAAATCCAAGTTTCGGTGCTGCTTCCCTAAAACAGTGCCTACATAAATATAAATTGTAACGCCTGATTATAGGCCCATACGAACCGCATCGAATGCAAGGTCGAGAACCTTTACCGAATTTTCTTACTTTCTTAATCTGCTGCTTAGCCATACCATATTCCACCCGTTTTATACGATTTCAACTCCTAAAGTTTGCTTTACAAAGGCAATTGACTCTTCAGGCGTAAGCAAATGCTTGCGGCCAATTTGCGCCTTCTTTTTTCTTCGGGTTTTAACACGTTGCCCAGGCCTATTCACTGAAACACACACATCCATTCCGAAGATGCCGACGTTTGGGTCGTACTTTACGCCTGCTATTTCAATATGCTCCTTTATGCCGAAGGCGAAATTTCCATGCTTATCAAAAGATGAACGAGGCAGTTTGTTATCGACAACTGGCAGAACTTTTTTGAGGAAGTCAATTGCTTCTTGCCTTCTCAGAGTCACAATGCATGCAGTTGACTCGCCTTTTCGTATTCCGAAATCTCTTATGGTTTTCTTGACTTTTCTCTTGGAAGGTGTTTGCTTTGTCAACTCCTTCAGCACATTAGTTGCCTTTTCCAATGGCTCACCTGATTTTCCAACGCTGATGTTAACAACGACCTTTTCTATTCTGGGTTTAAGCATAGGCTGCTCTTCCCACATTTTAACAAAACCTTCATCAGACACTGGAAGTTCCCTCCGGTAAAGATATCAGGGGCGTATTTTCGCCCACTACAAAAACGAAGTCTAAAATTGTCTGGTAGCGATTGCCCTTTTCATCTTCGACTACCACGAGTGCTTGCCGCCGCTTCTTTGATTTAGTTTTTTCAATTTCCACTATTCTGCCGTATTTGCCAATGTTCTTTCCGCCTGTTATCAAAGCCAAATTGCCTTCTTTGACCTTCAATTGCGCAAGAACTTGCTTTTCTGGAAGCCCCAGCTTTAAAGTGTCAAATGTTTCGTAAACGCTCGCTTGTGAGCCTTCCGGCTGCTCCGGCTTTATACGCAAGTTTGATCCGTCATGGAATGCGATTTGTGTAGCGCCATTCTTGACTAAAGTTTTGTCTTCAACCCTGAACAGTTTGAAACTGGCTTCTTCCTTGCTAATTGGGTTAAGAATCAACCCTTTGTGTGAAGGCAGAACTCTGAAAAACTTGTCAATGTCCGGGATTCCGATGACATCCATTAAACCAACTGGAAAATCATCTCTGCGCCTGATTTTGCCGTCAACGTAAACTTTGCCCTGCGCAATTATTGATTTCGCTTCTTTTCTATTTTCAGCTATGCCAAGAATATCGCGAAGAACCAGGGAAAGCGGCAGACACTTTTCAAGTGAGTGAGGCCCAGCGGAAGGCCTTATCGCCCAGTAAAACTCCTTTTTATGAATCGGCCAGAATCTCGGAGCGACCTTTCGCTTCAGTCTTCCAGTTTTTCCTTTCTTACCCAAAATTATGTTCCTCCTTTCTTAGAAGCGTCACTTTTCCTTTTTGACGACGCCTTTTTCGCCTTCTCAGATTTAGTTTCTTTTTCAACAGGCTTCTCTTCAGTTGCCGCGGCTTCCTTCTTTTTCCTTTTTGCAGGAGCTTTTACTTCTGCGGAGACCTCTTCCTTAGCCTTTTCTTCCACAGGCTTTTTCTGCGCTACTTTAGGTTTAGCTTCCGCCACCTTCTTCGAAGGCTTCTTCTCAGCAGCGACGGCTACCTCTGGTTCCTTGGCAACCTTTTCGGCTTCAACTTCAGCCGCTTTTTCAGGAGCCTTCTCTACTTTCCGCGGCTCTTTCTCCTTTTTAGGAGCCGCCTGCTTCTTTCTCTCAACAATTTTTTGCCGCCATTTGTCGTCAAGCTTCAAATTCTTAATCATCACTTTCGAGGGATGCACTGGAACAAAAATTGTTGTTCCATCAACCTTCTCACGTGTTAAGCCTTCAATGAAGATGCGCCGCCTCGCTAAGTCTACACGGCTAACTTTACCTTCAAATCCCTTGTGATCACCCCGCATCACTTGTACAGTGTCGCCTTTCCTGACGGGAAGAGACTTTACACCCTTTGAAGCGGCAAGTTCCTGCGAGAGAGGAGCCGCCATAAGTTTGTGACGCAGGTGAGCTGGTGCAGTATAGAGCTGTTTTCGCTGTTTTCTCGGGGATTTCACAGGTTTTGTTACTTGCATGCACATTTCACCTACACTATTATACTTGCGGCGCTTGCTATTCTTGGCCACCTTTCAGCCGCTTCTTTCGCTACAGGACCGCGAATTTCTGAACCTTTCATCTCACCGTCGGGAGTTATAATCACCGCGGCGTTATCTTCAAACTGAACCCAGACACCGTCGATTCTTCTGAACGCTTTCTTCTGCCTGATTATCACGGCTTGGAAAATTTTCTTTCTCATGTCCGGTGTGCCCTGCCTTACGGACACCGTAACTCTGTCTCCCACGGTAGCGGTGGGATAGCGTCTCAAGCGTCCCTTGTAGCCCATAGCTTGAACTAAACGTAGCACGCGAGCGCCAGTGTTATCTGCACAGCGCAGCAATGAGCCCGCTAACAGACCACGCGTGATTTTCTGTCCATGTGAAAGCATGCCTTTTGCGACAAGCGCTCTCTGTTTTGCCTTAGCTGCCATTTCACTTCTCCTCCAGTTTCTCTACAACAACAAAAGACACAGTTTTGCTTATTGGACGGCACTCGGCAATTCTCACTTTGTCACCTTCTTTAGCGTCAATGCATGGTGGATTATGTGACGGAATATGTCCACTTCTTCGCTCATAGCGCACATATTTAGGTGAGAATTGAAGATATCCGCGTTCCACTACGACGGTTTTATCCATCTTGGCGCTTACAACAACGCCTTCTAGAACGCGACCTCTTATTGCTAATGTCCCATGGAAAGGACAATTTCTATCGTTACAGGATTTTTTTGGTTTC
>JBNARN010000002.1:10793-12636 GCA_049718365.1 Candidatus Bathyarchaeales archaeon
ATGTTACCACAGCCTCTTTATGCTTTTTTTAAGTCGATCTTCAGGTCTTCCAACCAAAAGTTTGCCATCGATTTCAACAACCGTTCCATCGGCAAATTTGAAGTGAAACACTGCCATGTTCTTTATCACATGTCTTTGCTTGCCTTCATGCATAAGCGTAAAGGTGTTTTTGGTTTCTCCAATCACCTTGCCACGTAGCCCCGTGTAATCGGCATGTGGGCTTTTTGCGATTTTTCCGTCAGTGCCTATAAACTCGTGACGTATAATGTCAGAAGTTACTTTCATTTGGTCTTCGTCTCCTTTTTGCTTTTAACTTCCTTTTTCTCTTCTTTTTTCTCCTGCTTTACACCGCTCTTTTTGCTTTCGTTCTCAACGGTAAGTATCTGCGCGATTGCCTTACGCAGCTCGCGTATTCTAGCAGGATTCTCCACCGCTCCGCCTGCTTTAATCATGGTTTTCAATTTTGCTAACTCTAACCTCAACTCAGAAAGCTTGCTTTTCCGCTCATCAGCGGACATAGCACGAATATCCTTAAGTCGCAATATGGGCATTTACTCCTTTGCCTCCTTGCCTTCTTCAACCTCTTCTGAGGCGGATTCAGGCTCAACTTGCCCTTCAGCGGACTCTTCGAGCGGTTCTTCTGCCTCTTGACCCGCTGACACGGGCGCCTCCATCTTTTCCTCGCCCTCTTCAGGCGGTGGCGCCTCTACAATTTCGATTTTGTCTGGAAACTTGGCGTCTGGCGGCATTATCTTAACTTTCACGCCGAAAATGCCTGGTTTAAGCTGAACATGAACCTCGGCTTTCCGCATATATTTCAACGCTGGGTCACCGCAACGAGGGAAATAACCCGCGCGGAACTTTTCGAAGTGCGCGCGTTCAGTCCTTAGTTTGCCGCTTATCACTATCTCTATGCCTAAGGCACCTGCGGCCATGACTTGGTTTATAGCCCAAAAACCAGCACGTCGGAAGTGAACACCGCGCTCAAGGGCCGAGGCAATACGTGATGCAACTACAAACGCGTTAAGTTCAGGAACTTCAATTTCTGAAACAGAAATTTGGGGGTTAGAAACCTTGAAATTCTGCTCCAAAGTTGTGGCGAGATCTTTTATTGTTTCTCCGCCACGACCAATTACGAGACCAGGGCGCATGGCATAAATGACCACATGCGTTCCCAGAGGCGTCTTGGATATGTCAACGCCGCCGTAACCAGCACGTTCAAGCTTTTTCTGCAGAAACTCGTCTATTTCGGTTCGCTTTATTGATTCACTAATAAAACGTTTAACAATTGACATTAAACAGTCTCACCCTGCTCAGCTTTTTCTTCTAAAACGATTTCAACATGCGTTGTGGTTTCATACTTTGGTGAAGCCCGCCCATGTGCTCTGGGCATGTACCTCTTAATCTTTACACCTGGATAAGCAGCAGCATGAAGTATGCGAAGGCGGTCTACATCTAAACCTTTGTTTTCCGCATTTGCCTCCGCAGATTCAAGCAGACGCAAGATTTGTTCCGCTGCCTTGACAGGATATCTTCCTGCAGCAGCTCTCGTAAGGCCAGCGCGATGCCCAAGTTTCTTTTTATACTTCCTAAATGGAACAGCCTTCTTCTTTGCTATAACAGCTTTAAGATAAGCTTTCGCGTTAGCAAGCATCATGCCCTTAATAGTGCGGCATACTTCGCGAGAAGCCTTATGAGATACTCGAAGCTCTCGGCCGCTGGCTTTCGCTGTCTTTTCAGGATCCAGCTCTTCTTCGATTATGGAGTATCCCCATTTTGGCATATTCGAATCTTCTCCAACTGTGCAATTCAACAGCGCAATTGCGATTTATATGGCTTTCCG
>JBNARN010000002.1:12646-28435 GCA_049718365.1 Candidatus Bathyarchaeales archaeon
CAGTTCGAAGTGCGCAAAGTCCCATTTTTGGGACGCAGTTGTGTACGTGAGGTGTCAAAAATATTTTCGGTTTTTTGCCTTTTATAGTTTTTTCCAAAACACCCGCTGCATGACGGTTTTTGATGATGTAATGTGCAGCTGTTTTCTCTATTTTAGTAGGCGGCGGTGTGTCATGTTTAAATATGCGCAGAGGATTCTTGTATTTTCACGTTTAAATTTATGGAGGCTCAAGAGGGGATGCCAGCTATAGAAGTAGGTAGAATATGCGTAAAACAATTTGGCCGCGAAGCTGGAAAGAAATGCGTCATAGTCGACATTATAGACAAAAGCTTCGTTTTGATAACTGGACCTAAAAAGGTCACAGGCGTGAAGAGGAGACGTGTTAACATTAACCATGTTGCACCCACTGAAGACACCATCCCGATTACAAGAGGTGCTTCCGACGAAGAAGTAATTCAAATGTTAGAGGCTGCTGGCAAGCTGAAAGAGCCGACTGCAACGGCCAAGCCAATGTAAACTCTTAATACCTCAAACTTTCTTTTTCTACATTTCAGGGAGAACCAAGTTTGCCGAGGACAGCCGCGCCATGGGAAATCAAGCGGGAACTACTTATAAAGGCAGAAGACACAACCGACCCTGCTTACGGCCATAAGCCGGCTGAGAGGCCAGCGGAAGAATACATACGCTATGGCGTAATAAACTTGGATAAGCCAGCTGGGCCGACGAGCCATGAAGTGGCTGCTTGGCTAAAGAAAATTATGCACTTGACTAAAATAGGGCATGGTGGAACGTTAGATCCGAAAGTCACCGGTGTCTTGCCAATCACGCTTGAAGACTCCACAAAAGTTGTGCAGGCGCTTCTTTACAGCGGCAAAGAGTACGTCTGTGTCATGAAACTTCACGGCGACATCGGAGAAGAACATGTCAAAAGGGTTCTCGGAGAGTTCGAGGACTTGATTTATCAGCGTCCACCACTGCGGGCGTCAGTTAAGCGTCAGCTGAGAACACGACGCATATACTACATTGATTTTCTAGAAAAGGACGGCCGCAACGTGCTTTTCAAAGTGGGCTGTGAAGGCGGGACATACATTCGCAAACTATGCTACGATGTCGGTGAAATCCTTGGCACTGGCGCGCATATGCAGGAGCTTCGCAGAACGCGGGCAGGACCCTTCGTGGAAGACGGCGCCGACAGAGTTACACTGCATGAAGCGGCATACTGGTTCGCAGAGTGGGAAGAGAAAAAAGACGAAAAAATTTTGCGGAAATTTATCCAGCCCATGGAGAATGCCTTAGCGCTGGTTCCCAGAATCGTAGTCAGAGATTCCGCAGTTGACGCAGTATGCCATGGTGCAAGCTTGACGGCGCCAGGCATTTTAGCTTTGGAGACAGGCATAAAAAAAGGCTCGATGGCTGCGGTATTTACTCTAAAGGGCGAGGCGGTTGCGTTGGCTAAGTCGCTTTTTTCCACGGAAGAAATTATGGATATGGAGCATGGCAGCGTGGCAGTGCCTCAGCGCGTGCTTATGCCCAGAGGTACATACCCAAAGGCGTGGAAGAGCGGTAGCTCAAAATGACTGAAAAGCGAAACAGCGGCACTGAGCATTACTTCACCGCTATGCCAAAATCGCGGGAAAAACTCGGTTTAATCACAGCAACCTTGAGAGGCAAATCATTAACGTTTCTAACTTCATCAAGCGTTTTTTCCAAAAAAAGAATAGACGCGGGAACACACTTACTCATTGAGGCAATGGCGCTTCCAGACGCGGGTACCGTTTTGGATGTGGGCTGCGGCTATGGCGCTGTAGGCATAGCAGCCGCCGCATCAAATCCGCAGTTACACGTAGTCCTGACAGATGTGAACCAGCGTGCAGTCCAGCTTGCAAAGCGCAATTTGGAAATAAACAAGGTGCGTAACGCTGAAGTCCGACACGGCTACCTTTATGAGCCTGTCAAGGATTTGAAGTTCAACTGCGTCGTCACGAATCCGCCGGTAAGCTCAGGCATGGAAACCGTGAAAAGCTTAATCGCTCAGGCGCCGCTGGTCATGTCGGGAAAGGCAGCATTCCAAATGGTAATCCGATCTAAAATCGGCGCGAAAACGCTTCCCGCCATTTTCAAAGAAACCTTCGGCAACTGCCAAGTTCTCGCAAGAAAAAGCGGCTACCGCGTGCTAATGGCACAGAAGCAGTAGGTTTATGCTTTGAAAACAAGGCTGCAAAGTTTAAGTTCGCCTTAAGAAACTATAATAAAAAGCGCATTGAATGAGTAAAAGCGCAGCGCCGGGATCTCCTAGCCAGGTAGGGAGCAAGCCTGGAGATGCCGCTAGGCACCTGGTAGCTTGTGGCCTCTCGGGGCCGCGTGGGTTCAAATCCCACTCCCGGCGCCTACAATTTGGATACAGCATTTTTCTCGGCTTGTAAGCATTTTACACTTAAGTTATGGCTGATTAGCAAAATAGCCCACAATCTGTTACACATAATAGATCATAGAGCGTGTGGTCACCGAAATAGTGTGCACCATCCAATATCAGAATAGACAGATACGATTGGATACGTTTGACATGAAGCCTAAAAAAAGAAAATGGGGGATTACGAATTTTTCTGAGGTTATTGCTTCTTTCTCACCAGTATTATGACTGCAACAGCAATTGCGACTATTATGGCGATTGTGGAGATGGCGAAGTAAGTTTCGACTGGTGCTTGCGGGGCAGGCGTAGCTTCAGGTGTTGCGGGCGGCGCTTCTTCCACGTATATGGCTGTTTCAGCAGACGAACCATAATAGGATTCTGAACCCGTGAACGTGGCGATCACCGTGTACTTACCAGGAACAGGCGGCTCAAAGGCTGCGCTGAAGAAGCCGCTGCTGTCGGTAGTAGCCGTAGCAACGTCATAGCAATTCCCGTTCGGATCAAGCACTGTAACAGTAACTTTGACACCCTTAACGTCAGTTGGTTTAGGCTTCTGCATGTAAACATACTCCATCCAGGCACTCATACTCTCGTCCGCAACAACTGGAACACCATTCGGGAAGCGCGCTGCAACGGCATATTCTTTAGTGCCAGGCGAGATATCGGTGACCATGCCTTTTACGAGAACTTTGCCGCCGTGCGTAGCGACTGCAGGCAACGCGTCAACTGTCACGGCTGTTGGGCCTTTGCCTATTGTGTAGACCTTGCCATCTAAGTAATTCAGCGCCGTAAGAATACCATCGGAAATTGCAGGGTTTCTTAGCCAGCCAGAAAGGCTCCAGATTAACTCTCCAGATGTTGCATTTATGCACCATAGTTTTCCGCCTCGCCAAGCAACTGAGTCAGGTGAGTGCTCATCGTTTGCTACATAGATTTTGCCGTCAGCTATGGTAAAACCGTTATACGTAGGCCAGGAACCGTATACTGTTTCCACCCCAGCGTTGCCCATATAGAAGTCCCAAGCTATTTTCCCTGTGTTTAAATCGTATGCATAGACATGCCCGCTGTAGCTTGTGGTGTAAACTTTGCCATATGCTATGTGGACTTGATAGGTAAATATGTCCCATGCTGAGGGCATGGGGTCGCTGACCCAAACTCTACTGCCAGTTTTAATGTCAAAGCAATGCAAACGCAACTCGGCTTCATCGAACAGCACGTATTTGCCTTCGCCGATAACCATTGGCGGCCTGAAGTAAGCAGAGTACAAATCTGTTCTATTCTGTGTCCAAAGCAGTTGACCCGTTTTAGCATCAAAAGCAGCGTCTATGGTTATGAACTGAGACTTATATTGACCAGCGGTTGAAACTCCAACGCGGTCTTGTGCAAGTAGATAGCCTTCGCCAACGACTGTAATGCTGGGATTTCCAGGTAAAGCTGGAACGGAAACATTCCATTGTATGCCCAAACGGCCATCGACAACAGCGCCTACTCTGGGGCTGTAGATGTTTCCGACTTCTCCGCCAGTCCATGGAAAAGCTCGGTGTATTGCCAAACTGGAGTTCCACAAGAGCAGCGATCTACGCGTATTATCAAGGTAGTATGAGAGAATCTCGCCGTTTTCTCCGAATATCGTTGAGCCTGCGCGGAATCGCGTAAGTCCTGCCCAAGTTATGTTGGTGATTGTAAATAGAAACCGGCCGGTGAATGCATCGTAGATTTTTGCGGTGGTATTCGTTACAGCTCCTGATACAGCCCATAGGTGCGCTATTAAGCCGTGCTCATTGGGGTTTTCTATAGCGTATATCTGTGCAAAATTAATGCTTTCATTTGCTATGAACCATATCTCTTTGCCAGTGTATAGATCAATGCAATATGTACCGAAAATGTCTGCGCTTGATGTTGGTGGATGATCAACGTATATTATTCTGCCTTCCAGTATCAAGGGGAGATAATATTGCTCATATGCCAGACCGGTGTAATATTTTTTGTCTTCGAATGATCCGCCAGCAATACCGCCAAAGATTATTTGTTTTGTCCACAGAATATGTGGGCTTTGCGGCGCGGAAGTATATGGAGCAAAAGCGGTAGTTACGCAGAAATCGCGGATGGGTGTGTTATAGCATTGCATAAGCCAGTTGTCAGCCATTTTCCACCAGCCTTTATTCTCGGCGTAAATTGGTCGAGTCCAATATTCAGTTGGCAGAGGAATGTCTGGGAGTGGTGGAATACGTTCTGTCTGCACTGTAATTTCTACGATTTGGCTTTTACTTGGTCGGAAATAGTAGCTTGTGTTTGTTCGGTAGCCAAAGCCTGTCTGGGCAAAAGTGGTTGTGTTTATCCATTGGCCTGGAAATATTGCTTGAAATGTATATTTGCCCTCCATTGTCGGCGTATAGGTGAAGAAGAACCCTGAAGTTGACCATGCCTTAAAGGGTCCTTGGGTTTCTTTGCTGCCATCAGGTTTTGTTATTTCAACTGTATAGCCAGTAAAGAATTCACCCGTTACTACACCTGCTGCGGTTGGCGAGGTTTTATCCATCTGAACAGCGATTGACAATGTTTGACCAACGCCTACCGGATTCGGTGCAACTGAAAGGAACAAGTTCGTAGTAAGCTCAATGATTGGCTGGGCAGTAACTGCGCACATGCTTGCTGTCAGCATTAGCCAAGTTAAGGTAAGAGTCGTGGCAACAGCAGACAATTTAATAATTGCTTTTTGCAATTCCTATTCTCCTCCAGCACCTTCTTTAAGGTAGAATGCTTATAAAATTTTTGAAATCTAATCCTTTGCCTTTTTTAGAAAAAGATAAAGCTATAGGCAAATCATGATTTAACTTTCCAAATGTTCTTTGAAAGGAGCTATTTACATTGCAGTTTCCGCGTTTTTCTCTTTTTTATGCGTTCTTTGGTAAATTCCTCCTCCGTTTTAGTCTCTACGGAAGCGATTACTTCCAAATCTGTTTGCACCTTGACTGAACTTGCTCGTAAAGAACACGTGAATGCAAATGCCTTGCGCTTCCCGCATAAAGGCCTTCTCGCCGTCTGCCCTTAAGTATTCCCAGATTAATGCGCATTTCTCCTTGATAGCACGCAGATAATAGAATAACGCCGTATGCTAAGTCATTGCCCATTACAAGCTGACAATAAATGCAAGCTTGAGAAGTAAAAAGCGGATTTTTATCGTCGGCATGAATGCTGAGATCAAATAAATAGTTCAATCGTTATTAATCAATTTGCACTGACAAAGGTTTGCTTATTATAAGTTAATTGAAAAAGAAAAAATGAGATGATTATTGCAGACTAATGATTCTTTTTTGAATGTAGGTATAAGCCACTAACGGTGAGGATTATTATAGCAACAGTTGCAATTCCAGCGTAGATATATACTGTATCTATGCCATTGTTCATTGCTTCTGCAGCATCTTCAGCGGCTGTTACATCTTCGATTTCAGCTACAGTCCATGTGGAGAAGTGGTCAGTATTGCATACTAGGTAGCCTTCTTGATCGATGTAGCTTGGTACTGCTTCCCATTCAGCGCGTGTCCTGTTCCAGTACATCCATGTGAGCCTTGAAACGTTAACTTCCCTGTTAAGCTCTTGATTGAGTTCTGTCTGGTTAATGTAAAGGCGTATCTGCGCACGCAGTTGTAATGTAGCATTAGGTTCGATGCCCAAGTAGAAGTTGAGGGTTCGCTCCATTACCCGCGCGCCTTCAAGCGGCGAGCCACTCACATTCATAGTAAGCGTCATAGTCTGGTTCGCGTCTATTGAAAACCCAAAGAGCTTAGGCTTCACTGTGGGATCCACGGTAACAACCAAGCTGCAGTTTCTGGTGCAATTCATCAGCATAGTTGTGTTTCTGTAGCAGAACAGCGCGGGCTCTCCTGCTCTAACCTGTTCCATTTCAGCCACAGGCGTTATTTCAGTTTTATTATATTGCACAGCGTTGTCAGGGACGCCTGGAACGCCAAGTTTGCCGCCAGTAGGGCCTTGTCCAGCGCCGCCAGACGCCAAGCATAGTGGTGCGAAATACAACGCCATCAGCAGGGCAATGACGGAAGCGCTGAGTTTTGTCCGATTTTTCACGAGATGTGCGTTTATCATTTCAAATCACCTGGCAATTATAATGCTAAAAGTTAGGCTTAAGGGACACTGTGAGAAAAGCATTTCAAAGATAGGAATGATCGTTTCAACTTTCTCAAAGTGCTATGGAGACGTAATACATAAGAATTATAATTACAAACAAGTAATTCAACATGAGATAGAAATGAAGCTCCGCGACGAAACAGTTACACTCGCAGCTTTAATGCTGATAGCACTACTTGCAGTTAACATTCCTAAAGCCGCGGCGCAAGACCAGTTTAAAGTAGAATCCATAAAGCTCACCTTATACAGAGACGGTTTGGTTCATGTTACACAAACATTAGTTGTAGACGAGTTGGCTCCAGAGATAGCCCTGCCTATTTTATCTTCATCAATTGAGAACATAATTGTGCTTGACGAAAACCAGACGCTGGTGGATTATGAAGTAAACGGCGACAAAATGACCATTCTAACGTTAGGAGCAAAACACATTTCAATCGAATATGATACGCTTGCGCTTACGAAAAAAGAAGCAGAAGTGTGGACTCTTGTCGTTAATACACCTTACAACTTAACGGTTTCTCTGCCTCAAAATGCAACGTTGATTTATCTAAGTGAGATGCCAGCTGCAATAGACATAGGCGGCACAAGAATTGTTCTGTCATTATATCCCAGCAGATGGGAGATAAGCTATGTTCTGCCAGTACTGCCAGAAGACGAAAACAAAAGCAAGGATGCATCTTTGACTGCAATTCCGATTGAATACTTAATCTTAGCCATAATCGCGGTAACTGCCGCTGCTCTTTCAGCTGTATTAATTATTATACGGCGAAGAGGGCCGAATGTTGAAAAAATACTGAAAGCGAATCCCCAGTTAAAGCAGGAAGATAAACAAGTAATAGAGTTTCTAGCGGAAAAGGGTGGCAAAGCTTTCGAGGCAGAGATAAGAGAACGGTTTCCAGACATGCCGCGGACAAGCCTTTGGAGATTGGTGAGAAGGCTTGAGAGGCTAGAGATAGTTGAAATAAAAAGGATTGGGCTTGAGAACCAAGTCGAACTTAAAAAATAAAAAATAGAGAGACGCTCTCGCGATTACAGTTTGTTTTTAAGGTTTGCCGCCGCTGCCGTACCCGTAGCCATCGCTCATACCGCCATTACTTGAACCTGAACCGCTGCCGCCGCCACTGCCCGAGCCAGAACCGCTCTGATATAGGTTCATTTCTTGTGTGAGCGCTTGATTCATCTCCTGAACCATTTGTCCGATAGCTTCTAATTCCTGCAGTGCGCCTTGGAGATCTGCTTTGCCTTGCGCCGCTTGAATTCTGTGCTCGAGTGCTTCCATGAACTGGTTTTCGCTTTGGTAACCAAGGGATTTAAGAGCGGCTGTGAAGTCGATTCCAGTTTGGTTGCCCTGTCTAAATCGTTCTCTAATCATTTCTCGGACTCCTTCGCAGTAGCCGTAGATTCGCCACGTGTTAGATTCCGTGGCTTCTGCTTTCAAGTAGACATACACTTGCGAGAGTAGTTCCTTCGCCTCCTTTAGTCTCGAAATAACCTCAGCAGCCTTGCCTTCCAAAAGCAATGCTCTAGCAGCGTTTATGTCTAATAGCTCCTCAGCATCATCTAGTAGTTGCTTAACCTCGTCTGGTGTATCTTCAGGTAAAAGCTCTCTCAAACGGTCTATTCGTTGCAGTTGGCGTGTGATAGCTTCCAATAATCCTTGATTGTCAACTAGCTGCCCTTTCTGAAGCCCTGCTTTCTCAAGGATTATGTGTATGGAGCTGAAAACTTCTCTGAAAATACGTAACGCTTCAGTTGCATAGTCAATGGCTGCGTCGTAATCATTTGCTTCAAACGCATCATGCGCTTCAGTCAGGTTTCCCAAGCCTTCGTTGTAAAGCGTGACGTTGCCTTCCAACGCATCGATAAGATTTACTTCTTCGATTTTTTGCAGAGCCGTCTCATTTGCATACACAAGGTCTATTAGGTTTTTAACTTGCTGGCCGGCGCTGTCAGCGATTTTAACTAGCGCTTCCGCGGGCTGCAGCTGAGTTTGAGCTTGCCCAAGGAATACAGCGGATGCAGGAGTAGCCGCTATGAAAAGGGATGCCGTTATTAATAGGACGATAACTTGCTTTTTGTTCATCACTTTAATCACAACTAATACAGTAGCATAATTATAGTTAAGGGATACTGCGAAACAAGCGTTTCAAAACCTGAAACGCCCCTACCCCCATTAAAACTGCTGGTGGCCGTTGAAAATCAGTTAAAGTTTGGGCAGGAGAAAAGCTTCATTTGTCATCTACACCCAAGAACTCTCTGATTGCCGTCACAATTTTTTGCAGTTCTTTCTCGCTTAAAGGCGGTTCATATGGGATGCGGAGCACTTCCCAACCTTTTTCTTCAAGTAAAGTTCGGATTTCCTCGTCGCGCTCCTGCTGCTTATCGCTTGAGTGAGCTTGAACGCCGTCGAGGTAGACGGCTTTGCGTTTGTCAAGCCAGCAGAAATCAGGAATTGTCGCCTTAAGCACGATTGGCTTTTGTGTCACCATGCCTTTGGTTAGGCCGGCAGCGCTTAACGCTTTGAACAGGTCTATTTCGGCGTTGCTGACTTTTGGGTGCATGTTCCTCTTGAAGCTCAAATTTTATCCACTCGACTTCATTTAGAGAATAATGTGGTCCTTAATAACTTTCAGGCGTGGCTCAGAAAGCCGTGTGATTCGCTTTTGGCATCAGCTTTTTTAGGTGTATTCCAAGTCTGATTTGGAATATGAATTATGTTTTCATAAAATTATTTTTTTACTCTATTATCGTTGTAAGCTTGATGCAAAATGAGCACAAAACAAGAACTTGAAGAATTAAAAGCAATGAGAAAGGAACTTGAGGCAGAGGCACGCTCTCTTCAAGAAAAACAAAAAGAATTAGAAAACGCACTACGGGCGCTTGAAGAAAAAGTTGCAGCTGAAGAACTAAAAAGAGAAAAAGCGATAATTGAAGAACTGAGAAACCGCAATAAAGCTGCCAAAGAAGCCATAGAGCAGATGGAAGCAAAAAAGAAAGAGCTTGAAGCAAAGCTGCAGCAGCAGGCGCCACCAGCAGAAACAGCACCTTCCGAGGTTGAGGAAGAAACAGAAGAAGCACCTGTTGAAAACGAAGATGCAATCACCTTTACAGTTGTAGAAAGCGAAGTCTCAGCCGAAAGCTCCAAAAAACAAGAAAAAAAGAAACGCCGATTCTTCTAAAGCAACACACGCCCCAAAAGCATTGTTTTTCGTGCAGTTTAACAGAAATCAAGTGGCTAAGTACCAAATTTAACTTATCTGCACCCGAACATAAAAACAATAGACATGAAAGGGCTATTGTTTCATAGCGCTTATTTGCTGCTCAACTCAGCTTCTTCAAGCATCACAGGTACAAAATGGACATACTCTTCTTTTTGAGATGAATGCTGCTTCTGTGCTCGTTCTTCTCTTTGGTGACCAATCCAGTATAAGCCCCATCCAACTATCCATAGAAAGATAACTGCGGGAAGAAGTAAAAGTATAACAGCTCTGCTTCGTTTACGCTCTTTTCCAAACAGTTTCAACAAAGCACCCGATTTATAATTGGTATAGAATTTAAAATAAGCTTTATTGACTATTAATACAGACAGACAATCAGTGTCTATAAAGCCGAAACAGCAGTAAATCGCAGCTGTCAAAAAGGCGGATAATAAAAAAATAGGGCAAGTGATGCGCCTATTGTTTCTTAGTTTTTGGTTTAGCCTTCGCCTGTGCCTTCGCAGCTTCCTTAACGGGTTTCATCGGCACCCCGCAGCAGAGTATCTCAACGGGCTCGCAGCCACAAGGGTCTTCAACTAAAACGATTAGGCCGCATTCTTCACACTTGTATTTTTCACCTTTTTTCGCCAAAAATCAGCACCAACCACAAAACTTCAACATATATTTCTGCAAATATTCTAATATAAAGGTATCCAAAACCACGGTATCTTAAAAGGAGAAATGCATTAAAGCAATCTCTGCAGAAAAGATGCAGGAAACGTTCATGAAAAAACAAAACTTAACGATTATTCTCTTGGCTGTCGTAACGCTTGCAATAGCCGCTTTCGCGTTTATGTTGCTAACAGGAACACCGGTGAAGACTGAACCTTTAAGCTACACTTACGAAGTTGTCAAAGTTTATCCTCATGACCCAAACGCGTTCACCCAAGGCTTAGTAATTGAGCACGGTGTCCTATACGAGGGCACGGGGCTCTGGGGCTACTCTACACTGCGCCGAGTAGATTTAGAAACAGGCGCAGTACTGCAGATGCACAGTTTGCCAGACGAGTTTTTTGGGGAAGGCATCACAATCTTCGGCGATAAGATTATCCAGTTAACTTGGCAGAATCAAGTAGGCTTCGTCTATGACAAGCAAACATTTGAGCTGCTGCGGAATTTTAGTTATCCAACTGAAGGCTGGGGAATCACGCATGACGGCAATCGGCTAATAATGAGTGACGGAACAGCAAACCTGTACTTCTTAGATCCAGAGACTTTCCAGAGGATTGGACAAGTTGAGGTTCGCGATGGAAACGTGCCTGTGACAAGACTCAATGAACTTGAGTTTGTTAAAGGAGACGTTTACGCTAATGTTTGGGGCGAAGAAAAAATTGCAATAATTAACCCGCAGACGGGGCAAGTCAAGGGCTGGATAGACTTAACAGGGATATACCCGCAAGCTAGCCAGAACCCAAACAGTGTGCTTAACGGAATTGCCTACGATGCAGAAGCTGACAGGCTTTTCGTAACTGGAAAATTGTGGTCGCAGCTTTTTGAAATAAAGTTAATCGAGCGAAAGTAAAGTTGCGTCAATCTTCGCTTTTCTTTACTTCTCCAGCGGCAGAAGTGAATTCTCTGAGTTTTTCCGCCATCTCCTTAAGCGTCTTGTCCACTCGGTGATTTACTGTTCCTTCCTCGAAAGTTCCATCTGCGCGTCTTTTGCCCGCTTTAACTCCTGTGAGAATTTCTATGCCCTCATCAATTGTTTTAACAGCGTAAATGTGGAATTGCCCGTTTCTCACGGCTTCCACAACCTCTTCTTTCAGCATTAAATTCTGCACATTACTTTCGGGAATCATCACGCCCTGCTTGCCCGTAAAACCCTTTGCCTTGCAAACTTCAAAAAAGCCCTCAATTTTTTCGTTCACACCGCCTATGGCTTGGACTTCGCCTTTCTGATTTACTGAGCCTGTAACAGCGATATACTGCTTTATCGGCAGCCCAGAAAGCGCGGAAAGTATAGCGTATAATTCGGTGCTTGAAGCGCTGTCGCCTTCTACGCCAGCATAGCTCTGCTCAAAAACAAGTCGCGCAGAAAGGCTGAGCGGCTTATCCTGCGCGTACTTCTCGTTTAAGTAGCCGCTGAGAATGAGAACACCTTTCGTGTGGATGGGCCCGCCCATTTTTGCTTCACGTTCTATGTCAATTACGCCTTCTTGGCCTAGTCCAACGCTTGCTGTTACGCGGGATGGAGTGCCAAAAGCAAAATCACCGAAGCTCATAACTGATAAGCCATTAACTTGCCCAACTTTTTCTGCGTCAGTATCGATTAGGATTATTCCTCTGTTGATCATTTCTTGGATTTTCTCTTGGATGAGTTTTGAGCGGTATATCTTTTCTTCAATAGCTTTCCGTACATGGTTTCCAGTTATGAAGCGCGAGTTTTCTTGTGTGGCATAAAAGTTTGCTTCGCGGACGATGTCTGCGACTTCAGCAAAGCGCGTGGACAGTTTCTGCTGATCCTGAGACAGCCTCTGGCTATATTCTATTATCTTGGCTAAACCAGAGCTGTCGAGGTGCTTGAGGTTTTCTTTTTGGCATAGGGTGCAGACGAAAGCCGCATACTGCTGTACATTTTCCGCGGTACGCGGCATGGTGGTGTCGAATTCTGCTTTAACTTTGAAAAGCTCCGCGAACTCCATGTCCAAGAGGTATAGTTGCTGATAGAGGTAAGGGCTTCCTATGAGGATCACTTTAACTTTCAATGGTATCGGCTGCGGTTTGAGGCCTTTAGTGCTGATAAAGCCGAAGCGTTCCTGCGGCTCTTCAATAACAATTTTCTCGTCTCTTAACGCGCGTTTCAGTCCTTCATACGAGAAAGGATTTAGAAGCAGATCCTCGACGGGAATAATTAAGTAGCCACCATTGGCTTTGTGCAGAGAGCCACTGCGAATCATGGTGAAATCTGTTATGAGCGCGCCGAATTGCACCTCTTTCTCGGTTGTGCCGAAAAGATTTTGGTATGTAGGGTTAAATTCCATTACCACAGGTGCGCCTTTAAGCGTAGAGTTATCAACAATTACGTTTACTTCGTATTTTCTAAAGGGCGACTCTTTCACCCAAGGAAGCGGAAATGGAAGCGGCTGTTGAGGTTCGCCTTGTTTTACGAATTGGGCTATGTTGTCGAGAATGTCATTTTGCACATCCTTAAGGTAAGCAGTTATTTCAGGCATATCCTTGTATTTTTCAACCAAGTCTTCAACCAAATTGCCAATTGCGTAAAGCGCAACGTCTCGATTAAGCTTCTTAAGTGCTTCGTGAATTTTACGTTCCAAATCTATAAACTGCCGCATTGCGCTTCGAAATTCTACCTCTAAGCGCTCTCGCTTTTCCTGAATGAGCTGTTGCATCTTGGGCGGCAATCGTAGCAGTTCTTCCTCGCTGACTGGACGACCATTGATCACGGGAATGAGAAGCAAACCAACAGGGGTGCTTTGAATTATGAAGCCCTCCTGCTGCGCCCTAACGTTTAGCCTGTCAATTAACTCCTTCCGTTGCTTCTCTATCTCACGTATTGTTGCTTCTCTTTTTGCAGTGTAGTCTTCGCTTTCGAAAGCTTTAGGAAGTGCTGTTTTGGCGCTTTCAATGAGAAATTTCATGTCATCGCGAAACTGCTTTCCCTTCCCGGCAGGCAGCTGTATTGCCTTCGGCTCATATGGATTGGAAAAGTTGTTTACATAGCACCAGTCTGAAGGCACCGGCTCAACACGGGCTACTTCTTCAACGAAACTTTTAACCGCGGTTTTCCTTCCTGTTCCAGGATAACCCGCTACGTAAATATTAAAGCCCTGATTCCTAATGCCTAAACCAAACTTTAAAGCTCGAACAGCCCTTTCCTGGCCGATTATCTCCTGAAGCGGCGCCAGTTCTTGGGTTGTCTCGCAACGCACAAGGCTACTGTCGCATTCTTTTCTGAGACTCTCCGGGGGCAATTCGCCTTTCATATTCTTAAAACCTCGTCAACCCTAATCTAATCTGATGAAACATTTAACTCTTAATGCCTAAAGGCTAACTGCCCGCAGCTATCCAGGTATTTTTGGCGCCAACCGCGCCTTTTTGATTATGAAAACACCAGAGTTACCTTTTGCTTCAACAGTAGACTCCACGATTTCAATTTTCTTTTTGAACAAGGGCGCATCTAAAACAGTAGTCTCTATCTCTCCGCCTTCACCTGCCATGCTTATGCCGAACTCTACGCTTAAATGTGCAAGACGCTCAATCAGCGGCGTGTCTATTTTTTTGCCCAACCATGTTTTGTCTAATGGATAAGCGAAAACGCCAGAAATGATTACTTCAAAGCCTGCCGCCACAAGCTCTTCTAAAAGGGCTTTCTGGTTTCGCTTCCACAATGGATTAACGCAGGAAATGCGTAAGCGGTCGCATATGCGTTGAATGCGCTGAGTTTGATAAACAGATTCCACGGCGCCTGTGACAATCCCCTCGAGTCTAAACTCCTTGACTGCTTCGGCTATGGCCTCCTCTAAATCGTTAAGTTCCTTTTCAGGCTCGCCCTTGGTCACTTTCCTTATCAGCGGTAAACCCAATGCTTCGGCTTGAAGTTTGGTTATGTCGATGTTTGGGGTGTGAAACATGAAGCTCTCTTTATTTTCCGAATCCAAGGTGATTAGGCACATGATTTCAGCGTTTTCTGCAGCTTTATGAAGCGCAATGGCCGAGTCTTTACCGCCTGAGAACAGAACTCCAAGTCTCATTGTCTATTGTTCCGTATAAATTCACTTATATAGGCTACTGGCGGTATTAGTCGCGGAGCCATTCTGCCAGCACCACCTGATTTGTGTTTCCAAACCTCTCCAGCTTCACTATGCCCCTTTCTGCTAAGCGGACGAGAATTCTATGTGTCTTAAGCCTGCTGAGCCCAGTCTCTTTCCGCAGATACTTTTGCAAGTACTTTCCATCATGCGCCTTCAACACTTCGATAACCTTGCGTTCTTCATCAGTTAGAGTCTTAACCACAGAAGCATACGGCGTAATCGTGCTTTGTAAGGCAGGATTTTCAGCGGTTACAGATACGGCGGGGGTTGCTGTTTTAATTGCGGGAAACGCGGCAAAGTATACTAAGCCTATAATGCTGATTAAGATGATAACTATTAAAATTACAAAAAGAGCACCGAAATAAAGAACCACGGGATTTTGGGTTGTAACCGGTGTGCCGCTCATCATGCCGCTCATGTGACCCCACATATCACTCATCCAATTTGAGGGGTAGGGCGATGCAGCCAGCAAGTAGAAGCCCGCTACGCTTAGGATTGTTAATGATACAAGTGAAACTATTAGGAGCAGCAAAAACACGTGAATTTTCTGCATAATCGCTCTAAAACAAAAATTGTTTACTTTAGATTTAAACCTATTTGTCTAAAACTTGACTTTTTACCATACGCGGAGTGTTTCAAAATTGTTTCAGAATTGTTTCAGCGAACTCTTTTACCAGCCACTGCCCAAGTAAAGGGTAGAGGTGAAATCAAATGAAAAGCTGGAAAATACTCATAATCGCCGTAATCACAGTAGCAGCGGCGGCATTGTTAACTGTTTCGGTGTTTGCCTACGTTAACGGGCAAAATACATACCGTGCATATGGAACCTACGCTAACGGCGCTTATCCATATGGAATGATGGGAGGAATGATGTGGAATACTTATGGATACCCGCAATATCCCAATCAACCAAGTAACCCTGCGCCATACGCATATAGAGGAGGATGCCACAAGGGAATAGGCTGGAACACTTATGTTACACCACCTGCTCAAAGCGGCGGAGCCTCCTCGGCGCCCATAGCAATAGGCACCGCAGTAACAATTGCGCAGGAATATCTGCTACAACTGAACAATCCGGGTTTAGCGGTGAAGGAAGTTGAAGAGTACACACTGAATTTCTATGTGCAATATTACGAGAAGAGCACGGGCATCGGCGCTTTCGAAATGCTCATTGACAAGTACAGCGGCCGCATCTATCCTGAAA
>JBNARN010000002.1:28445-37817 GCA_049718365.1 Candidatus Bathyarchaeales archaeon
AAATATGATGTGGAACACTAAATATGGCATGCATAGCGGCATGATGGGCTGGTTTATAGGAAAACCGACAGCGGCTATGACGGTAACTACACAGCAAGCAAAAGCTTTTGCCCAGCAATACTTGGACAGCTATTATCCAGGAACCACAGCTGAGGATGCAGAACCCTTCTACGGTTACTATCATGTTACGGTGCTCTCAGGCGGCAAAGTCTACGGCATGCTCAGCGTTAACGGCTACACAGGGCAAGTATGGTATCACACATGGCATGGAAACTTCATCCAAGAAGTAGAGCTAAGCTAAACATAAAAAACGAAGCGCTAAGCTTTGTAGCCGCTTTTTATCTTTTTATTATTATGGGATAATGAAGTTTGTATTTCCTTTTTGTAGGCTCGTTTCGGCTCAGTTATGTTTTCACGCTGCAGACGTTCTCGATTTTTTTAAGTGTCGCAATTATTTCGGGTGTTACGCGTTGATGTAGAACGTAAACTGAAACGGCGTAGCCGCCGCTTCCAATTTGCCTTGAGTAGTTTGCGCGAATGTTTATGTTGTTGTCAGCTAAGACCTTGTCGATTTTGGCGAATACTCCTGGCACATCACGATGATGAATGAATAGGGTGTAGACGGGTTTTTCTTCGAGTTCTATGCTTTCGCCAGCGTTAACTGCGTTTACGAAGTCACCGCCCAACAGATAGCCTGCTACGGCGCGGGCGATTTCGATAGATGTTTCTTTTTGTGCTTCGACAGTTGAGGCGCCTAAATGTGAACTGAAAATGACGTTGTCAAGCTCTTGAAGCTTGCTCTTGAATTCGGCACCGTTAACCTTAGGCTCATCTTCATAAACATCAAGCGCTGCACCGGCAATGCGCTTTTCCTTCAGCGCACAATACAATGCGTCCTCGTCAACGTTTGCGCCTCTTGAAGTGTTAATGAGGTAGGCGGTTGGCTTCATTAACCGAAGCTCTTTTTCGCCTACTATAACAGCGGTGCCGCCTGTGTGGATGCTCACGTAGTCGGCTTTTGATAGCACTTCTTCTTTAGACATGAATTTTATGATTGTGTTAGAGCATGGTCTCACGTCGTAGCCGATGATTTCCATGTCGAAGCCGCGGCGAGCTATTTCAGCGACACGTTGCCCGATTTTCCCGCAGCCGAGGATGCCTAATGTTTTGTGGGAAAGCTCGTTGCCTCTGAATCGGGCTTTTTCCCATATACCATTTTTTAGTGAGTGATGGGCTTGCGAAACATGTCTTGAGATGTCCAGCATCAAGAGTATAGTTAATTCTGCCACGGCGTTTGTGTTTCCGTAAGGCGCTGACTTCACAACGATGCCGTGTTCTGACGCCGCGGCTACGTCAATATTGTCGTAGCCAACGCCTGCTCTTCCAATAATCTTAAGTTTCCCTTTGGCGCCAGCTTCGATAACCTCTCGTGTGACTTGCGTGGCACTTCTTACTATTAAGGCGTCAAATTCGCTGATGCAAGCGATTAGCGCTTTCAAATCTCGCTTTTTAGTGTCCGCACTTATTCCAAGCGATTCAAATAGTTGTATGCCCTCTTGCTCTAAACCATCATTCAGTAATACCTTCATCGCAGTAATATCTCCTTTATTTTCTACATGTGATTACGCCTTATTTTCAGGCTTTTTTAAGGTAATTTATTGCCTCCTCTACACTTTGGAAGCCATATTTCACTTGGCTAAATTCTTTCTTCAGAGCCATAACGTCTTCTTTAACTTCAGCGGGTTTACGCTTGCCCTTGATTACACTAAGCATCAAATCGCATAAGTGTTTTATGTCGCCTTCTCGGAATCCGCGGCGTGTTACGTCTTGGAAGCCGATTCTCAAGCCCGAGGGGTTATCACGGTCATTCTGATTGTTGTAGGGCAATAAGTTCTTGTTTAGAATTATGTTAGCGTCCTCA
Source organism: Candidatus Bathyarchaeales archaeon (assembly GCA_049718365.1). Classification (GTDB taxonomy): domain Archaea; phylum Thermoproteota; class Bathyarchaeia; order Bathyarchaeales; family Bathycorpusculaceae; genus JAOAIV01. The sequence continues at coordinate 30,367 of JBNARN010000002.1, forward strand.
AGGTCTTGCGCCACCTTCTTGCCTCCGCCGAAATCGCAGACGTCAACGGCTATCTGATGCGACCGAGTGAAGCCTTTTTTCTCGCACAAGACTTTGAGTCCATTCTCGTATAGATATTGGGCGGCTGTTTGCGCGTTTTTTACCGTCTGCCTTGCAAGTTCCGCGCCGAAAAGCTTCATCTCCAATGCGGCCACGCCTAGCGCGGGCAATCGGCCCAAGTGAGTGTTTGAAGCGCTTAGCGGGAAGATGGCAAACTGAATCGCCTTTATTGCCTTCTCCATGCGCGCGTCTTTTGCACTTCCAAGTATGACGCCGCCCTGCGGTCCGGGGAAGGTTTTATGTGTTGACGAGGTTATGATGTCGACGCCTTCGCTAAAGGGGTCTTGGAAAACGCCGCCGGCGATAAGCCCGAGGACATGGGATGCGTCGTAGGCTACATAGGCTCCGACTTCATCAGCCACGGCTTTTAGCTCTTTAACTGGGTGTGGGAAAAGGAAGAGGCTTCCGCCGAACGTTACTATGCCTGGTTTTGCAGCTCTTATCACGTCTGCGGATTTTTCGGCGTCTATGTTGAATTCTTCTATGCTGTAAACATGATTTATGTTCTCAAGTCCTAGGACGGCGCCTGCTAGACCTGTATAATCATGTGATATGTGGGCTCCGCAACTTAGCGGTGTCACAACCATTTTTCGGTTTTTCGCCGCGGTGGATAAGCCTTTGAAGGTAGCTAAATTCGCGTGCGTTCCTGAAACCAGACGCACATCAGCCCATGTGCATTTGAAAAGTTTTTTCATGAGGTCGGTGGCGTAGTTCTCGATAAGTGTCATGTATTTTTGGCCTTGGTAATAGCGCTTTTTCACGTGGCCTTCCAAGTCGTTTTCGCCTTGAGGCCTTCGCTGGCGATTAGGTTTATGCATTCTACGTCGCGGTATTGTTCATGGTTGCGGCTTGCTTCGATTAATTTGATGAATAGGTCTGCGAAGTCATCCATCCTTTTTTGATCCCTCTTTTGACGCAACCGAAATAGACTTGGAAATATTTAGCCCTTACTAGGGCTTTTAGAACTTAGATTGCTTATGGATTGGATTTGGTTTCTGTTGCTGGTGTAATTGATTTGCAGACATTTTTAGGTGCGCCTAAAAGTTTATTAGGGTCGCTGAAAACGCCTATAATTTAGGCACGCCTAAAAAATGGTGAGCACATGGCACATAAAAGCACCGAAGACTACCTAAAAACAATATACGACCTATCCCAAAACGAAAAGGCAGTAAGCACCACCGAAATCTCGCAAGCGCTACGAATAGCTCCAGCCAGCGTAACCGAGATGCTAAAAAAACTCGCCAGAAAAGGCTACATCACATATTCGCCATACCACGGCACAACCTTAACAAGAGAAGGACGACAAATCGCTGAAAAAATAGCACGCAAACACCGCTTACTAGAACGTTTCTTGCATGATGTTTTGCGGATTGATAAAGAAAAAGTCCACAGCCAAGCCTGCGAAATGGAGCACTCGCTTTCGGACGAGGCAGAAGAGTCACTATGCAGGTTTCTAAGGCATCCTGACCGCTGCCCAGACGACGGAAAAATGATTCCGCCATGCAATCTCCAAATAGAAAGCTGCGCCAAATGCATACAGCTACATGAAAAAGGCTTAGAAGAAGCCGGAAAACACGAACAAAGCCTGGTTGCCGTAAGCAGCCTCAAAGAAGGCCAATGCGGCAAAATAGCTTTAATCAGAGGCGGCCGCAACATGGTTCAGCGGCTCTTGGACATGGGGCTTACGCCGGGAACAACCATATGCGTCGTCAGAATCGCGCCGCTCGGAGGCCCCGTAGAGCTGGCGGTGCGAGATTCAAAACTTGCTATTGGAAAAGGTGTTGCTTCGAAGATTTTTGTGGAGCCCGAAAAAGCAGCAAGGTAGCAGGTGAACTCTATGTCAGGCAGTTCTTGCGCAGCAAATAAAGAGGGTATCAGCCAAAAAGGTAGCCGGCGCCTTAAGATAGCCTTGGCTGGAAACGCTAACGTTGGAAAATCCGTGATTTTTAACCATTTAACAGGCTTACATCAGCATATAGGCAACTGGCCGGGAAAAACAGTTGAAAAAGCTGAAGGAACACTTCAGTTTAAAGGATACACAATAGACATCGTGGATTTGCCGGGAATATACTCGCTGTCTACGTATTCGCTGGAGGAGATTGTCTCAAGAAAATACATAGCGGTTGAGCGGCCAGACATTGTGATAAACGTTGTGGACGCTTCGGTGCTTGAGAGAAACCTCTTCTTCACTTTGCAGCTTATGGAACTGGAAACCCCCTTGATAATTGCGCTGAACCAGATGGACATCGCGAAAAGCAAAGGAATCCATGTTGACATAGAAAAGATGGAGCAGATTTTAGGAGTACCCGTCGTGCCAACAATTGCGGTTAAAGGCGTAGGCATCGACAAACTCCTAGAGAAAGCCATCGAAATAATCGAAAAAGCGCCAGATAAAAAACCAGCCGAGATAAGGTATGGTGAAGAGATAGAAGAAAAAATAAGTCTACTCATGGATGCACTGAAAGATGCTGAGTTTGTTTATCCACGACGGTACACAGCGGTCAAGCTGCTGGAAGGAGATGAAGAGATAGAAAGAGAGATTAAACGAATCGCGCCGCAAGTAGTCGCCACAGCCAAAAAGCTTGCATTAGAAATTGAGAAGCTCCATGGTCACGGCTGCTCAACCGTGATAACCTCGGAGAGATACGAGGCGGCTGGCTGCATAGCGCGAGCGGTTCAGACTCTGATGCCGCCCATAAAGCCAACCATGGGAGAACGCCTGCACAATTTTACAACGCACAAAATCACGGGTTACTTGACGATGATTTCTTCGCTAATTCTAATCTTCTACGCCATATTTACCTTCGGCGACGCCGCTTCAGGATTACTTAGCGACTTGCTTTATGGCATAGAGCCACTGTTCCGAAGCGCTTTTGGAACTGGAATCGCCGGCGACTTAATTTGGGGCGGCGTCATGGAAGGACTCATCGCAGGCATCACCATAGTCTTGCCCTACATAATCCCCTTTTACATAATACTGTACTTTCTCGAGAACTCAGGATACCTAAGCCGCATCGCATTCCTAATGGACAATATCATGCATAAAATGGGCTTACATGGGAAGGCCTTCATCCCCATCATGCTCGGCTTCGGCTGCAACGTCCCCGCTTGCTTGGGATGCAGAATAATGGAAACCCACAGAGAGAAGCTGCTTGCTGCTTTCGTCACAACGCTTGTGCCCTGCGCTGCAACCACAGTAATCATACTAGGGCTTGTAGGCAACTTTCTCGGCATCCACTGGGCGCTGGCGCTTTACCTCTTTAACTTCCTAATAATCTTCCTGCTGGGCCTATTGGCGTTCAAAGTCGTCCCTGGCGAACCGACGGCGCTAATCATGGAGATGCATGACTACCGCTGGCCGCACATGAAAACTATTCTAAAGCAAACTTGGTTCAGAGTGGCTGAATTCATAAAAATAGCCTTTCCACTAATAATCGCGGGAAGCCTTGCGTTGAAGCTTGCGGAAGTTGCAGGAGTGCTAGAGCCCATAGCCGCAACGCTGAGCCCCATAACAGTAGCATGGCTAGGCTTGCCAGCCATCACGGGGATAACGCTGATATTTGGCGTACTGCGCAAGGAGCTGGCGTTAGTGATGCTGGCGGCTCTTCTGGGAACAACAAACTTCGCCACGGTGCTGACGCCAGTGCAGATGGTTGTTTTCACTTTGGTGGCAATGTTCTACATACCCTGCGTAGCAACAATAGCGGCGCTGGTTAAGGAGTTCGGCTGGAAAAAAGCGCTGTTTATAACATTGTTTGAAATAGGGTTTGCAATACTCTTAGGCGGAGTTGCATTCCGCCTATTAACCCTATTAATGTAATCACAAAAAATTTGGAATTTAACACTATAAATGGAAAAATGAATGGTGGCGGTTTTAGAGATTAACTCGCGTTTTAATCAGTGCTATCGGCTTTGCGCGATTTCTTTTTAGCTAAACCGCGGGCCTTTGTGTCGATGGTTATGGCGCCGCCGGCAACTTTGGTTATTGGATAGGCGCTGTCAGGATTGCCTAAGTCACTGTCATAGATTACTTTGCCTGTCTGCTTTTCCCAGAGGATCAGTCGGAATCGGGCAGGTTTGTTTTCCTCGATTTTGGCGGGTATTGCAATCAGCGCAAAGGAGCATTCTTTTGCGCCATTAAGCAAGCCGGTTCCTGTAAAGTGCACTTTGTTTTCAGTGATTACGAGCCAGTCGAGGCGTTCGCTTCTGAAAGTTAACTCGCCAGCGGAAAAGGCGAATTCAGCTTGCCCTACTGGTGCGCCCGTGTCTTTTTGGTATCCGACTGTGAATTGGAAGGTAGCTTTGCCTTTGGCTTGCGGCTTTTCTGTGTATGCGCCTTCAGGCGACTCAATCCAGCCTTCGCCGATTGCGGAGCCCGCATTTGGGTCATAAACAATGACCACGCCGCATTCCTGTGCGGTTACGTTGCCCATTTCGTCTGCGCCGCGCACTATAAGCGGGTATATGCCTGGCTTTTCAATCAGGGTTTTCGCGGTTAACCGCTCAAGCTGCGTGTCCAACTGCCCGTCCTCCGCAGCCATCGGGAACCATGAAGCTCCATCAAAGCTATATTCTGCTGAGACAATCCTTGAGCCGCCTGTTCTTGAATCATCGAGAGCACCGCTTAGCGTGAAGAGCGTATTCGCAATTACGGGGTTGGGATTGATAATGACATTTTCGAAGATCGGCGCCTCTATATCTCGAACCTGCTCTTCCTCTTTCGTTTCCCGTTTACTGTAAACGATTGCTACGCCTATCAATGCGATTAGAACGACGGCAAGTGCTGTTGCAGCAACTGGAATTTCCACGTTAAGGATTGGCACCTGAACAAGAAAACTGTTCTTCAACGCAAGTATCGAAGCCGCAAAGAGAAGCGATACAAGGTTTATGACTTTAATCATCGGGTTCAGCGCAGGGCCAGCAGTGTCTTTCAAGGGGTCGCCGACCGTGTCACCTATTACCGAGGCTTTGTGGCTCTCTGAGCCTTTGCCTCCGTAGTAGCCGTCTTCAATCTTTTTCTTAGCGTTATCCCAGGCGCCGCCGGAGTTCGCCATGAAAACGGCAAGAAGCTGGCCTGTCAAGATTACGCCTGCAAGGAAGCCACCCCACGCTGATGGGCTGAGTATTAAGCCTACCGCGAGAGGGGTAAGTATGGCAATGATGGCTATGCTTGCAAGTTCCCTTTGCGCTGCAGAAGTGCAGATGCCTACAACTTTGGCGTAATCAGGCAACTTGGTGCCTTCCATCACGCCTGGAATGCGGAACTGCTTTCGAACCTCTTCGATTATTTTGCCTGCAGCTCTTCCAACGGCTCTTATGGATATGAAGCTGAACAGAAACGGAAGTGCACCGCCTATTAAGAGACCCACAAAGACAAGCGGATCAGCCGCTATATCCAACGTTACATGCACTGTTTCCGTGAAGGATGAGAACAGTGAAATGGCGGCTACGACAGCTGAAGCGATGGCTATTGCCTTAGTTACAGATTTCGTTGTGTTACCTGATGCATCCAAATCAGCGAGAATCTTTCTTGAGTTGCCTTGCAACCCAGCCATTTCGCCTATGCCGTTCGCGTTGTCCACAATCGGCCCGAAAGTGTCCATGGCAACGTTGTTTCCTGTCTGCGTCAGCATGCCTATGCCTGCCAGCGCTATGCCATAAGAAGCAAATAGGAAGCCTGCGCCAGACCAGATTAGCATGGAAATGACTATGGTTAATGCGACGAGAAATATTGTCCAAACGGTGCTTTCGAAGCCAAGTGCAAGACCTTGCAAAATTACGGTTGCAGGTCCTGTCTTGCTTGATTTGGCTACGCCGTCAACGGGGTTTCTGCTTGGACTGGTAAAGTAGTCTGCAAGTTTATTGAAACTTATAGCAAGAACGATGCCCACCGTAGTTGCGAGAAACACACGTATGTCATTCACATAAAAGATTGACAGAACAAGGAAGCTCGCCGCGGAAATAGCACTTGATAGATCATAGGATAGATCCATGGCTTTGAATGCGTCGCCTTTCGTTAGCTTGTCAGGCCACTTGGCCACCATGTAAGTGCCAATAAGTGTGCTGATTACGCCGATGCCGCGCACGAGAATGGGAAAAACAATCCATTTTGCTTCGAAAATTGGTCCTTGCGTGGCGATGGCTAAACCAAGTATAAGCGCGGAAACCATGGTTACTTCATAAGACTCAAAAATGTCTGCAGCCATGCCTGCACAGTCGCCTACGTTGTCGCCCACAAGGTCAGCGACTACGGCCGCGTTTCTCGGGTCGTCTTCTGGAACGCCGCGCTCAACCTTGCCTACGAGGTCGGCGCCTATGTCAGCGGCTTTTGTATAGATGCCGCCTCCGACACGCATGAAAAGTGCCAGAAGCGTGCCGCCGAAGCCGAAGCCCAGCAGCACTTCAGGTGAGTGGTCAACGTATATGAGGAAGATGGCTACGCCGCCCAGCAAGCCTAAGCCGTCTGTGAGCATGCCGGTTATTGTGCCGGTGCGGTACGCGATTTTAAGTGCTTCGCGGAAGCCTTTCTTTGATGCTTCGGCCACGCGTATGCTGCCTTGGACAGCCATGTTCATGCCGATGTAGCCCACCATGGCTGAGAAGAAGGTGCCCATAAGGAAAGCACCAACGCGGCCGATTGCCACGAAAAGCGGGCTGTTATCCAATGAAGCGGAGAAGTATAGGAAAATCGCCAAGAAGCCGATGAGCAACAGCATGGATTTGAATTGGACGCGGAGGTATGCGTTTGCGCCTGCGCGTATGCCCTCCCAGACTTCTTTTACGCGCCCAGTTGCCGTGGGCTCTTTGAGGATTCGCTTTCTAAGGAAGAAAGCATATGCAAGCGCTATTATTGCGATAGCTACAACTGCGTATAATGCGCCATATTCCAAGGGTGAAAGCACACTAGCCATTAAGAGACCTCACGTGTATATTGTGATGCTTGATTTTGATAGTTGAACGACTCACGCAAATTACCAATATTGAATTTAAACTTTTGCATAACTACTGCACATAAATGAAATGTAAAATTCAAGAAAACGCTAAAGTAGCATTATAAAGCATGCAAGCGGGCGGCGTGATTACAAAATAAGCGCCAAAAAGTAAAATAAATTTTGTGCGCTTACTTGCGCAGACGATGCAACGTTAAATCTCAGATTGCAAGCTACTTTTTGCCTGCCTCGCCAAGAACAGGTTCGTCAACTTCAGAGGCTAACTGGTTTTCTTTCAGAATTTCCTTTGCAAGCTGTTTGCCAAAGTCTGTTAGGCAGAAAACCTTGTAGATGCTGCGGCCGTTTCGTGATATGCGCGTGTCTTCTGTGAAGATTTTAGCGTCTCTTAGGAGCTCACAGTTT
>JBNARN010000003.1:0-802 GCA_049718365.1 Candidatus Bathyarchaeales archaeon
AAGCCATGAACCCTCAAGTTTGGAAGAACTCAGAAGACTTGCAGAAGCAGCTGGCTACACAGTTGTCGCGGAAATAGAGCAAATACGCGCGCCGGACGCCCGTTATCAGATAGGCGCCGGGAAAGTGGAGGAGCTCGCTCGGCTTGTCAAGGAAACTGGCGCCGAGAAAATAATTTTTGACAATGCGCTTCGAACTGTGCAAGCCTACAACTTGGCGAAGGCAACGGGCGTAGAAGCCATCGACCGCTTCAAGCTTATTCTTGAAATCTTCACGAAGAGAGCCACCACCACAGAGGCGAAGCTGCAGATTCAGCTGGCAACGTTGCAGTATGAGCTTACGCACGCTAAGGAGCGCGTAAGATTAGCAAAGATGAAAGAGCAGCCTGGATTCATGGGGCTCGGCGCATACGAAGCCGACGTTTACTACGAAGCCGTGAAAAGACAAGTGCACACTATCCAGCGTAAACTCCGTAAAATTCGTGAGAAACGGTTTCTGCATCGTGAAAGACGAGCTGAATTAGGTTTTTCCACAATCTCTTTGGCTGGATACACAAACGCGGGAAAAAGCTCATTGTTCAACGCGCTAACCGAAGAATCAACACAGGTAGACAACGCGCTGTTCACGACGCTTTCAACCACAACACGGCTTATTGAAATCTCAAAAAGAAAATTCCTACTAACCGACACCGTCGGCTTCATCGACCGATTGCCCTTGACATTAATAGAAGCGTTCCACTCCACTCTTGAAGAAACCATCTACGCTGACCTCATAATACTGGTGCTGGACATAAGCGAGCCATTA
>JBNARN010000003.1:812-36684 GCA_049718365.1 Candidatus Bathyarchaeales archaeon
GAAAAACCGCATCTGCATAGAAACAATCGACCACATAGGCGCAACGGGCATACCAATCATAACAGCGCTAAACAAAATTGACCTGCTAAATGAGGCGGAAGCAAAACAAAAATTTGAAGCATTAAAAGAAAAAACAAAAAACCCCATTCTCGTGTCGGCGTTGCACAGGACAAATCTTGAAGTGCTAAAGGAGGCGATACTGAAAAAATTGGAGGATTATGTTCATGCATCTTTTTCTGTCCCGTTAACGCCTCAAGCTATGCCGTTAATTTCTTGGCTTCACGAAAAAACCGATGTAAAAGAGACAAACTTCATGGGCGACTCTGTGCATGTCGTTTTTGAAGCCAAACCGCTGTTTGTTGAAAAAGTGAAAAAACGAGTTGAAGAGTTTAATGGCAAATTCGAGCGATTGCACAAAACCCAATAATGATGAAGCTTGCCAGCAGGGAATTGTTGTGTTAAGATGGGGGCATAGACCACAGAGGGACGTTCGCCTTACAACCCATGTTGCCCTAACCGCGCGGGCGCTGGGCGCTTCAGGATTTCTGCTCTCCGACATAGTGGACGAGAAAATAAAGGCAACAGTAGAGAAAGTTACAAGCAACTGGGGCGGAGAATTCTTTTTTGAAATGGGCACACCTTGGAAAAAAGCGGTAAGTGCTTGGAAAGCCAAAGGCGGCATCGTTGTTCACTTAACAGTCTACGGCGAAAACATACAAACAAGCGACGTTCTCGAAAGAATAAGAAACTTGAAGAAGCCAATTATGGTGCTGGTTGGAAGCCAAAAGGTCCCCAGAGAATTTTATTCCAAAGACGTTTCCGACTTCAACGTGGCAATAGGAAATCAGCCGCACTCTGAATGTGCAGCCCTCGCCGTTTTCTTAGACCGATTTTTTGAAGGAAAAGAACTCGCCAAGAAGCTCACAGGAGCAAAAATATCAGTGGTGCCTCAAAAAAGAGGTAAAAAAACAATGGTTGAACGTTGATTATTGCTTGAAACGTGAATAAGAGTTTTATTGTAGCAGCGTGCTTAATTATAGTAAAGGAAAACAGATTATGTTATCAACCATTGATGACGCCATGCTAATTAAAGTTGCAACGGCGCTGGGCGATGAAGACGCCGTAAAACTGATCGAGCATCTAAAAAGTGTAGATGAAATTACGGATGATGAAATCGCTAACAAAACAGGCATACGGCTAAATATAGTGCGCAAAATCCTCTACAAGCTTTATGACCACTCGCTTGTAAGCTTAAGAAGAACCCGCGACCCCAAAACAGGCTGGTTTATCTTTCACTGGAAACTCCAGCCAGACCAGCTTGAAGGCTTTATTCTAAGCCAAAAACGCCGAGTTCTAGAAAAACTCACCATACGATTGGATTATGAGAAAAACCACGACTTCTATTATTGTAACACTCAAGGCTGCAAGCGAATCCCATTTGAAGAAGCCGTAGAACTAGTTTTCCACTGCCCAACATGCGGCAAACCACTAGCGCATTATGGAAATGAAAAGCTTGTTCAAAAATTATCCGAGAAAGTTGAACAGTTGAGGAAGGAACTGGGTGAGTGAAAAGCTTCCAACAAGGGAGCAAGCACTGCAGATTCTCCGAGAATATAATTGTTCTGCAGAAGTTATAGAACACTGCGAAGCAGTTTCAAAGCTTGCATTAAAAACAGCTTGCACCCTCAAGAGTAAAGGTTTCAATGTTGACTTAGCCTTAGTAGAAGTCGGCGCTCTCCTCCACGACATTGGGCGCTCAATAACACACTCAGTTCACCATGCAGTCATCGGCGCCGACTTAGCAAAAAAGGCAAACTTACCTGACCAAGTGATTTCCATAATTAAGCGACACGTAGGCGGCGGAATAACAGCAAACGAGGCAGAAGCATTGGGCTGGCCAAAGGACATTTACGTGCCCGTCACCCTAGAAGAAAAGATAGTAGCATATGCTGACAAGCTGATTGAACGCGCTGACATTGCGCCTATAGAAGTAACCATCGAAAAACTTCGCAGAGAAAAAAAGTACGAAGCAGCAGAAAGAGTTCGCAAACTTTACGAGGAAGTAACACGCCTAATAGGCGAAGACCCATGACTGTGCTAACGCTGCTGGCAAAAGCATACGGCGCTAACCAGCTGCAAAAAATTGATGAAGCCCTCAAGCGGACGTTTGAAGGCATAGCGGTTGAAGCAAAAATTTTAGGCACCATAGCTGACGGCTGGGTCCAAATTGAAGTCGCAGGCGAAGACGAGAAAATCGCCACAAACTACCTAATCAAAGAAATAGGAGTTTGCCCACGTAGTTTCGGAAAAATGAAAAAATTTTCGACACAAAAGGGCTACATATCAAACTTTGTGGATGGCAAAGAGCTATTGGTGGACGTTGGAGTTTTTGAGCCGACAGCTATTCATGTAGCTATACCACTGCAGCGTCTGCGGACGCAGCTCGTGGGCGGAAGACAAGTTGATCTTGGAAAAATGTGTGAACTCTTCGGTTTCTGCAAAGGCCTACCTATACATGTCAAAATAATTCAATTGAACGAAGAAGGCAATTACATTGAAGCTGAATTGGCAAGCAAACAAGTGAGCAATTACGCGCTTTGGCGAGAATCCCTGCTTGATAGATTATTTGTTCTCGGCGTGTCTTTCAATGAGGTAAAGACAGCGTTGGCGCATGCAAAATTGTATAGAGACGTCATCAATGTTGAGTCGTTAGGTCTGCTTGAGCATGTGCTAACATGCAAGCTTGGAACGGACGCCGCAGGCTTAATACCTTCACTCGGTAGAAATTTGAAACAAGCATCATTCACTGTTTTCGACGCAAAGAAGAATTATGCCTTTTTTAAAAATCTAGAAATGCCTTCAACAGCTACAGCTAATTAAAGAGAACTTGCCGTATCTTCAAGTCTCTTATTAATCGAAGACATCTTGATAAGGCTCGCCGCTTTCAATAAGATTACCGCGACCGCCGTCTTTATGAGACAGTTAGCCGCTGTAATAATCGAGTGTGCTAAAAACACATGGCGAACGATGCAAACTCGCCTAAAATCAAGGTAATCGCGCTCGACTTTGACGGGGTAATTACCAACCTCAATGTTGATTGGGACGCGGTGCTCCGTTTGGCATCCACCGCTGCCGGTCACAACGTTGAAAGCCTTATTCCATTCTATGAGACCACATATGGAACACCGATTTTTCAAAAAGCCAGCAAACTAATCGAGCAACTTGAATTAGACGCGCTAAAAGAAGCCAAACTTGCCCCTTACACAATAAAGTTTTTGGAAAAGCTTGCTGAGTTGCACGTTGACGTTTACATAGTATCCATGCAAAGCATGCACGTAGTAAAAAAGTTTCTCAGCGAACACGGCCTAGCTTCTTACATAAAGGATGTAGTCGCCCGAGATAAGTGCCCAAGCAAAAAAGCACAAATTGCCCATGTGCTTGAAAAAGCGCAGGTTCGCCCTGAACAAGTTCTGCTAGTCGATGACTCCACTGGGAATATTACCAGCTGCAAAGAGTTAGGAATAAACTGCTTTTATTTCATGAGACAACAAGATCCAAGAAAAATCAGGGAAATGTGGGATACAATACTGAAAATCGTGAGAGGCTAACATAAATCGACTGTTGGAAAAAGTCGTTTAATTAAAGCGATACGCAAAACTGCGCGAAAGTGGGCCGGGCCGGAGTTGAACCGGCGACCTCAGCCTCGTAAGGGCTGTTTCAGGTTTAACGCTTCTATGCGTAAATGTCCTGACCAAACTAGACGACCGGCCCGGTTTTTCTTCTTCAATTCTAAGCGTATTGCTTAAATAAGTTTTGAGCGTGGCAAATAAATATTTTATAATAAGTTGTAACTTTAGTAGCTAAACCAAGCCAAATAAAGGTGATATATTGAAAAGAATTGTTGTTACTGGCGCAGGCGGGCCTGCTGGAATAAATTTTATCATGTCGCTTCGCATTGCGCCGGAAAAACTTTCCATTGTGGGAACAGAAGCTAACCAGTATTTTATTCATTTGTCGCCTGCCGATAAGAAATATCTAGTTCCAAAGGCTAAGGACTCGGGATATATTGATAGATTGAATGAGATTATACGGAAAGAAAACGCTGATTTCCTGCATGCTCAGCCTGATGTTGAAGTGGAGGTTGTTTCTGAAAACCGCGAAAAACTGGAGGCAAACACGTTTTTACCTTCAAAGAACGCTGTCAAAACATGTCAGGACAAGCTTAAATCCGCGGAAGTTTGGATGAAAAAGGGTGTGCCCGTGGCAAAAACTGTGGAAATACAGACAGAAAGCGACATTGACAGGGCATTTGAAGAGCTTGGAAGCCCTTTATGGATTAGAGCGCGTCATGGCGCCGGCGGAGTAGGAAGCACACCTGCTCACAACAAGGAAACAGCCCTTTCATGGATAAAGTATTGGCGAGCGCGAAACGCTGGCTGGGCATTTATCGCACAGGAGACTCTTCCCGGAAGAAACGTGGCTTTTCACAGTATTTGGAAAGACGGCGAGCTTGTTACTTCCATGGCAAGAGAACGCATAGAGTATATCTACCCTCATCTTGCTCCCTCTGGCATAACGGGCACGCCTGCTGTTCAAAGAACCATACACGATGAAAAAGTAAACAAAATCGCCACGGAAGCCGTGCTTGCCATAGACCCGAATTTTAATGGATTAGCTTGCGTGGACTTGAAAGAAAACAAGGATGGAGTGCCATGCGCTACTGAAATTAACGCTGCACGTATGTTCACAACTTCCTTTTTCTTCTCTTACGCCAGCAAAATTCTAAGAAAAGACCATTACGCAAACTTTCCCTATCTCTGTGTCAAACTCGCATGTAACGAGAACATACCAGAAATGCCCAAATATAATATACTGCCTGAAGGCGTTTTCTGGATTCGCCATATAGATGCACCTGCCAAGCTTGTTAAAGATGGCTGTGTCCTCGGAGAAATGTATCGCTGGTGAAACCATGCAAATATGGTATGATGCGTGCACAGGCAAACATATGCGCTATGGGGTTGCGATAGCAAAAAGGCTTAGAGATCGCGGGCATGAAGTAATATTGACCACACGGCAGCATCCTGATACATTGCAAGTTGCAAGCTTTCTAAACGAAAAACCCCTAGTCATAGGAAAATACAATCCGCACTCTTTAGCGTCTAGGCTTAAAGCGGGGCTTCACCGTCAACTTTTATTCTGCAAATTTTTCGGGAAAAACCCGCCTGACATCGCTATTTCCCATAGTTCCGTTGACCAAATAAGGGTGGCTTTCGGCTTAGGCATTCCAATAATTGCCACTATTGATACGGTATACGCTGAGGCAGTGAATAGGCTTACTCTTCCCCTTGCAAGCTACATAGTTGCCTCAAGAGCTATCCCCGAAGAGAGCCTAAAAGCCTATAGCGTCAAAGGCGAGATAGTTAGTTTTAACGGCGTGGACGAGGTTGCTTGGATCAAGGATTTCAAGCCTTCAGTTAGCTACGCCTTCAAGAAACCGTTGATTGTTGTGCGGGAAATTGAAGAAAAAGCCGCTTACACAAAGAAAAAATTCTCCCTAATGCCCATAGCGAAAAAACTAACAAGACTCGGAAATGTTGTTTATCTGTCAAGATACCGCCGCAAAGAAATTAAGGGCCTCATGGTTCCGAAGGATTTTGTTGATTCTGCAAGTTTAGCAGCGCAAGCAGATCTGTTCGTCGGAGTCGGAGGAACAATTACGCGCGAAGCAGCGTTGCAAGGAACACCTGCAATAATTGTTGACTTCTTTCAGAAGCAGCACGTGAATGATTATTTAATTGAAAGGGGCTTTCCAATTTTCAAGGCCACGCCTACTGAAGCTTATCGTTTAGCTGAAAAGCTAGTAGGTAAGAAGTGGGATGTTAGCGGCAAACTCCGTGAGCTTGAAAGTCCAGTAGATACAATTGGGCATATAATCAGCCAAAACGTCAGAAAAAGTAAGTAATTGCTATAAAAAGGTTTTTCAGTCCTGCTCTTTCATGTTAGACTTGACAATTCAATAGTTGAAGGAATCCTATTACAAAATTCAGAAAAGTGGCAACTAAACCGAGAATTTAAAATATACGATTTAAGCCTTCGTGATTTTAAACTTAAAATATCTCTATTGTGGTTAGTTGTGTTCCTAGAGGTTAAAGCATGCGCAAGCAGAAGGTAATTGTAGTTGGATTAGGCGAAGTGGGCAGAGCATTATATGAGCTACTCGAGGAAAGTGGGAAAGTTGATGTTTATGGTTTTGATTTAAACGAGGATAAAATGTGCAATGTCGCTGGTAAAGTCGAGTTACCTAGCGCTTTTGATGTTATGCATATTTGTTATCCATGCGTAGATGTAGAAAATTTTGTTGCAACAACTCTGGATTATATGCGAAAGTTTAATCCTCAACTGACAATTATTGATAGTACTGTGCCTCCTGGTACTACCCAGAGAATCTATAACAGCACAAAATCTTTGGTAGTTCATTCTCCAATAAGAGGTATGCACAAAAATTTGGAAACAATGAAAAGGGACATCATGTTTTGGAGCAAGTACATTGGTGGCGTAACAGAGGAGGCAGCAGAATTAGCGCGGAAACATTTTGAGCAGATAGGACTGAAAGTAAAGATCTTAAGCAGTCCTGTTGAAACTGAGCTGGCAAAACTGTTTGAAACAACGTATAGAGCTTGGATGATCGCTTGTTTTCAAGAGATGCACCGTATTTCAAGACATTTTGAAGCAAATTTTGACGAGGTTGTAGACATGATCGAAGACATCCACCGAGTGCACTTTAATAAGCCACTTCACTACCCAGGCGTTATAGGCGGGCATTGTTTAATCCCAAACACTGAACTCCTTTTGAAAGTTTGGAATTCTGACTTTTTGCATCTGATTTTAAAATCTAATGAGAAACGGAAAGAAGAAATCCAAGATGAAAGTGTGTGCGAAGAGGTGGAGAAGATTAAAAGAAGAGCCGAAGCCCTTCAAAAAGATTTGATGAAACTTTTAGAAAACAAACAAGATAAATCTTCGTAATTTTGAAAGGCAAAATTTAAACTTGCCAAAACACCCTTTTCCCTTTTATGAGCCATTTATGGATAGCCGCCACCGAGTTGAAGCTGCAGCATGCGAAGGCGCATCTAGCTTTAAAGCTGGTTCTTCATCATACTCAAGGCATCGTCAAGTTTCAGCGGTTTCGCCTCAAGCATAGTTTCTGCCTTGCTTACGTTCAATGAAGAGTCTCTAGGTCTCTTGGCCTTCCAAGACATTTCCCTCATCTGAGCCGGCTTAATCAAGCTGGGATTCAAATTGAACAGCTCAGCGCATTTTACTGCGAAGTCATATCTGCTAACGCGGCTGGCGCCGGCAGCGTGCAAGACGCCGCTAATTTTTTTCTCCGCTATTTCCAAGAGCATTTCAGCCAAGTTTGTGTTAAACGTAGGTGAAACATGCTGATCTACAAGAACTTTGATTTCCTTTTTATTACTCAGGCTGTTTATTATCCATGTGGCAAAATTGAGTTTTCCTGTTTGGCTCCAGCCGTAGATAACGCTTGGTCTGGCAATGCACCATGACTTCGCATATTTTTGAACGTACTCTTCGCCCTTAAGTTTGGTGTAACCATAATAATTTATGGGGTTCGTTTGATCTTCTTCCACGTACAAGCCCCTTTCCCCGTCGAACACATAGTCCGTAGAAACATAGATTACATGGGCGTTTGACTTTGCAGAAGCTGCTGCAATGTGCTTGGCGGCTTCGGCATTTACCTTTAAAGCCATCTGCCTGTTTATTTCGCAGCCATCTACATCCGTGTAAGCTGCAGCGTGAACAATTACCTGCGGTCTAATTTTGTCGATGGCGTCGAAAACCAAATTTTGATTAATTAGGTCTATCTTAACTGGTTTTCCTAAAGTAGATGGGTTTTCCTTGTATGCTGCATAAACCTCATGCCCTTTTCCTAATGCTTTTTCAACTATTTGATGCCCTAGTAGCCCGCTCGCGCCTGTGACCAGCAGCTTCAACGTTACCACTTCAACTTCCACGGGGTTTGGTGTAGAACTTTTTCCGTGGCTAAGGGGCGCCACCACCACTCATTTTTGACATACCACTCTACCGTTGCCTTCAACGCTTCTTGAAAACTATGCATAGGGTGCCAATCTAATTCCTTTCTAATTTTAGACGAGTCCAAGCTGTATCGCACATCGTGACCTGGCCTATCTTCAACATGCTCTATTACGCCGCGGCTTTTTCCGAGAATATCCAGGATCATTTCAGCGACGGTTATGTTTTCTAATTCGTTGCCTGCTGAGATATTATATATCTCGCCTGGTTTGCCTTTTCTCAGAACTGTATCTATGCCTTCGCAATGATCAGCCACGTAGATCCAGTCTCTAATTTGCTTGCCTGTCCCGTATATAGCGACTTTTTGGTTCAGCATTGCGCGGATGATGGTTTTCGGGATGAACTTTTCTGGAAATTGGTATGGACCAAAATTGTTAGTGCACCTTGTGATGAAGGTTTTAAGATTATATGTTTTGTAATAGGCAATGACGAACATGTCTGCTGCTGCTTTCGAGGCAGCGTAGGGGCTAGACGGGTTAAGCATGTCTATTTCTCTGAAGGAAGTTGCATGTGCTGCGGGGCCGTGCACCTCGTCTGTGCTTACCTGAACGAAGGCTTCCACCTTAGCTTTCCGTGAAGCCTCAAGTAGGTTGAAGACTCCGTAAATGTTACTCTGGAAGAATGACTGCGGATTCGAGATGCTTCTGTCCACATGGGTTTCCGCGGCTATATTTACAACCGCGTCTACTTTGGCTATCACTTTTTCAACAAGTTCTTTATCAGCTATGTCACCTTTAACAAAAGTGTATCTTCTATCCTCTTGGATGTCTCTCAGGTTTGCAGGGTTTGAGCCTGTTGAAAGGTTGTCCAGATTTATTACGTGCACGTCATCGTGCTTCGTTAGTACGTGCCGTATGAAGTTGCTTCCGATGAATCCCATCCCGCCGGTCACTAAAAGCTTCATGTGCAACCTCTCATTTATGGGGAGGATAGAACCAATCCCAGGGTTTTCCCACTCGCGGGTCGTCTTTTTTCCCGTTTATCTCAGCGGGGATTATTGTTTCGTCGTTCCATGGTTTGCGGATTTCATCTGGACTTTTATAATCATAAAGTCTCGTCGTAAAGTAAACTGTGAGGGACGGAGTGTTGCTTACTGTTTTTGTTCCGTGAAGGTATTCGCCGGGTATTCTCACGATGGAGGGTTTTTGGCTGCTGGCCATGATTTCAACCATCGCTCGTGTTTTTTCTTCGTAAGCGCAGATTTTCAAGGCGCCTTCCAAAACAAGGAAATAGTCCACTTGTCCTCTTGCGTGCTTGTGCCATGCTCGGACGGTGCCTGGGTAGCTGTAGCTTATGTTTGCTTGTGCAATCCATTCTTCGCCGAGCAGGTCTTTCCAGTCCTGTCTTAATGCTTCCGCGAAAAAACCGCGCTCGTCGGGGATTATATTTACTTCCTGGATTCTTACGCCTTTGAGGAAGTGCTCTTTCATTTTTTAGCCTCTAAACATAGGTTTATCTGTTAATAGACTATAAAATTCTTGTTTTTTGCTTTTTGTTTACGGAGAAGCCGGCGGTTTTTCTTGGTGTTTCGCTTTGTTAGACTTCGACTTCTGAGTAGTCTCCTATGTGGAGTTTCACTGCTTTGGCTCTGTTGTTTTTTGTTACTTTTGCGTTTCTTCCTATGAGACTTTCTTCTAGGCAGTCGATGCCTTTGACGATGGCGTTTTCTAGGATTACGCTGTACTCTATTGCGCTGTTGGTTACTTGTGTGTTGTCGCCTATGCTGGTGTATGGTCCTATGAAACTGTTTTCTATTTTGCAGTTTGCGCCTATTATTGCTGGGCCTCTTATGGTGCTGTTTAGGATTTCTGCGCCGTTTTGGACGGTAACTCTGCCTTCGATTTTGCTGTTTATGGTTTTGCCGCGTATTTGCTGTGTTATGTATTCGTCGAGGATTTTTGCGTTTGCGTATAGTATGTCGTCCTTTTTGCCTGTGTCCAGCCACCATGTTTCGAGTTTTTCTGCTTTAACTTTGAAGCCCATGTTTATCATTTCCTGTATGGCGTCTGTTATTTCCAACTCGCCGCGCCATGATGGCTTGATGCGGTCGATGGCTTTGTGGATTTTGTTTGAGAATAGGTATACGCCTACGATGGCAAGGTTGCTGGGCGGAGCCTTCGGCTTTTCGACGAGTTTAACTACATTATTTTTTGCGTCCAACACTGCTACGCCGAATCTTGTGGGGTCTTCAACTTCTTTCAGCAGGATTAGGCAGTCCAGCTTTTCCCGTGTGAATTTCTCAATGAGTTGGTTGAAGCCTTTGCCTATCAAGTTATCGCCCAAGCACATGATGAAGCTGTCTTCTCCGAGAAATCGTTGCGCGGTTTTTACTGCATGCGCCAAACCCAGCGGCTCCTGCGGCACATAGGTTACGTTGATGCGCCACGCTGCGCCGTCTTGGACATAGCTTTTGACGGCTTCACCAGTTTCAGGCGCTATTATTATGGCCACATTCTCTATGCCCGTTTGAGCCACATGGTCAAGAACGTAGCCAAGTATGGGCTTATTAGCCACGGGGATAAGTTGCTTTGCACATGTAAAAGTTAAAGGCCTAAGCCGCGTACCCTTACCACCACTTAAAACTAAAGCTTTCATTCTGTATCCCATGTTATCACTTTTCACTTATTATGTATTTATTATAATTTACTTGACTTTGTACTGGTAGCTATTCTGTTTTACTGGCTTTGAGAAAATTAATCTCTTTTATTGTTTCTTCGTAGGTCTTATCCATGTTCCAGTAGTGCCAGCTTCCCCATCTGCCCACGGATACAACATTTTGTTCTCTCAACCATGACATAATCTTTTCGCGTTTTTCTCTGTGACCTACTTTATAGATTGGGTATCCATATTCATGTAGCCATGCTTTGGTAAAAAGTATCTCCTTCTGTTTAAGCACATTAAGGTTTTCCAAATCTGTCACAGTTTTATCCACCAACTCTTTAGTGCTCACTTTCGCGTTTGGCGGCAGTGTTATTTCAGCTAATATTGTAGATTCGCCACGCGGAGAGTTTTTTGGGCTATAATTGGATATCCATGCATACCTGTGAAATATAATGCTACTATCTGGCACATAGATCCAGTGTTGGTCTGGCGCGGCTTTCTTTAACGCAATGCCTACAATCGCTATTTTGTTGTAATCTAACTCTTCCGATGCCTTCATGACCTCTTTAGGCGCATCTAGTGCCTTTACAAGCTCTTTAAGTGGAATTGTACTAGCAAGTTTTCGGGCTTTAATTTCGTCATTTATAATCCACTCGTTTTTAGTTCTTTTAATTTTGGAGACTTCAACGTTATTCACAATTTTTACACCTATCTTTTTCGCTTCTTTTGCTGCCGAATCAAATAATGCTTGGATGCCCCCACATTTTGGATAATAGAATAAGCTTTGTTCAACATAGCCAACTGTAGGTATGCCTGCCGCTGATTTAACAACATCTCTCCAGTCCGGTATCGGAAGCCTACCCGGCGTATAAATCCAATCAACATCAATCGCGTCTAAAGGCCTTTTCCAAATCTTTTCATTGTATGGAATCAAGTATTTCTCAGCTATCCATTTCCCAAAAAAACCGTAAATCCAATCCTTAAATGTTTTCGGCGTCCAATCTATAGCTCTAGAGGTTAAGACTTCAAGAAAACAGATTAATGCTTCTGCTCTTTCTTCTGGAGAAAGAACGTAGAGACCATTTTCTAGGGGATAGGGAACGAAAATTGAATTCAATAGCACTTTGGTATTTCGCTGATGGCTTACAGAATTTTTGCCTAAAACTGCGAGTAGTTTCTGTAATGTACTCTTGTTATGAGAAAAGATAACATGACTTCCGCCAATATCAAAAAAATGGTTATTAATTTTGACGCTGTTAAGGAGACCACCAGGAGTATTAGATTTTTCCAGAACTATTACTTCAAGAGTGGGAAAATTTCTTTTAAGTTCAATAGCAAACGTTATGCCCGCCCAACCACAACCCAGAATGACATATTTATCCATAGAAGGCTACTCAGCCACCTGCTCTTAGGTCTCTTACTTTTATAGCTTTAACGGCAATTCCGCAGCTATTAATTCCTTTGCCCACAAAATCAAGAAGAATTAAAAGTCTAAAGAAAGGAAATAAAATGATCTTCAGTTTGCTTGGTAAATTATAATAATACCAAAGTTTACAAAGGTGAGAACTTAAGAAGTTAGTGTGATACGACCATTTTATAATTTTAAATCCGGTGCTCTCAAACAAGGCGCTTATTTCTTTTATAGAATATCCATCTCTTACATGGCCTATTGCATTTGCAAATTTTCGGCCAAAATATTTCGGGTAATTTGGTGTTGGAACGGAAATTATAATAGTTCCTCCTATTTTAAGTAAGGAATTAATTCTAATTAATGATTCTAAGTCTTCAGTTACATGCTCCAAAACGTCTATCAGAAGTATTTGGTCGTAAGTTTTTTCCTTTAATTTTACAAGTTTAGGCAACGAATCAATTATAAAAATGATTTTATTTGTGCCAATTCTTTTAGAGAGAGTTTCGCCAAGCTTAATTAGATTTGGATCTTTTTCTATACAAACGATTGATTCACTGGTTACTTTTACGAATTCAAATGCCATAAGTCCCCAACCAGACCCAATTTCAGCATTTCTGTTTGTTTTGTTTATGTACCGTTTAATAGCCATCCATCGGATATGGCTGTGAAGATCAAGAAATCCCATTATTTGGATGAGGTTTTTTAGGTATGCCTTTTTTAGATTATATTTGTACACTTCGCCTAACGGTATGGTTTTGTCCCCCAAATTTTAACATGAACTACTCAAGCATTAGCTGAATAGGATTTCAAGTGAATCTGAGCTATTTCTTTTAACAACTTTAAACTTAAATTTGCAGGTAAGAATTTCTGTAAATTAAATAGAATTGTGGCGTCAAGCTTTCTATGGCAAGAAAGAGCGCAGCGCTGGCAATTATGAGTGGCTCTAAGTAATGAAAAACGTTTTCTTGAAAACCACACGTCTCTAAAAGTTGTATCTTTAATGTTTCCCAAAGTTATATTAAGCCCTTGGCAAAATAGAACATCACCATTCGGCAATATTGTACTGTAAATTCTTGTAGACAAACAAGGTAAAGTTAAACCTTTAAGATATGCTCTAATATAATTTTGGTCATTTTTAGATACTAGCGGAGACAAACTGGCAAGTTGGAAGTGGCTATGTGCCATTGTTTGATCATAAAAATTGTTAATCTTAAAATGCGGTGGAGAGCCAAAAATATTTAACCACAGATTACACTTGAATTTTTTTGCTATTTCAGCTACATGGATTAAATCATTATAATCGTTGTATGGTGTCATTGTGAAACCAATTGTAACTGAACACAATTTGCTGCATGTGCTAATGACATTTAAAACGTTATTGTATGCGTCAACTCCACGTATTCTCTTATATGTATCCATATCGCCGTCAAGTGATATGTAAAGACTCGGAATATCATACTCAATTATACTTTCTATTACGATTTTGTCTAAAATACCGTTAGTTTCCACAAAGAATTTTTTACCTCTAAATAGTTTCAAAATTTTATCATAATCCGGATGTAAAAAGAACTCACCGCCTTGTAAACAAAATTGCGCTTTTTTAGCAATTCGGTCATTTAACAATTTCTTTAACAAATTAATATTCATATCAACTTTTGGCAAATCTTTCCATATGCCACAAATCAAACATCTAGAATTACATCTATTTGTCACGTAAATATTTAGAAGATTTAATTTGCTTGTTAAAATGTCTCCTACTGTTTTGCAAAAACCGATTTCCATAACAATCCCAATAATTTCTGAAACAAAATTTTCGGTGACCTCTTATTCAGTTTTATATTCTGTATAGTGCTTTTATTTTCTTTCCTCATGCAATATAATAACTTCAAATTCTTGATAACCCACAATAAAGCAGAAGAAACAGTTAACGCCGAATAGATTTTCCCTTTCCTAAAATAACTGAAAATATTTTTTGTGTCATAAATTAATTGGCACGAGAAAGCTCTTAGAAAACAAAATGCGGGATAGTTTTTAAAGATAATTATGTATTTATTCCGTGTAGCAAAGAATAACCCTCTCTTACTTTCAATGGTCGCGCCGCCTATATGATAGGCTATTGCCCCTACTGCTATTCCTATGTCAAAACCTGCTGACACTATTCTTAATCCCAGGTCTTGGTCATCATGATAAACCCAGAATATAGGATCAAAACCTTTAATCTTAAAGTATAACTTCTTTCTAACACAACAACATGTTGAACCCAACCCATTTATCGTCCATCCTTCAGCAAGAACTTTCATTAATTTATTTTCATCACTAATTACATGAATGAAACCTAGTTCATCTATAAAGCATGCAATATACTGAAGAGTCTCATCGAGATTATATATTCTAGCTTGAACCGCCCCAATTTTGTAGGAATTAATAGCATTCACGAGTTCATTTAAACAAAGAGGATCTAATAATACATCATTATCCAGAAATACTAAATATTCAGAATCCTTTGAACTATATTTTGCACCGACATTGTGTGATGCTGAAGCACCTATGTCTGAATCGAAATGTACTATTTTAATTTCTGGGAAGTTATTTTCTATTGCTTTTAATTCTTCCTCTGGAGTTAAGCAGTCAACCACGATAACTTCGAATTTTGAAGACGGATAGTTGGATTTGAAAATAGTTTCTAAACATTTTGTTAATAAATTTGAATTCTTAAAATTAGTAATTATTATGGAAGTTTTCGCCAAATCTTCATGTGCAACCACTTAAACTTCTCCAATAGTTTCTTATTAATTGCCGTAGTTTGGAAGGAAGTTCATAATAAGAATTATGGAGATAACAAAGTTTGTAAATAAATTTTCTTCACTGATATATTCAACTACAGTGAACTCAAAGAAACATGCTTCCTTGCAAGCATTTTTCAACAAAAGTTGTTAAAGGAAAGTCACTTCCTTGCTTCTATATAATTTTTAATATTGTGAGATCATGGGTATTTTGAGAATTAAAATAAAAATAGTGCCGCATAGCTACTTGTTGTCGATAGGGAAATACTTACTCTCAAACTTTTTCCTTTGCATAATTATAACAGCGCTGTTTTTGCCTATTTTGCATTAACGCTTTTAAATTAGTAAAAACTATTATCTAAACTATGAACTAATCACATGCAGAAGCTCCAGCTGCAGTTAAAAGAGTAAACCTATAACAATTTCTACATGTCTTATTTTGGTTAAAGTATAAACAGCTAGTCTGTTTGAATACGCGAATAGATTATAAATGGTTTCGGTTAGATGCTTTATTATACCAACAATGAGTTTGCGATAAGAGGCTTGGAGAGCTTTCAGTTGACGCAGAAAAAAGGCATTGATCCTTTAGTGTCAATTCTATGGCTTAATTATAATAGTGCTTCATTTATAGAGCTTGCATTAAAATCTTTGCAGGGAGTAAAAAACCTCGATTACTCAAACTATGAACTCATAATAGTCGACAACAACTCCAAAGACGGCAGTTCCGAAATAATAAAGGCTTATGCCGAAAAGGAATTTGGCTCCAAAAGCAAAATTATCCAACTAAACAGAAATATGGGGTTTTGTGGTGGCAACAACATCGCTTACAGGGCAAGGAATAAAGACGCGAAATACGTTGTTCTCCTAAATAGCGATGCAATACCCTGCCCCAGCAGTCTCAACGTTTTAATTGAGGCTATGGAAACGGATCCATGGCTAGGCGCGGCACAAGGTGTAATAATGCAATACAAAAGTCAACTTGTGGACAATTGGGGCTTCTTCTTGGATGAGCTTCTTATAGACCACGCGGTTTTCCATAACCAGCCGCTACCAAAAATGGATAGATGCCTTTATCCAACATATACTTCCGGAGCATACACAATCTATAGAATCGAAGCAGTACGCACTCTCTACAGTGAAGATAAGCTGTTTTATGATGAAATGTTCGCGTATCTTGACGACAGCATTATCTGTCTAAAAATGTGGAACAGAGGCTGGGAAGTAAAAGCTATTCCAGTCGTAACAGCGCAACATAAAAAATCGGAAAGTTTCAAGAAAGTGAGCTTGCTAAAATTTTATTTAGGAATAAGAAACCATCTCATTCTCGCCGAAATAACCAACAGTAGATACAAAACCTTGGCTAAAACATACACAGCAAGAAACTTTATGGCAAATGCAATTAAAGCTGCAAAAGCCAAGGAGAACAAAATTCTCAAACAATTATCACCAACCTTTGTGAAAGCAATAAGAGATGCAGAAAAACTAAGTAACAAACTAAAAAGAAAAAAAGAAAATATAAACCTCTACAAGGCGCCAATCATAAAAATTAACCCACACGAAATACCAATGGCTATAACGCTGGGTAAATGGCTAACTAAAAAAGTCAGCAAAAATAGCTAAAGAACACATAATGCAAAAATAACGCGCGCCTTATCCCTTTTTAGAAACTGTTTCTTTAAGCCAACCAGAAATAAACTGCACATTCTCAGCTGACAACTTTATCAAAGTTTTAAAACTCAAATTTGCAGCAGCAGCAAAAGGCACAATAATCATACGCGCAAAAAACCGCCTAGCCAATTGATATAAGCTATAATGAGCATATCTTCGATAAGCAATTCCAACATCAACCTTGCTTTTAACCGCACCAAAATGAACTACCCCAATGTTATCTAAAACCAGCCATTTATAATTGTGTGACTCTACATACTTCTTCAAAAACTGATCTTCTCCAAGAAACAGCATAGGCGGATCATAATTTTCCATCAAACTTCTTCTAATAAGAACATTATTAATATGCGGCGAAGTTTCTACTCTCCGAAGCCCATAAACCGCATCCACAATTCTATCGTATGCTGCATAATCTCTATCACCTTGTTGGGCTACAGTCGCAACCGCCCCGATATCATTAGAGACATATTTAGCCACTTTCCAATACCAATCAGAAGGAATAACCACGTCATCATCAAACATTGCAACCCACTCGGTGTTTGCTCTTAAAACAGCATTTTTACGTGCAACACTCAACGGCTTCTCCCTTGTAATATAAATATTTGCGACCCAATCAGCCTTATGTAACGTATTTAACAGCGCGCTGTTAACTGTTCTACTAGTAGGAATTACCACATCAACTTTACTTAGCATCTCAACTTAAGATTAGTAACTAGCAATTAAAAGATTACTTAGCAGTAAGAAGCAGAGCTACACGTATTAACTATTCGCCACATTTAATAAACCTCATGGTTAACAATGCACATTCACTAAAGCCTAAAGAAAATTGTGGGCTCTCATATTTTTGTAACCGTTAATGGTCCATTAAGCCACTTGAACAAAAATTTACAATAATTTTAAGTTAATAAAGGCGCGTGACTTACACCTTTAAATAGTTTCTGCTATTACATTTCGTAGAATGACAAAGGAGACGGCGTTGCTAACTCTAAGAATCGACGTTGACTACCCCTACCCTTCAAGGCTGAGAAGCTTTATCTACACAGCCCTCGGTATCAGCGTCGGCAAAGACTACCTCAAGAACTCGAAGATACTTGCAAGGATGATTAATGAATCGCCACGGCAGGTTAAGGCATACTGGTTTTTCACCCCCAAAACAATTCCCGACGCGGAACTGCTAAAGCTGCTCAACCCAGAGCGCCATGAAGTTGCGCTGCACATAGCCAACGAGCCATACAAAGAGCTACAGCTTCTCGAGAAAAAAACCGGGCGAAAGATACGTTATTACACAGTTCACGGCACCTCACGCCTTCTCGCTCGGCTAATGTGGAAACGCTGGCGATACAAGTCCCCGCCAATTCCTAAAAACTATCCGTTGGAGTCATTTTATAAATTCAAACCTTTAGGTTTGGACTATATCTGCCACATTTATCCTGCGGAGCATGCAGTAAAAATTGCAGAGGATGCCGCAGCCAGCGGGCAAGTTTTACATATGCATCCAATATGGCTTTTCCAAAGAGGAAAACTAAATCATAGAGGCCCATTCTATGAGGCTTTGAGGAGAATACTTGCCGTGGACAAGGAACTTGAAACACTGGCGTTGAATCGAAAAGCGTTTTTCACAATAGCAAGAGACATTGGCGAGTATGAGCGGGATATTATTCCCACCGACGAATTTTTGGAAAAGCTACGTCAGCGGAACATCGATATATTTACGTTCATAGAACGAAAATGGTGCTCAGAAATCCCAAATCCTCCCGCTTGGTGGGTTAAAGCTGAAGATAACGTCGGAATCCTCAGAGTTTTCTCGTATGAAAAATGGCTTAAAGATATAGTAAAGCGCACAAGACATAACATGGTTCGTAAGGCAGAAAAAAGCGGAATAAAAACAATTATTGTTGAGCCTGATGAAAATTTTGTCAAGGCCGCATGGAAAATTTATAATGAAACGCCTTTCAGGCAGAACAGGGCTTTCCCGCATTATGGCATTTCGCTGGAGACAATGAAGCAATGGTTTTTTTCAGCGCAAAACTCTGTTTTTATAGGCGCATATCTACAGGATGAATTAGTTGGGCTTGTGCAGCTAGTGCAAGGAGATACTATCGCAATTTTAGCTCAACTGCTTTCGATGCAAAAGCACTTCGATAAAGCAGTAAATAACGCTTTGGTGGCTAAGGCCGTCGAAGTCTGCGAGAAAAGAAGAATAAATTGGCTTATGTATGGACGAATGGAAACCGCTCATCCATCCCTTGACCGCTTCAAGAAAAATAATGGTTTCTCTAAATTACCTTTAACAAGGTTTTATATTCCTCTAACGCGAAAAGGAAAGCTTGCAATATGGCTGAGGCTACATAGGGATTTGAAGGATGTCCTTCCAAAATCGCTACGGTATGCACTTTTGCCATTGTACTGTTGGGCAAGCAGAACTAAAATGCGAATCAAACTCATGCGAAAAGGAGAATAGAGCATTGTGTCCGAGATAGAAGAGACATATTGGGAGAAAATGAACCGAAGAGCAATGGGCGTTTACATAACAAACATTGAGATGCACTTTATCTTTGATTCTAAAAATTTAAAGATAGGCGGCTTAGTTGTTGATGTTGGAGCGAATGCTGGACGTTTTTCTCTTCCTGCTGCAGAAATTATGGAAGTAGTTGCCATAGACCTTGATATCCATGCACTTAAGCGATTACGCCTCCATAGTAGAAAGGTTAATGTCATCGTGGCTGATGCAAGGTTCCTTCCATTGAAAGACAGTGTGGCGGACAATGCTATAATGATTGAGTTGTTAGATTGTGTTCTGGGATCAGAAGCGCCAATATCTGAGTGTTCACGTATTCTCAAAGGTGGCGGAGTGCTTTTTCTTTCTTTTGGAAATAAATCCAGTTTAAAGGGGAAGCTTAAAGGATTTCTTGGAAAACCCTATCTCCATTCCTACAAGGAAATTTTAAGCGTCCTTAAAGCTGAAAAAATGAAAATTACCAAAAAAGTTGGGTTTAACTGGTTGCCCTTTGACCGTATATCGGACAATCCTTTAGTTCCGCTCTTTGCTAAAGGAGAAAAAATTTTTGGGTTAAGGAAGCTTGTGCGATTTAGTCCTTGGGTGATAATTCAAGCAATTAAAGTTGCAGAATGAAAAAACATTTGTCCTTTAATTTACTTTGTCGCTTTCTTGGTTGTGGTTTTTGCCGTTGTGGCTGAAATCGTTTTAATCTTTACTCTTGTGGATAAGAAATTTTGAAGTAGAGCTGCATCAGATAAACTGATACGGCAGGGGCTTTGAGCTGTTGTAAGTGCGTTCTGTTACGCGTGATGTCTATAATTTACTTTTCTTGAGTTTTGGCAATCATAAGTGGAAAGTAATCATAGACTTCTGTTTCCTGCTCTTTGTAAATCAGGTAGGGTGTGTCGCCTATGCCGTCGCCGTCTGCGTCTGTGCCATTGTAATCGCTCCAGTAATTGCCCTCTTTGCCGTTGTCCCATGTGTTTGGCAGATCTCCTGAGACGTGGCCTGATGGCATGTTATCTATGAAGCTGTTGTGGTAAAGGACGTTATCGGTGGATTGATAGAGGAAGATTCCCATGTTGTTATTTTTTATGTAATTCTTTGTTATAGTGGTTTTGTTTGCGTATCGCATGTAGATTGTGTAGTTGGCGTGGCGCGTAAAAGTGTTTTCAGAAATGATATTTTCTATGGATTCCTTCAGCCAGATGGCGTACATTTTGTTTTTTGTCAGATTGTTTTCGTAGATTATGTTGCCGTTTGAGGATTCTTCAAGCCAGATGCCGCAGTGATTGTTTGTTAACATGTTTTTGTAAATCGTGTTGTTGGATGCGGCGCTTAGGTAGATGCCAAAATCAAAATTTTGGATTTTAAGATTTGTTACTGTCACATTTTTTCTTCCAGTTAGGTCTATGCCTCTGGATAGGTATTCTTCTGTGCCGTTGAGTGTGTATCCGTTTCCGTCGATTATGATGTTGTCTTTTCCGACTATGATTGGGTTGGAAATGTCCGCGGTGAAAGTGTAACGGTTGTTTCCGTCATACAAAATTGGCGAGTTAGATGGGTTAACTGTTCCGTCGGGCATGATGACGATGTAGCCGCTTACAGGCGTTACCGGCGTCGTGCTATCTGTGGGCGCGGGCGTTGTTGTAAGCTGCCATAATCCATAAACTCCCAGAATCACGATGAGCGCAAGAACTGCCAGAAGTATTTTGACTTTCGGCATTTTCCGAGGCTTTCTTTTGGCTTCTCGTTCCATCTGGATTTTGAAGGCTTCTTCAGCGCGTTGCTGCTTTCTTTGCCGCTCGCGCTGTATTTCTTTCCAGCTTTTCTTTTTTTCTTTTTCAGGCATACTTTTCTCTCTTGCAACCCTTTAGATGGTGCTCTTTATGCCTTCTCGATGGAGGCATTGCCTATTAAAGATTTTTCGAAATTAAGCCCGCATCTCTAAAAAACAGCGTTAGTTCATCAAGGACACAATTTGCAAACTGTGTTAGCCTTGCATTTTGAATCGTAGAATCGCTGCTATGCCGCCAAACGCGCTTTTTAGCATTTGCCCTTCTTCGGTCTCCGTTGAAATGATTTCCACTTCCGCGTTAGCTTGCTGCGCCAATTCTGCTAGATCGTCAATTATATCTTGTTTATCGGCTACAAGCAAGGATGGTGCTTGACATTTCGGACAAGCTTTCCCTGTCAAGCCTTGCTCAAACTCCATTAGTGCCTGTGTCTTAACGGTGTGCTTCTCTTCGTAGCCGCATGCGCTACACTTAACTGTAACGCGTAAAAGGTCAACTTTCTCCGAAATCAGAAGTGTTCGAACAGCACCAGCCGCAAGCGCATTGCGGACTTCTACTTCGCCGTAGGTAATCATTCCAGTGTCATGGCCAACTTCGTAAAGGAACTGCTGCATAATCTGTTTTTCCTCGATGTAGCGGACTTTTCGCATTATTTCAGGCGCTTTCTCCACAACTTCCTTAACGCCTTGCTCTTCTACGTAAGCTGTATCAATCGTGTCGATGATCTTGTTTTTCAATTGGTAATTCAGGTAATCGCCTTTTTCAAAATCATATTTTGTCGGGCCCGGGCCAGCAAGAATTATTCCTTTCAACGTGTCTATGGGCAAAAAAATCTCGTTAGCATGTTGACCTACCCGCGTAAAATACTCGTTAAGCTGCATCTCCCGCAAGCGCTCGTATCTTCTCGCCGATTGGCCACCTGCCCGCGTCTTTCCCGCAACACCAGAATACATCTGTCTGATTATCTCAAGCCGTTTACCCTGAAGCGTGGCGATGGTAGCGCCTGTGGCGTCGATGAGGAGAATGCCATAGGTCTCTTTTTCCTTAAGCAACTCCTGCAAATGCTCAGTGTGAAAACGTGAGTCACAACGGTACAAGTAAATCCTAATGGGCTCAGGTGGTACAATAACATAAATTTCCATTTTTTCGCTGCCTGGTCCTCCGCCTTCTTGCGGAATGGCGCCGCAGAAAATAACAAGCCCGTTCTCTCCAGAATCCTTGAATAGTTTAAGCCGCTGCTGCACTTTCACGATGGCTTCTTGCACGTTTTTGCGTGTAGTAGTTGACTTAATGTTAGAGGCTGTTCCATACTCGTCACGTAGCATGTTGATGACATCGCTGATCTGCTTTCCAGGCGGAATATAAAGCGTAATCAATTCTGTGTGACTGCCCGTTTTACTCGCTAATATATTCAGCATTTTCCGTAGTCTAAACAGTTCCAACGAGGATTTTTTTGTTGCGCTCACGAATTTCCACTCATCAGGATATAAGCCACAAGTAAGTTATTAATGGTTAAAATAAAAGTTGCTACCTTAAAAAAGGGTGTAATTATGGAGCTTGAAGCACTTCCTTCAGAAAAGCCTTGAAAGGCCCAAGCTTACCGCCGTAATTGCCTGCAGAAATCTTTACCACGCCATGCACGCTTGCCGCCGCGGTTACACCTTGCCTCATCGCATTTTTTACAGCATCAAGAGTTAACCCGTTAATGACGATTTCATAAACGCAATTCACGTTTTCTGGAACAACCGAATCAGGAACCACTGACCGCAGTGTTGGGCAGTAAGGATGATTCGTTGAAGCCTTCATCTTATACTTAAGCGAACCTGCCTTGCTGCCTGCACGGCATATGCCACCAGGAAACGGCATAATAACATCAGGCGCATTCTCGCGTATAGCATCCGCTGCAGCCTCAGCCGCTTTAAGCCCAGAAGCTTGGTTCTCCGCAAATATCATAAAGTTGCCGCCTGCCACTCCTTCTTGCGCGCCAAAGCCATCTTCAACTATAAAGTTCCCCTCCATAACAGGGATTTTCCAGCATCTGCGTTCACCAACAACGGTCTTTTTC
The DNA here is from genome assembly GCA_049718365.1 of Candidatus Bathyarchaeales archaeon. GTDB lineage: Archaea > Thermoproteota > Bathyarchaeia > Bathyarchaeales > Bathycorpusculaceae > JAOAIV01. The sequence continues at coordinate 23,749 of JBNARN010000003.1, forward strand.
TGGAAGCCATCGCCAAAGTAACGTAGGCTACTGCCGACTCTGAGAACACGCTTGGCAGTTGTCAAGCCATTAAAAGCCGCGGTTGTTGGGCAAGTCATTACACATTGGCCTATGCGCTCCATAAGCTGATGCTTAAGCTCAAAGCGGTCACGATTGTAAATTTGAACGAGCACACCTGGACGTTTATCTGGCGTCTGATCCGCTGGCACCATCCGCTCGATGGCGGCTTCCGCTGGCGCCATAATAACGCTCGTGGCAAAACCTGTAGTCACATTAGCAGCCGTTAACGCCCACTTTTCATTTTCCGCGGTGATGAGCACTCGGCTAGCCCATAAAGGAAACATCTCTGCGAATGTGTCGACAATGGTGCATGTGTGTTCTGTTTTGGTGGAGCGTGTAGTAAATGTTTTTGTTTTCTCATCATAATTGAGTATTTCCAGCTTATTTTCAGTTTTGGGAGTCATTTCCTGTTTCATCCTTGCCAGTTAATATACATTAAATTGTGATTCAGTTATTTCTCGCTCTCATTTAAGAGTTTTCGTGACTAACCCGCCATTTTTAGGTATGCCACACGAATTTCCCAGTTTTATCCCAAACCCCATTTAAACTGCTAACAATCTCGGCCGTGGTCTTTTTCAACACCAAAACCAAATTTTGCATCAGCGGAAACAGGCCAATTTTTCATTCTTTTAGGAAAAAGTTATAGCACAGACAAACAATAAGCCTTCCACACTAAGAGGGTTAAAATTTGCCAGAAATCCGCGTAGCACTCGTCGGCGTAGGCAACAGCGCATCAGCCCTAATCCAAGGAACCCAATACTATAAAGACGCAAAAGAAGGCGCCACCGTTCCAGGACTCATGCACGTAAACTTCGGAGGATATCACATAAGAGACATCAAGTTCGTTGCCGCCTTCGACGTGAACAAAAACAAAATTGGGAAAGATCTTTCTGAAGCCATATTCACCGAACCAAACTGTTGCCCAAAATTCGCCTCGGTTCCACATCTAGGCGTTAAAGTTTCCACAGGCCCGATTTTAGACGGTGTAGCGCCGCACATGAAAAAAGTCTTCAATGTCTATGATGAGAAAACGCATGGTAGCGATGATGTAGTTAAAGTTTTAAAAGAAGCAAAAGCCGATGTGCTAGTGAACTATCTGCCAGTTGGAAGCCGAGAAGCCACTCGATTTTACGCTCAAGCAGCCATCGATGCAGGATGCGCCTTCGTGAATTGCATGCCTGAATTTATTGCCTCAGATCCAGAATGGAGCAAAAAGTTCGAGAAAGCTGGGCTGCCAGTGGCTGGTGATGATATTAAAAGCCAAGTGGGCGCAACAATTTTGCATCGGAATCTCGTGCGACTATGCATAGATCGTGGCGTAATAGTTGACGAAACTTACCAGCTGAATCTTGGCGGAGACACAGACTTCTTGAACATGACAGTTGAAGATAGGCTGAAAACAAAAAGAATAAGCAAAACAGAAGCCGTCACAAGCCTCGTTCCATACGAACTGCCCACTCGCATAGGCCCATCAGACTATGTGCCTTTCCTCCAGAATAAGAAAATATGTTACATAACGCTTAAGGGCAGAAAGTTCGGCGACCGCCCCATAACCATAAACGTCAAACTCGAAGTTGAGGATTCACCGAACAGCGCAGGCGTTGTGATCGACCTGATAAGAGCCGTGAAAATAGCTTTAGACCGAAAAATCAAAGGCACGTTAATAAGCGTATCTTCATACGCGTTTAAGCATCCGCCGATTCAGGTGCCCGACTCCACCGCCAAGCAGTGGGTTGAAGATTACATTACGGGTTTAAGGGAACGCTGACCGTTAAATCATGAAGACTTTATGAAAGCTTTTAAGGGCTGAAAACCCAAATACCATTTAGAGGTGCAATTTGCATGGTTAAAGTAGACGGATACGAAGTTCCAGAAGGACTTTATTACTCAAAGGATTTTGCGTGGATGAAAATTGAAGGCGACAAAGTCCGCATGGGCATAACTGACTACGCACAAAAGCAGTTGCGTGAGATAGTTTACGCTGATCTGCCCGAAGTAGGGACAGAAGTGAAACAGAATGAGCCTTATGGCACACTTGAATCAGTAAAAGCCGTTTCCGACGTGATAGCTGCCGTAAGCGGAACCGTGGAGGAAGTCAACACAGAGGTCCAGTCCAAGCCGGAGATTTTAAATGAAGATCCCTACGTGAAAGGCTGGCTGATCGTTGTTAAACCCTCAAATTTGCAAGCAGAATTGCCCAATTTAATGAGCTTTGATACAGCGGTAGAGTGGCACAAGAACCAGACAAAATGAAGGAACCCTAGGATGGCCAAGCGAGTAATAGTTATAGGCGCCAACGCTGCCGGCGTCGAAGCTGCTTCAGCAGCAAGGAAAAAAGACCATACTGCAGAAATTACGCTAATAACACAGGAAAAAACCGCTGGTTATTCCCGCTGCGGCTTGCCCTTCGTAATAGGTGGTCAAATCCCAAGCTTTAAAGATCTGATTGTTTATTCGCAAGCGTACTTCCAAATGATGAAGCTGAATCTGAAAACTGAAACTAAGGTTACTGCCATAAACACTAAAGATAAGACGGTTACAGCCATCGACAAGAATGGTGCCACAGAGACGCTGCAATACGACAGTCTTGTGATAGCCACAGGCGCAGATGCCTTTACGCCTCCAATTAAGGGTTCAGAAAAGCAAGGGATCTGTAGCCTCCGCACTTTGGAAGACGGCGAAAGGATTCTTCAAGCGGTGCAGAACGGCGCTAAATCCGCAGTTGTAATGGGCGCCGGCCTAATCGGGCTGGAGACAGGCGTAGCGTTAACTGAGCGAGGCTTGAAGGTTACTGTTGTGGAGATGCTGCCGCAGATATTGCCGCAGATGCTTGACGCAGACATGGCGAAGCTTGTTCAGGAGCATCTGCAAGAGCATGGCATGCGCATTCTTACAGAGAAAGCCGTAGAAGAGTTTCTCGGCGGTGACAGTGTGTCGGCGATTATGGCTGGAGGCGAAAAGATAGAAGCTGACCTTTTCCTCAGCGCTTTTGGTGTTCGTGCGAACACGAGGCTTGCGGCGGAAGCTGGGATACCTTTAGGCGAGTCAAGGGGCATCAAAACAAATGCGCGAATGGAAACTGAAGTCAAGGATGTTTACGCGATTGGCGACTGCGCAGAAGCCCCGAATCTGATTACTCACAAGCCTGTATGTGCGCAGTTAGGTACCGTTGCAGTCAAGCAGGGTAAAGTTGCTGGAATAAATGCTGCAGGTGGTTACGCCCTCTTTCCAGGTGTTTTGGGTTCAGCTGTAACGCGGCTTTTCAATATAGAAGCCGGAGCAACAGGGTTAACTGAAACAGCAGCGAAAAGAGCGGGGATTGAAGTGGTCACAGGCGCCATAAGCTCGAAGACAAGAGCTGATTACTACCCTAATGCGCTGCCCATAAGGGTTAAGCTTGTCGTTGAAAAGGAGTCGCAGCGTATTGTAGGTGCGCAGATAGTTGGCGCTGAAGAAGTCACGCAACGCATAAACGCTTTGTCTTTTGCCATTCAGAAGGGCATGACTGTGCGCGAGTTAGCTAAGGCAGACACGGCATATGCGCCGCCGCTGAATGAGACTTGGGAGCCTATGATTTTAGCCGCTGAAATGGTTTTGATGAAGCTTCGCTAGTTTTCCTCTTTTTAAATTCTCCTAAGTCTGCGTTTTAATATGCCTTGTTTCTTTGGTTTGTACTTTTAGACTTATTAAACATCAAAGACTGCGGCTAAAAGGCTGTTTTTGGAGTTAGATAACTTGAATTTTTACTAATACTGCGCTTGTTTCTCTGGTAAAGCGGGAATAATAATAAATTGAGGAGAATATTTTTACCTTACAGAAGTGGTTTCAATGCCAAAAACTTACAATATTGCCGTGTTAAAAGGAGATGGAATAGGCCCAGAAGTCACGGATGCAACCATAAAAGTATTAGAAGCCGTTCAAGAATCAGCGCGGTTTAAACTTAATTTCCTCTATGGCGAAGCAGGCTATTACTGCATAGAAAAATATGGCACCAACCTGCCTGAAGAAACAATTGCACTACTAAAGAAAACGGATGCTTGCCTTAAAGGCCCAATGACCACACCGGAAACGCCCGGTGCACCCGTCAGCGTAGCAGTAAAAATTAGGAAATTGTTCAATCTTTACGCGAATGTAAGACCGTGCAGGTCTTTTCCTAATGTGGAAGCGTTAAAGCCAAACATAGATTTGGTTGTTGTCCGCGAGAACACCGAGGGCATGTACTCTGGCATCGAGTATGAGGTTGCGCCGGGCGTTGGCATAGCCCTGCGGATAATTACTAAGGAGGCTTCTTTGCGTGTCGCGGAATTCGCTTTTAAGCTTGCTACTAAGCGGAGAAAACACTTGACTTACGTGCATAAGGGTAATATTCTGAGATTAACCGACGGCATTTTCAAAGACGCCGTGAAAGAAGTAGCGCTTAAATACCCTGACGTGGCCGTCGATGATGTCCATATAGACGCCATGACAATGCATCTGGTTAAAAAGCCTGAAACCTTTGATGTCATAGTCACCACAAACCTCTTTGGCGACGTAATTTCTGACGAAGCAGCACAAGTCACGGGCAGTTTAGGTTTAGCTGCTGGCGCAAACATAGGCGACACGTACGGCATGTTTGAGCCTGTCCATGGCTCCGCGCCTAAGTATACGGGACAGAACATTGTTAATCCTATCGCCACTATATTGGCGGCGCAGATGATGCTGGACTATTTAGGCGAAAAAGAGGCTGCGGCGAAAATTGAAAAAGCGGTTATGCAAGTGCTCAGCGAAGGGAAAGTGCGCACAAAAGACTTAGGCGGTTCATCCACTACAAACGAGATGAGCGAAGCAGTAGCATCAAAAATTAGGGCGCTCTAAAACTTCAACGTAAGTATAAGCGTCGACATGCACTTCAAGTTTGCCATTTGCGCTTTCCTTAATTTTTGCATTTATCAACTGTAAATTCGCGTTTATTTTCAGAATTTTTACAAGCTCTTCTGCTTTTTCATTCCAAGCTACAACGGATACTTCTCCAGTTTCATCTGCCAGCGTAAAACGCATAACAGTTCCTTCGCTCATGTCGCTTCTTGCAAATTTGGAAGTAGGAAACAGCTCTTTCACTGTACCCACAAGATGGATATCCTTATGCGTCTTGGTTACATTGCTGATTTTTGTGGCAAACTTTGCGATAAAAGGGTAATCCTCTGCGTTTACGTCTTGTGTTTCAATTTCAATCTGGCTTTTGCTGCCAACATGTAATTCCACTTTGCCTTTACGGTCTTCACGGGTATATCCATGAAGAAAACGAACGACCTGCCCAGCTTTCAACTCGCCTTTTTCGACCAGCTCGGTTTTATCATTCCATAATATTACCCGTAACGTCGTGTCTTTGTCAGCGATAATCACGCTTGCCAATTTTCCCGGTTTTTCGCCTTCAAAGTTCCTTGAAGGATAAACTGCAACTACCCTGCCAGTTACTGTAACATCATTTAATCCTGGAACTAAATGGCTTATGCGTAACCTATTATCAGCGTGCTCTCGTGTAATTTCAACACCGTATCTGGCTGCAATCAAACGGAGAAGCGTCTCGTCTGCTATAAGCCCGCCCGTTTTGCTTTTTTCCGCATTCAATTTTTCAAGAATTTGGCTTCGACTAAGTTCAGGATGCTTCGAAAGAATCTGTTGAATCATTTCTTCAGCGAACATATTTGACGTCAACACGGATAAGCAATATCGGCCTGTTTTAATTTTTCTGTGCCCTTCTTCAATTACACTGTTTGACTAAGTTTATTAAATCCTCTTTTCCCTCTTAATATGAAGCTGGGAGAGAGAACGTGGTAGATGCTCCGGCGCTTTACGCTCTCGGCATAGTGCTCGTCTTCGTTGGCATACTGATTGTTGTAGTTACCCTATTTTTGCTCTCCGTTTCAAGTGCCAAAAGAAGAAAGATCAACGGCGGAGGCGCAGTAATAATTGGGCCTGTTCCAATAATTTTTGGAACAGACAAGCGATCTCTTAAAACCGTTCTGCTGCTTTCTTTAGCGCTAACAATTATGCTTGTTGTCTTTATGGTACTGCAGTATATGTTAATGAGGTGAAAGGAGGCTTCGCTGAGGAAATGGCCGTTGAAGAAAATCGAGAATCCTCTGAGGAAGACGCGCTTGCATTTAGCAAAATTTCTGCACTTTTAATAATAGGCATGGCGCTAATAGTTGTTGGCATAATTGTTATTCTGCTTGCCGCAGTCCTTTACGGTGGCGGCTCCGCGAGTGCAGGCGCGATCATTTTCATTGGGCCCTTCCCGATAGTAATAGGTGCCGGTCCAGATGCAACTTGGATAGTTCCGATCAGCATAATTATAGCTATTCTAAGCATTGCTGTGTTTTTAGTTATGAACAGGAAGTTGAAGCTTAGTTAGCTTTTCTCGCTTGCCTGCTCTTCTTCTTCCTTACCGTAATATGAATACAAGAATATCAGCACTAAGGCAACAAAAGTTGATGCCATAAGGATGTATTCTAAAGTTAGGAAGTACGCGCTTAAATCCATAGGCGATTCTCCAGCTCTTGCTTATCCATTCAACGTTTTAATATTTAAACAGTAGCCTTAATTCCATCGACTTGCTAATGCCTTGCACGCATTTTTTAGTTGAGGAACTTGTAGCCGCTTTTGCCATCTTTGGTTTTTTTGGGCACTGTCATGATGAACTGGACACCTTGCCCTTCCTTGCCCGCTTCTTCTATTGTCCAACCGTAAGCGTCGCAGATCTTTTTTATCAAGTAAAGTCCATAGCCCGTACCAGTTCCATAGCCTTCTTGAAAGAGATGTTTCTTAATGTTTTCCGGTATTCCAACGCCGTCGTCTTCGTAGATGAGCTTTAGACCGTTTCCTTCTTCTTTGTAGTGTATTCTGATCATGCTGGTTTTCTTGCCGTACTTCAACGTATTATCTATTAAATTATAGAACAATTGTCGTAGCAAAGAATCGGCAAGAACCATTAGCCCTTGGCACTCGTTAACAAGCGTGGCGCCTTTTAAATCCGAAAAAAGAAGTACTGCTTCGTTAACATGCCTTCCTACATCAATGTAAGAAAGCTCTTCCGCGCCTACTTGAACATAAGCTTTCTCAAAGTCAATAATCCGTAGTATCTGTTGAGATATTAACTCGGCCTCTTTTAGCTGTTGTAGATTTTCGGGTTTATCGCTGAGCCGCCTTTTTAAAATGTAGAGAAGCCCGTTTAAAGCAGAAAGCTTGTTTCGGATGTCATGGCGAGTTAAGCTTTCAACTACATGTAGTTTTTCATTAAGCTCGACTACTTTTTGTAAAGCTTCACTAACAACTTCTTGCATCCACTTTTGCTCAGATATATCAGTGGCAACTCCAATGGCTCCAACTATTTTCTCTTTTTCGTCAATAATCGGTGCGTATGTTATGATCGTTGGGAAATTATTACCCTCTCTATCTTTAGCAATAAATTCGCCTGACCAGCTTTCTCCTTTGATTACCTGACCCATGATGTCTCTTGCTTGTTCTCTTGATGTATCTGCAGAGGTAACGTCTATAATGCTGCGACCCAATACCTCCGTTTCTTTCCAACCATAAAGCCGCTCAGCGCCTCGATTCCAGTACGTAATCTTTCCCTCCAGATCAGTTGCAAAAATGGCCTGTCCAACAGCATTCAACAAACGTGCTTGTAACTGGGTTCTCTCAAAGATTTTCTTGCTTTCCGTGATGTCTCTGAAAACCCCGAAAAGCAGTTTCTTGCCGTTTGCTTCTATTAGATTGGCTTTTATTGAAACATCCTTGATTTCGCCAGTTTTAGTGATGATTTGATCTTCAACCGTGAAGCCTCCGCCTTTGCAGTGCTGCTTAAAAGTTTTGCTGTACTCTCCATCAATAGATGATGGCGGATGAAGGAAACGTTGATGCATACCGATTAATTCCGACTTTGATCGCCCGACCAGCGCGGTTGCAGCGCGGTTACAGTCAACGAGAATTCCTGTTTCTGCGTCGGCAACAAAAATGGCGTCCAATGCTTCTTCAAACAATGCTCTGTATTTTTCCTCAGACTCTTTTAGGACACGTTCAATTGTCTTCTGCCTAGTAATATCGCGAGCAGTAATTATAATTCCCGTAATTTGGTCGTCGCTCGTTAAAACTTTTGATGTACCTTCCATCAGCACGTAATTTCCAGCAGCATTTTTGCAGCGAAGTTCCAGTTTTCCTCCAGAGCGATCTGTAAATACTTTCTCTATGGCGTCCAATACTGCTGGCAGATCATTGGGATGAATGAAATCGAAAATGGGTTTCCCAACTATTTCGTTTGGTTCATACCCTAAAATCCATTTATTCGACGCGCTCGCATAAGTAATTATCAAATTTTTGTCAGCTAAAAGCAGTATTTCCTGTATGTTCTCGGTAATTAAGCCAAGATTACCCTTAGCTTCTCGCAAAAGTTTTTCGGTTCTCTTGTCCCGAACCGCGTCACAGATGCTACGTTTCAATTCAGCGTATGTTGCTTCAGCATCACCTTCCTTTCTAATGTATCGATAAACTCCAGAATTCAATGCTTCAATAGCGACTTCTTCCTTGTCTTTACACGTGAATAATATAAAGGGCGTCTCGTTTCCTTCTCTTCTTAGCTCTCTTAGAAGTTCCAAACCGTTTTTACTTGGCATCTTATAATCAGCAACGATTACATCATAATCTGCGTTTCTTACCTTTCTAAGTGCTTCCTCTGCCGATAACGCTGTATCGACTTCAAGTAGGTTTGGTTCTTCTAAACATTGTTTTGCAACAGCCAAAAAGCCTGAGTCATCGTCTACATGCAGTACCTTTATTGCTTTTTCTTTGCAGAGATTTACATAAACTTCGCTTGTTGATGTAACGTCGACCTTAGTCATCCAAATCAACTGTGGCTGTTCTGTTGCGATTTAGATTGCAAAGATTAAATTGGTTATGAATCAGCCATATGAATTAAGATTCAAAAAGTAATGTGACATGGCAATGAAGGTATTTGCGGCTGAATATGCTCCGTTGCGTAGGTTTAGATAATGGTTTATATGAAGCACTGTGAAACCTAAACTTGGTTAACTCTATGAATAACAAGCGTATTCTCTTTTACGAGCTGGCCGGTGCCGTTTTCATAATTATCTTCGGGAGCGTGCTGCATTTTACTTTTGAATTGTCTGGTCGAAGTAATTGTTGGAGTTTTTTCAGCAGTAAACGAGAGTGTTTGGGAACACTTAAAACTTGGCTTCTGGCCAGCCTTGGCCTTTGCACTATTCGAATTCAAACAATTAGGGAAGGCCGCTAACAATTTTCTGCTGGCGAAGACTGTTGGCATCTATCTAATTCCAACAACAATTATAGTTCTTTTCTATTCCTACACAGCCATTGTTGGCGAAAGCATACTCGCCATAGACATCCTCATATTCATCATAGCCATCATCGTTGGCCAAGCAGTAAGCTATAGAATATTAACTGGAAAAATGTTGCCGCCAAAATTAGGCCTCGTCGCATTAATTGCCTTGCTCCTATTGGCTCTCGCATTTGTGCTTTTCACCTTTTACCCCACCACAGTTACCGCTATTCCAAGATCCAGTAACTGGAGAATACGGAATTATTAATCATTAAATCTGCCAATGCACAGGTGTAAACAATATGCGCATGTGGATGATTGACCCAAAAATCATGTGTAAGAACCATCTGCTGGGCGAGCACTCAGAAATACACTTGTTCGTTTGGAACATCGATGCTGGGCACTCGGTGAAGGGATACTTAGACAATGGATTGCTTGAAATTCATAATTTGTACCACCGCCATGAAGAACTCGCTCAAGAACTAAAAAGAAGAGGGTATAAGCATAATTCTGAATTAGCCGAAAAATGGCGCTTCGCAAAGAATGCTGGCTTAATAGATAAGCGCCAAAGCCTTCAAGAGTTGATTCGCAGATGCACAAAGTGCAGGGAACGATACTTCTTGTTCATGGCTGAACGAGAATTTTAATGTTTTATCATTTTTTTGGTAGGTATGAGACTCAAATGATAGCGAAATATGTTTAACTCAGATTCAGTTTTCGAGTTCATAATGGTTATTAAAGCGGCTTCTTTTTAAAAAGGTAAAGGTGTCGATGTTGACAGAAACAGTAAAAACCGAACCAGCCGTCATCACAACTGAAACTCCAAACATAAAAGAAAACATTGCAAAAAGAAAAACCATCGTCTACCAAGCGCCTATCGATCCAACCGTGATAAGAGTTTCTGGCGAGAAACTAAAGCTGGGACTTTTCACAAAATTTGGTTTATTCAAACCTAAACCCGAAGAGATACAATTCGTTTCCATAGAAAAATATTACGAACCTTACATGGTGATTAGCGGAAGATACTTCCTTGATTACTACCGCAAATGCACCTATACATTCAGAGTTGATGATGCCGTAAAAGAAGTTGTTCTTTTAGGACAGAAATTCATACCTGAAGACTCAAACGCGGGCAAAAATTCCCGATTCGTTAAAGTTAACGGAGAAGAACGATTAAGTAATGAAACAAAAGTTTTCTTAGTCTTAGACAAAAATGGTCGAGATGCTGCGCTTAATAAGCTACCATCTGCGCCTGCTGAGAAAAACCCGAGCAAAATACTAAAGGAATATGGAATAGAAGAATTTGCCGAAAATGCAGATGTAAACATTGTTAGAGAAAGAATAGCGAAACGCCCAGCCGACTTAAGCAGGATAATTGAAGAAGTTTTTGAAATAAATGATCGCTCAGTGATTTACACGCCTAGGTACAAGCTTCTGTTCAGAAACGTGAAAACTGGAGAAGAAAAAACCTTAGTATTGGACGGCGTCACATCAGAAAAAATAGAATAGCGCCAAAATCGGGAACCAAAACGCAATACTCATCTTTTTCTAGGTTAATCCAACTATAATAAACAGAAGCGGTGTCAAGACAGATACTGAGCTCTCCCGCAGAGAACAGCTTATATTATGATTTTTGCGGAAGATCACGGGAGCCAATTTATTGTTTTGACAATCAGTTAAGATCGAGAGAATTGCTTTGAGTTTACGGATGATAGGCGCAGGCCTTTGTTTTACGTAATTTTTAAATCAAGGTTTTCTGTTATAGCCTAAAAAAGGTGCCTTTGATGAAGGGTAAAATCGTAGTTGCAATAGTAGCTATAATCGCCGTTATAGTGGCTGCAAGTTTTGCAGTAATGTATTTTTCAACTTACAACAACCTTGTGACTTTGAATGCTTCTGTTGATGAAAAATGGGCTCAAGTGGAGCAGGAGCTTCAGCGTAGATACGATTTGATACCTAACATTGTGAGCGCCGCTAAAGCTTATATGACCTATGAAGGCTCGATACTGCAAAATGTTACAGCCTTGCGTAGCCAATGGATGAATGCGCTACAAAGCGGTAATATGGACGCCATTAACAATGCGACTGCTCAAATGGAGTCAGGTATTAGAGGTTTAATGGTTACTTTCGAAGCTTACCCTGACCTGCGATCCTCAGACGTAATTCAATCATTGATGATAACTCTTGAAGGCACAGAAAACCGCATATCCACCGAGCGTATGCGCTTCAACGAAGCAGTCCGTGACTACAACACTGCTATCCAATCTTTCCCTGCGAATTTGTGGGCTGCAAGCTGGGGCTTCACTGCCAAATCTTACTTCCAAGCACAGATCGGCTCTACTGAAGCGCCCTCGTTAAACTTCTAAGATGGCAAGAACCTTGCTTAGACGAATCAGCGTCATATTTTTTCTTGCACTAATATTAGCATATAGTTTCTGCGTGATCCAGCCAGCTACTTGTTCCATTATTGAAGCCGAATGGATTGAACGGATCGAAAGCTACGCGCGTGCCGTTGACGCTAACACCACAGCAGAAATCGTAGTCTGTGTTTTCCCTTCACTTTATGGGCACGGAATAAAAGATCATTCAGGCGCTGAAATCCACGACATAGTGAAGCTGGGGGTTCACATCTTCAACGAAGAACCGCTGGAAGTATATGGTGGCACCCAAACAGGCATCGGCAAGAAGGGCAAAGACAACGGCGTCCTGATTTTAGTTGCAATGAAGGAGCAACAGTGGCGCATCGAAGTCGGCTACGGCTTAGAAGGCGACATAACCGATATAGAAACCAACCTTATCGCCAAGAACTATCTTGTTCCAGCCTTTCAGCAAGGCAACTACGGCGAAGGCCTCTACAACACGGTAGTCGCGTTGGGTCAACAGATTCCACCGAGCAATGAACCGAACAATATGAAGATTAGAGGCTACTACTATTATGAAAGCGCCAACACATCTGAATCGTCTCCCACTCCTTTCTGGGAGTGGGAAATCTTCGGCATCCCATTATGGGTCATAGTCATCTTCATTCTCTTTGGTGTCTTCTTCCCAGTTTTCGGGCGAGGCTCGAGCAGAGGCGGTGGACGCTGGGGCGGCGGACGTTCTGGCGGCGGCGGCGCAGGCGGACGATGGTAATTAAAGGCTCAAGTGAAGGGTCGCGTGCTCAACATGAGTTTAGCCATGCCAATGTTAGCCTCCGGATGCTTCGTCATTTTACCCTTTTGCCTCAACTTCACTGAGCGAATAAAAAAATTGAAGATGCTACGTTGCTAAATCGTGCTTGGTTATAAGAGTATTAAGAATACGCTGGTTTATACTCAGCTGGTCACACTTTTGATAATGACGTTTTCGTCTGCAAGAAAGCGGAGAACGTTAAGGAAGCTAAGAGGGGCATTGAAGCGAGTTTTGAATACGTCACTGATATGGATGGGCTTAAGCTCTTTAGGAAGCGTAAGTGAGTATTTGGATTCGCCGCTAGAAGCTGGGGACTTCTCTTGAAAAGCTGGGGATGGGAGTTGAACCCACATAGAGCAGCTCTGCAGGCT
>JBNARN010000004.1:0-12984 GCA_049718365.1 Candidatus Bathyarchaeales archaeon
CTTGGCGAAGTCAACATGAAAATTAACGTAGCCGCCAACAGCCGAAACCTTCTCAATTAACTTGAACTTTTGCTTGTCGATGGCTCCAGCGAGATACGTCGCTAACTCCGCTGGTTTCTGGTTGAGTTTCTTGGCCAGCTCAAAGCACAAAGAAGACGCAAGTTGCCCAAACTCAGGGTTCGGCGGCTTATTAAACGCGAAAGCTTCAATTTTAACTTCAGGCAAAATCTTCTTTAGCGCATGGGCTAATGCTGCTTCGCATTCCTTTCGGAACTCAGCAAAGGGGTTTTCGGCTATCATCTGCTGCTTCTCCAAGTTTTTAAGCGTGCTAAATCTTTAAGGGGAAGGTATATTTTAATTTGAAAAGCGTTGCTTATCTATGTATGGATGCAACTGGCATGAAGACAAAAATAGTTTTCTCAGAAAAATGCCTAAGCTACGGAAGCTGGCACATCGAAAGCCCACAACGAGTCAAAACGGCGTATGACTTCTTAAAAACCCGAAATTATCAGTTCGTGGAGCCCGAAGCGGCGGCCGAAGAAGACCTGTTACGGGTTCATGACTCCGATTACATTTGGAGCCTCAAGAAAGGCTTAGTTGAAGATCCTGATACGCCAGCGTACGAGAACATCTACGAGTATGCACGGCTTTCCGCAGGCGGCGCGCTCTTAGCCGCCAAAATTAATGGTTTCTCGCTTATGCGGCCGCCTGGTCATCATGCAGGGCGATCTGGCGCTGCACTTGGCGTTTACACGCGGGGATTCTGCTACTTGAATAATGTCGCGATAGCTGTGAAAGCCCTTGATAAGCCGGCGCTTATACTCGATATTGATGGGCATCATGGGAATGGCACGCAGGAGATTTTCCGAGGCGACGAAAAAGTAGTCTACATTTCGCTTCACCGTTATCCGCATTACCCTGGCACAGGACTGCATCATGAGGAGAACTGCTTGAACTTTCCGCTTCCAGCGGACTGTGGTGAGCAACGCTACTTGGAGACGCTTGACCAAGCATTAGCCATGGTTAACATGGGCAAGTTCGAGGTCGTCGCAGTTTCCGTGGGCTTTGATACTCATCTTGGAGATTTAGCTTCCCTTGGCTTGACTGAGTCTGCTTTCAGGAAAATAGGTGAAAGAATCGCTGCGCTGAAAAAACCCACGTTCTTTGTTTTGGAAGGCGGATACTTAGGGGAGCAGAACGGAAAAGACTTGGATCAGCTGTTAAGGGGGTACGAGGGAGAAACCTGACCCCTCTTTTTATAGCCAAAAAGCCTGGTTTTTGAGGCTTTTATCCTCTGTCCTTATTTCTTCTCTTTTGTTGCCTTCTTGTTTAATGCTTCAAGCTTCTCTGTTACCTTTAGCGACCTTTTTTCAGCTTCTGCCAGTAGCGGCTTCCAATCCTTATTCTTAACGGCGTTGGTTAAGCGTTCAATTTCTGCGGGAAGCTTCTCCAGTGCTCGGCTGAATCGTTCTTCCGCTTCCTCGTCTGTGGATACAATTTCAAGGGCTTCTTCTGGACAGAATTCAACGCATTTGGGTTCTCCACTGCAGAAGTCGCAAGCTATGGCTATGCCCTTTTCCGGGTGAAGCGTTATGCCTCCATGTGGGCAAGCCTGAATGCACCAGTCGCAGCCTTTGCATTTCTTTTCATTAATCGTCAAAATGCCCGTTTTCTCAGATTGCGTCAATGCTTTTTCTGGGCAAGCAGCCACGCATTTGGCGTCTTCGCAGAAGCGGCATGCGAGCGCGAAATTGAAAAGTGGTGTCATGCGGACAACGCGTATTCTTGACTTGATAGGGTTGCAGGCCGCCTCGCCTTTTTCAAGTGTGCAAGCGTATTCGCAGATGCCGCAGCCGGTGCATTTGCTTGGGTCAACTGAAACGAATTTTCTTGATTCAAATTTAACGGGTGACATTGCTAAATCCAGACCTGTTTGAGCTATGTAAATATTTCTATGTGCTTTTAAGTTTTTTAACCATGTTTTCTTTTAGAATTGAATGGTTCTATTTGTTTTGTGCTGACAGAATGCTCTGATACTCCATGTTAACTTCGCCATGCCTGTTTTGGATAGTATTGCTGATCCTGCGCCAATCGTCAGCTACTCTTGGCCAAAACTTACTGTTAACCACTTGCTGCATTACATATTCTTTTATCGATTTCTCGCGTTTTATTGTTCTCTTCTGCCAATTGAAGGTAATAAGCCCTGCACGGCGCAAGTGTTGGAGATTATGAACAAATAATTCTTTATCAATAGGATAGTTTACGCTTCCTTTTAGATCATCAAGTAAAGAGTCTATAGAGATTTCTTCTTCAGCGCGCAGACAAATGATAGCTACCATGTCCTGCATAAGCCTAGCCGTAGTGCTGAGATAGAACCCTGCTGGCTTTTTCGGAATCAAAACTTGTTCTAGACGGTAGCCATAACGCTTGTAGAACCATCTCTTTGCGCCTTCAACTAGTATTAAATAAGCTCCGATAATAAGCGCTAGAACGATAAAGAATGTAGGCGGCGGCTTCACAAAATGGAATAAATCGCCTAATGGTGTGAATGGCAAAATTAATGCGAAACCAACTATGCTTAGGCTGCTTAATAGCAGAAGTATGCTTGGCTTGCTTTTATAGAAAGGCGTTCTTTTTGTTCTTATAACAAATATAACCAAGGTTTGCGTGCACAGTGACTCAATGAACCATGCAGTCTGAAACAGCGGTTCCGTTGCTCTGAAAACCAGCAGCATTATGAAGAATGTTAGAAAGTCGAAAATTGAGCTGATGGGTCCTAAGGATATCATGAAATTTCTTATAAAGTGAATATCCCAACGCTTAGGTTTTTCCACGTACTCTGCATCTACGTTGTCCGTCGTTATAGTGGACTGAGAGAAATCATAAAGCAAATTGTTCAGGAGTATCTGTATTGGGAGCATAGGCAAGAACGGAAGGAACAGTGATGCGCCCGCAACGCTGAACATGTTGCCGAAGTTCGAGCTTACGCCCATCATGACATACTTCATGGTGTTGCCGAAGGTTTTTCGTCCTTCTAGCACGCCTTCTTCCAGAACGGTTAGGTCATTTCTTAAGAGTATAATGTCGCTAGATTCTTTCGCGACATCCACGGCATTGTTAACAGAAATCCCTACATCGGCAGTTTTCAGCGAAGGTGCGTCATTGATGCCGTCGCCCATAAAACCGACGACATGCCCATTATTTTTCAGCGCATTTATGATTCTGTCTTTCTGTGCAGGGGTTACCCTTGCAAATATGTTTGCTTCCTCGACGACTCTAGCAAGTGCGTCATCATGCATTTGTGCAATTTCGCTTCCAAGAACAACTCCTTTCACCTCAAAACCTATGTGTTCACATGTTTTTCTGGCAACTAACTCGTTATCCCCTGTGAGAATCTTCAGCTCTATTCCAGCCTTATTTAACAGCCTTATAGATTCTCTAGCTGTTTCTTTGGGTGGGTCTAGAAATGCGACAAAACCCAGAAACACCATATCATTTTCATCATTAACGGAATAAACCGCTTTATCTTCCCTTAATTTCTTATATGCAACCCCTAGTGCTCTGAACCCTTCAGAACTTAAATCATAATACTTCTGCTCAATCCTCTTATGCATTTCCTCGGTTAAATCCGCCACGACGCCGCCAAGCTCGTAGTAAGCGCAAACTTTCGCTATTTCCTCAGGCGCACCTTTGGAGATAAGAAACCGCTGCTTTTCATACTCAACAACTACAGAGACGCGTCTTCGCACAAAATCAAAAGGTACTTCGTCTATCTTCTGGTATCCCTTCACATCAACATCCTTGTAACTAAGTATGGCTTCGTCAAGCGGGCTTTTCAGTCCAGTTTGATAAAAACTATTCAGAAATGAATATAACAATACTTTTTCATCATTGTTTCCGTCAGCGTCCACATGTAATACAAGCTTTATTTTGTTCTCTGTAAGTGTGCCAGTTTTGTCCGTGCACAGAACATCCATGCTTCCAAAATTTTCTATCGCTGACAAACGTTTCACGATAACGCCCTTTCTGGACATTGCAAGGGCTCCTTTGGAAAGGTTAACTGAAAGAATCATCGGCAAAAGTTCCGGTGTTAACCCCACAGCAAGCGCTACAGCGAATAGAAGCGACTCTAATATATCACGCTTATAAAGCGCATTTATTAGAAAAACAAACATAACCAAAAGAAATGTGGCTTGCATAATTAGAAAACCAAAACCTCTTAGGCCTTTTTCAAACTCTGTTTCAGGCTCCTTTTCCACAAGTCTCTTAGCTATTTTCCCATATTCCGTGAAGCTTCCGGTTTTCAGCACCACGGCTGTTGCTGTCCCGCTTACAACAGAGGTTCCCATAAAAAGGCAGTTGTTCCATTCAGTGATCGATGTTCCCTTTGATTTTATGGGCGCAGCCGTTTTTTCAACGGGAAATGACTCTCCTGTTAGCGCTGATTGATTTAGAAATAGATCTTTTGCGACGAGAACCCGCGCATCCGCGGGAGTTATGTCTCCTGCTGAAAGATATATAATGTCACCGGGGACAATTTCGGAAAGTTTCACTTCCTGTTTCGCGTCGTCTCTGAGAACTGTTGCTGTCGTAGTTACTTTTTCCTTTAGCATCTCAGCGGCTTTTTCAGCTTTGGATTCCTGATAGAAGTCCAGTATAACACTAATGAATATTATGAAAAATATTATGGCGACGTTTATGACTTCTCCGAGAAAGCCTGAAATCAAACCTGCAATCATCAATATTATTATAAGCGGGCTTCGAAAATGAGAAAGAAACTCAACAATGGCTGCGCGTTTCTTTTTCTTGGCAAGTTCATTGCGCCCATAAATTCTTAGACGCCTTTCTGCTTCCTCTGAAGAGAGCCCCGACAAAGAAGTGTTTAAACGAGTGAACAGCTCGTCATTTGGTATGCTTAAAAGTTCTTCAGTGCTCAGAAGAACCCAACTCGGTTTCCCGCTTGCTTTCTGGTTCTCTCCATTCCGCGCTTCCATAATAGACACAATCCATTTGTTGCCTCGCCCTTCGAGTTGGGTTACAATACCGTTAAAATCTCCATTCTTAAAATCGTTTCTATCGCCATTCTCAAGTATCACGTTCACTAATATCCTGATTTAATTGAGGACAAACCGTAAATTTAGTTATACATCGCAAATTTGCCGGAGGAGCTTTTTGAAGCTGCATACTCAAATATGTATCCGCTTATCCAACAGGCCTTTTTCAATCAAAACTAACTGTTCACGGGCATAAAGAAAAATCCACAGTTATGTTTAAAATTAACCGATCACTACACGCTATTCCAAACAGTGATTAGCGAGAAGAAGAGGAAATACCCACGTACAAGCCGCTAGAGGTTTTGGGCCCAGAGCACGAGTTTTCCATCGTCAACGAACAGTTACAAGCCTTGCCCATTGTAGACAAGCTCATCAAAGATTTCCACGGAAGAATTGTAAACTTCGTTGAGCTACCATGTTTCACGTTTGGCAAAGAACTTCAATTGCATGTGATGGAAATAAAGGCCAACTCTCCCTTTAAGTCGCCTGAATTTTTCGAAGAAACCATGCAAAACGCCGTGGAAACCATGCTGAATTTTCTCAAAAGAAAATATCACGCCTCCCTTCTCGGAACAGGAATGCATCCGCTACTTAGACTTGAGGAAACAAGCGTATGGCCGCACCGCCACAGAAAAATCTATCATGAACTCGGAAGAATCTTCAATCTCAAGCAGCATGGTTGGCTTAACATCCAAAGTTTCCACCTCAACCTACCCTACTCAAAAGAGGAAACCGGCATCCTGCTGCATAATCTGCTTGCTGGCTTGTGTGCTTATGTGCCCGCCATCTCCGCATCATCGCCAATATTCGAGGGCACAATTGGCCCTAACGTGGACAACAGATTGCATTTTTACAAGACAAACCAAGCGGAGGTTCCATCAATAACAGGCGATGTTGTTCCTGAATATGCCTCTTCCTTTGAACAATACCGCAAAGCAATAATTGGGCGATATTCGCAGGACTTAGCTAAACTCGGCGCAGGAAAAACTATTCTTCTCAAGGAATGGATAAACTCAAGAGGTGTAATCTTCAGATTTGACCGCTCAGCCCTCGAAGTGCGCGTAATGGATGAGCAAGAATGCGTTAAGTCCGATGTAGCCTTAAGCTGCTTCATCCGGTCAGCCTTGCGCGGGTTACTCGCGGAAAAGGCCGAACCTTTGCCTCACCAGCTTCTTGTGCGAGACTTCAACGCGATAATAGCGGATGGATTAAATGCTCAGGTCTTACATCCAAAGGGTGAAACTGCCCGGCAAGTGTGTCGGCACTTTTTCGATTTGGCCTCTGAAAACGCGACAGAAGAGGAGAAGAAGTATCTGTGGATAGTAAAAAAGCGGATTGAAGAAGGCAGCTTGTCTGAGCTTATCCGCAGCCGCGTCCAGCAGCGGATGCAGAAAACCAGCCTGAAGGAAGCCATACTAGATGTTTATTTAACGCTTATTAAGTGCCTTGCTGATAATCGACCCTACTTCTAATCGCTCTTAAGGAAAAGGGGTGTCTGTCTGTTGTCAAAGGAAACCGCATGCAATCTTGACATATGCTTCAGATGTAACATCATATGCTGCCAAGATGCTAAGCCGCCGCTGACGTTGAAACGCCAAAAAATCATCGAGGACTACATAGACAAAAAGAAACTCGGCATCACGAAGCCATTTTCACATGCAAAGTATTCTTTCCCGGCAATCGATGAAAGCGGCCTATGCGTATTCTATGACAAAAAAACTAAAAAATGCCTGATCCACGAGGTAAAACCCGAAACCTGCCGCGCTGGGCCGATTACTTTCGATATAAACCGCCAAACGCGGAAGCTCGAGTGGTACCTGAAAACCGCTGACATTTGTGCGCTTGCTGAAGTGCTGCATAAAAATCAAGACTTGTTTAAGAAACATTTTGAGGTCGCCAGAAAGGAGATATTGCGGCTTGTTTGTGAACTTGACGCAGAAGCTTTGCGTGAAATCCTAAAAATTGAGGAGCCGCAAACTTTCAAGATAGGTGAAGAAGACTTGCCGAAAGAGGTTATAGCAAAACTTTAACCACATCGGCAAGTTAATAAATACGGATCAGAGAATATTTTTTTGACGAAGTGGCAGTGGCACTTGAAGTGCATAGCCTAAAGGAGAAAGGAGAATAATTGTTAAAGGAATTAGAAAGGAAATTGCTTGCAGAACTTATTAAGCATTCCAGAAGAAGCGATAGGGAATTAGCAAAGGCTATAGGTGCATCACAACCCACTACTACAAGGCTTAGGTCTAAACTGGAAAAAGAAGGATACATCCGAGAGTACACGGTTATTCCAAACTTTAGTAAAATAGGCTATACTATAATGGCTTTAAATCTCTTGAAATTTGATCCAAAATTAAACAGAGATAACATTGAAATGTTTCGGAATACTCACCCTGAAACAATAGGTAAAGATCCATTTGGCGTTATCTTGATTCAGCGTGGTATGGGCTTGGGGTACGATGCGGCACTAGTTTCGCTTCATCAGAACTATTCTTCTTACGACGCGTTTAGGAGTTATGTGAAAACTGCTATGGGTGCAAGCATAACTGAAATGAACACGTTCTTAATCAATCTTGAGGAAGAAAAAGATATTTTGCCTTTAACTTTCACTTTCCTTGCGGTTCAACTTTTGAAAGTAGACAACAAATCAAAGAATAAAAACAACAAAACACTGCTATGAAACCAAGATAACGTATGAGCCCAAGCTTGCGCTGCCTACAGAAAACCTATTTCCTTTAATCTTAACGCTAAACCAATGTCGCCCCTAAACCGAAGCTTTCCACTGAAAAAGGCTTTCTCGCCGCTTACTTTACCGTTGACCACATCCATATAGTCCTTTTCCGCCATCATAACAAGCAGCGCTGGCGAAGCATGCGTTCCCTCTTTAACTTCTATTTTCTGGTTTTTTACTGTTACCACCCAGCTGCCGCCGTTAGGACCACTTATGTCTACTTGAACTGTAACGTCGACACCTGCGGCTTTGTCTGGTTTGAATCGGCTGGGCAATACTTTTTCGAAAAACTCTTTGGGTGTTTGAACCTCTGTCAATCTATTCGCTTCCCTGCCTTTTCCGCTATCCTAAGGTATTCTATTTTTTGAACTTTTCCTTCAGCTCCGCCCAACTCACCGCGTTTCTGCCAGCCAGCGTCATGACCAGAAGCTGGACTTTTGCGCCTTCTTCAACCATCTCATTCAGGTTGCAAGCAGCTTCCACGGTTGCGCCTACAGTTATGATGCCATGGTTTTCAAGAATAACCGCGTCGTAATCGGCAATTTTCTCTTGAACTGCTTCTGCAAGCGCTTTTGAACCCGGTGCTTTGAACGGAATTATGGGAACGCCGTTTGGGAGAAACGTGAACAGCTCAATCTGTAATGGAAGTATTTCTGTTTTTGCAATGCCGAAAGCTGTGGCTGTAGGCGGATGCGTATGCACAACTGCATGCACATCTTTCCGCGCGCGGTAGATTGCCGCGTGTATTGGCGTTTCCATGGAAACATTCTTTTCTCCCTTTATCTTGTTCCCCTGCAAGTCTACGAGAACCAGTTCTTCAGGCTTTAGGTTTCCCATGCAAGCTCCAGCCGGCTTTATCAGAAACATGTCTGTGCTGGGGATTCTGGCGCTGATGTTCCCGCTTATTCCAGTTACTAAACCATGCTCATACAGTTTTTTGCCCGCTTTCACTATTTTTTCGCTTAATTCTCCAATCAAATTCGCATCCATTTCCTGTTTTCCCCGTCAATAAGTTATCTGAACAAATCTTTTTCTTTTGGTCTGATGAGCTCACCTGCTGACGCGTCTTCTGCCTGCTGATACTTGTATCCTCTTATGATAGCGGCCGGTATACCCTCATTTGCTTGGCCTATTACAAGTTCTGCGGCAGAAGCTAATTCATCAGCAACCGCTGTCCGCTTTACTCTGAGCACGTAGCCGAACAAGTCTTTTTCGCCGCGTCTATCTCTTAACGGCCGAATTCCCGCCACACCAATGGCAACATTAATTTCGCCCATTCTGAAGGGGCGGCCGTGCGTGTCGGAAATTATAACAGCCACGTCGCAGCCTGTTAATCTTTTTATTTCGCTCCTGATTTTCTGGGCTGATGCGTCAGGGTTCTTGGGCAACAACGCCACATTCCTTTCGCCTTCCACATTTGACCTGTCCACGCCGGCGTTTGCACAAACCATCCCGTTTTTTGTTTCTGTAATAATGCTGTTAGGCCCTAAACGCACGATTTCTTTTGTTTCTCGAAGAATTGTCTCCACTAAAGCTGGCTCTTTCCCTGTCTTCTGCGCTATCTCTTTCGCCTGCTCCGAAGGCACAATCGCGTCTATGTTAACAATGTTTCCCTCGGCTTTTGAAACAGCAACATGAGTAATTACTATCACGTCTCTATCCTGTATGGGTGTATTCTGTTCCCTAGCGGCGCTACAGATAAGTTCCGCTATGTTGTCGCCTTCCTTTATTAGCGGCAAATTTTCTACAGCAATTATTCTGATTTCGACCACAATTGTCTCCCTCTTTCCAAGCGCATGAATGGCTATTATGAAACAGAACTTAAGGTTTACTAAGCGAGCCAGTCGCAAGAAGATTTTAAATCTCTAATTATCCCTATACATTAGGAAGAAAAGTTGCTTCTCCTGAGGGAATAAATAAATTTGGGAATAGAAAGCCTCAATTGCATTTTCAATCCAGAAAAAATTGCAGTTGTAGGCGCAAGCGATAGAAAAGATTCAATTGGCGCCAAAATTTTCCGAAATCTAACACGGTTAGGCTATGCAGGCGAAGTCTTTCCTGTAAATCCCTTCAGGCAAACGGTGCAAGGAATACCTGCATATCCTAGCATAGACAAAATCCCCTATAAAGTGGATCTCGCTGTTGTAGCCACCCCCGCGCATATTGTTCCACAAATAATCGAAGAATGCGGCGAAGCTAAAGTTAAGGGCGCAATTATAATCTCCGCGGGTTTCAAAGAAACAGGCGAAGCAGGCGCGGAAATAGAGAAGCAACTTCTTGAGTGTAAAAAGAAGTATGGCATACGCATAATTGGACCTAACAGTTTCGGGTTAATAAGACCGAAAATCAATCTTTACGCCACCTTCGCCGATAAGCCTGCAAGCGCTGGCAAAATCGCTTTCATCTCTCAAAGCGCCGCATTATGCGCTTCAGCCTTGGACTGGGCTGCAGAAGCCAATATTGGCTTCAGTACCGTGGTCTCCGTCGGTTCAATGCTTGATGTTGACTTTGGCGACTTGCTTGATTACTTTAACACCGACGCACAGACGCGCTGCATCCTACTTTATGTTGAATCGATAAAAGGCGGTAGAAAGTTCATGAGCGCGGCCCGTGCCGCCGCCAGAAACAAACCTATTATGCTGGTTAAAGCTGGGCGTTTCAAAGAATGCGCGGAAGCCACGTTTTCTCATAGCGGCTCTTTAGGCGGAGAAGACGTTGTGTATGATGCCGCCTTTAGACGCGCAGGCATTGTTCGTGTTGAAGCTATCAGTGACCTCTTCAACTGTGCGGAAGCTTTGGCTATGCAGCCAAATCCTGCTGGCGTTAATCTAACAATAATCACAAACGCTGGCGGTCCAGCTATAATGGCTGCTGACCATCTAATGGCTAAGGGCGGAAAACTAGCTCATCTAAGTGGCGAGACCATTCATGCTTTAAAGAAAATTTTGCCTCCTTACTGCAGCGTAGCAAATCCTGTCGATATTTATGAAGAAGCATCTCTCTCTAGGTTCCGAAGCACGCTGGATATATGTTTTAAAGATCAAAAGAGTGATGGTTTCTTGATCATTTATACGCCACAAGGCGCCACAAGCCCCGTTGCCCTTGCAAAGGTAATAGCAGCGCTTTCAAAACGAGTCAAGAAGCCTGTTCTCGCATCTTTTATGAGTGAAGATAACCGTTGCCGTAGAGCGCGTAAAATCCTTCATCAAAACGGCATTCCATCATTTAAAACTCCTGAGGAAGCCGTTTCAACATTCATGCATATGTGCCGTTATACCCAAAACATGGCGCTTTTATATCAGACGCCTGAAGAAATTCCCATAGCTAAAATCAATATGCCTCTTCTTAGGGGGATTCTCCGACGCGCTTTTTGTGAGGGACGGAAAATCCTTAGTCTGACTGACTCTCTGTGTTTCTTAGAAGAATATATGATTCCAACTGTGAAGACGCTTATTGCAAAGACTGCTGAGGAAGCACGTGCCTTATCTTCCGAGCTTGGCTACCCCGTGGTTATGAAGGCGCTGTCGCCTCTGATTCCGCATAAATCTAAAATCGGCGGCGTTATCTTGAATGTTTGTTCCGCGTCAGAAGCTGCAGTTTTCTTTGAAGAACTAGCTGGTAAAGTCAAAAATTACGCTGTGGAGTTTCAAGGCGTTGCTATTCAACCTATGATACGCGAAAAAGGACATGAACTGCTTATAGGCCACAAGAAAGACCCAGTTTTCGGTGCGTTAATCATTTTTGGTATGGGTGGAACGGCCGCTGAGCTGTTTAAGGACATAAGCGTCGGCTTTCCTCCGTTGAATCAGACTCTTGCAAGGCAACTGATAGAGGACACGCATATTTACAAGCATACCCAGTCTGCCATGCAGCCGTTTAACGTTAAGCTTCTGGAAAAAATCTTGGTGAATTTCTCACAGCTTGTCCTGGATTTTCCAGAAATAGCTGAGATGGATATAAATCCGCTGTTTGCTAACGAAAATAGTGCTGTTGCGGTTGATGCGCGCATAGTTCTTGACTGGGATAGAATTATGCGAGAAGCTGCTGAGCATCAAGACAGCTTTCTCGTCGCTTCTTACCCTCAGAAGTATGTTGCCTCGAGGCAGCTGAAAAATGGCGCTCAAGTTTTGCTTCGTCCCATAAAACCCGAAGATGAACCGCGTTTTAACGAGTTTTTGCGGTCTCTTTCCGATGAAACCATGCGTTTCAGGTTTTTCCAAATATTGAAAGATGTTTCTCATGACTTGCTGGCGCGGTACTGCAATCTGGATTATAGCCGAGAAGTTACCATTATAGCGGAGCATCAACAGGACAGCCGAAAAATCATTGGCGCTGGAGGCGTTATCGTTGAACCTGATGGGAAGAGCGGCGAGTTCGCTGTTGTTGTAAGCGATGAATGGCAGGGTCTTGGGCTTGGCTTGAAGTTAATGAGTCATCTTGTCATGGTCGCTAAGGATATGCGTTTGGAGCGGATTTTCGGTTATGTTATGTCTGATAACTACAAGATGCTGCGAATGTGCGCAAAAATGGGCTTTAGTTTAGAACCGCTGGATGAGGAAACGGTTAAATTGTCTTTGGCTCTGCGCTGATGCTTGGCGCCTTTTGCTGTGAGATTTGGCAAAAAAGAAGGATAAACAAAAAAGATGGTGCTTGCTTCTTTAGCTTCTGAATTTCTGCAGCTTCTTGAGCATTTCTTTGTCGCCTTCAGCGTCTCCAGCGCATGTGGCGATTATGCCGTCAACTAGCCCGTCTAGCTTTGCAGCGGTTTCTTCAACTTTGTCCATGGTTGCGGCGACTGGCCAGCCAATCATTTTCACTGTCTCAACGTTTCTCGGTGTTCCCACGAGGAAGTAGGCGTAGCAGGGTTTGTTTAGTCGCTTGCACTCTTTGGCTACCTGCTCCAGTATTGGGAAGGATTTATCTTCGAGCCGCATGAAGTAGATGAAGTCCCATGTGTCTCTTACTCGTGTAAGCGTTTCCTCTACAGATTTACGTGCAGTTAGCAAGCAGCCTAACTTGAGATTCTTCAGCTTCACTGTGTTGCGTAGGAAGTCTCTGGCTTCCTCAGAGGATTTCAGCATCTTTATCGGTTCACCATACTTGGGCACATCGCCCATTGTGATTGCCAATCCGTCTAAGCCGATGATGTCTGCTGCCAGCGCTAAGCCTCCTACTTCGACTGGTCCCTTGTAGTGCAGG
>JBNARN010000004.1:13020-30372 GCA_049718365.1 Candidatus Bathyarchaeales archaeon
TTCAGCAAGCTTCAGAAATTTGCGTGTCGGAACAAACTCGTTCAGTATCTTCATGATGTATCATCACGGCTAAAAGGGAAGGCGCCTTTGCATTAAAAATCTTTTGCATGTAAATCTCTTTTCTTTCGAAGGAAACGTAAATAAGCCATCAAGCAAACGTATTTTCCTAACGGGCGAGCGCCATGAAGATTGCTGTTTCTGGTAAGGGCGGAGTGGGCAAAACCCTTGTTGCCGCTGGTCTAGCGCGCGGTTTTGCTGAAAGAGGCTTAAAAACGATAGCCATAGACGCCGATTCTTCGCCGAATCTTGCTTTAACTTTGGGCTTATCCACTGAGGAAGCCCGCAAGATAGTGCCCATCTCCGAGAACAAGGAGCTTGTGGAATCTAAAACAGGCACGGGTTATTCAGGCGTTTACCGATTATCCTTCACTGTTGATGACATAGTCCGCGATTACGCCGTCTCCACTCCTTTCGGAGTGCACTTGCTTGTTATGGGCACCGTTAAAGCCATGGACTCCGGCTGCATGTGCGCTCCAAACGCTGTTATCCGCGCTTTACTACGCCACCTAATCGTTGAGCGCAATGAGGCTGTTGTTTTAGATTTGGAAGCAGGCGTTGAGCACATAGGCCGCGGAACCGCACGGCAAGTTGATGCCCTGCTGATAGTGGCTGATTCCAACCTGAAATCTCTTGAGATAGCCAAACACATACATGACTTGGCTGCAAAAGCAGGCATGCAGCAGCTCTATCTGATTGGAAATAGGGTAATGAATGAAACTCAGAGGGAGGCTATCGCGGGCTTCGCTGAGAAAAACGGCTTATCCATGCTCTCTTTCATTCCATTTGACGAGAAAGTTATTGAAGCTGACATGCTTGGAGACACGCCGCTTAGGCGCAAAGAGCTTGCGGCGATACGAACCATAGACAATATATGTGACGTTTTGCTTAAGAAACAAGCTTAACCCTGAAGGGAGTTGCTGTTTTAAATGAAAACTCTTGTAACAATAGGCCGAGGAGGAACAGGAAAATCCAGTTTTGTGGCTTTAATGGCTAAATGCTTCATCGAAGCTGGCCAAGCGCCGTTGCTGCTTGTGGACGCTGACCCTGACCAGAATCTCGCCGAAATGGTTGGCGTCGACCTTAAAGAGGCTGGGAAGCACACAATTTCTGAACTGCTTGTAAGCACATTCATAGAGCAAGGCGGCACCACAGTTGGCATTCCGCCCTCAGAAAGGATCGAAAGCAAGATTTGGTCAAGCGGCCTTTTCGAAAGCGACCACTTCGACTTTCTTGCTGTAGGCACCAAATGGGTTGAAGGCTGCTATTGTATGCCAAACGCTGCCCTAAAAGGCGCTTTGGAATCGTTAACCAAAAATTACAAGTATGTGCTCATCGATTCGCCAGCTGGGCTTGAGCATTTGAACAGGCGAATTACGTCAAAAGTAAATGATATCTTTGACATTCTTGATCACTCAAAGAAATCTTTCGACCATGTCAAACGGGCGCATCGCATAGCGCAAGAAGTTGGTATAACATTTGATAATTTTTACATAGTTGGTGGTTATCGATTTCCGGAAGAACTTGGGCATAAAGCGGAACTGGCTCTAAAGCTCAAATATTTAGGAAAAATAGCTTATGATGAAAAATTAGATGATTATGTTCTTGCAGGGGAGTCGCTGCTTAACTTGCCATCTGATACAGAAGCTTACATTTCTGTTAAGAAAATCCTAAGAGATGCTGGCTATTTGTAATCAATTTTTTTGTCATTTACATTATTTTCCAAGAAACTTGCATTTCTGTAAATCTGACATGAACTTTGCTAAAAAAACTGGAAAAGTTTAAAAACATTGTAATAATGTTTATAGTAAAACCTTTACAGAGGTTAAAAAATTGGCCAATAAAAACGTGCACATAAAAGTAGGCGAAATGAAAAGCCAGACCGGTCTTATTAAGAATCTTGAAGTCTCTATTGGCAAAATTGTTGATGCTTCATGGACTGAACCAATGGGGCCTACTCCCATGCCGTCCATGTCCACGCTCAGAGACTGGGACTTTAAACTTCTCAGCAAATACAAACCCTTCTACACGCCAACATGTGATCTTTGTTGCCTATGTACTTATGGTAAATGTGATCTAACGGCAGGAAAGCGTGGTGCATGTGGATTAGACTTGGCGGCTCAGTCATCACGCATGGTGTTATTATCTTGCTGTATTGGAGCTGCTACCCATACTGCACATGCTCGTCACATGCTAAATCATCTGATCGAAAAATTTGGTCGAAGATATGCTTTGGATGTAGGCGGGTTAAACATCAAAGTTGAAATGCCAATAACTCGTCTTGTTTGCGGAATAAAACCCGAAACACTTGGAGATTTAGAAGAAGTTCTTGATTATGCTGAGCAACAAATTACACAAGTTCTTGCCGTGGCTCAAACTGGTCAAGAAAGCAGTTATCTTGATTTCGAATCCAAGATTTTCCATGTTGGCATGATTGATCATTTGGGAATGGAAGTTGGTGATGTTGTTCAAGTATCCGCTTTAGATTTTCCTAAGGCTGATATTGAAGCACCTCTTGTTCCTTTGGGTATAGGTGCAGTGGATAGATCCAAACCCGTCATACTATGTATAGGCCACAACGTAATCCCCTCCGTGGGTATAATCGATTACATGGCCGATAAAGGATTGAGCGGCAAGATGGAAGTAGTGGGGTTATGCTGCACTGCACATGACATTACCCGCTATTTTAAAGAAGGAAAGATTATAGGTCCAATATCTTGGCAGCTACGTTTTATCAGAGGCGGTTTTGCTGATGTAATAGTGCTTGATGAACAGTGCGTTAGAACCGATGTTCTTAATGAAGCCAAACGTGTAAAAACGCCCGTTATTGCGGCATCTGAGAAAAACTGCGCAGGGTTGCCTGATCGCACGAAAGATCCGAGCGATGAAATAGTAAACGATCTGGTTAGTGGGAAAGAAGCAGGCGTTTTGATCCTAGATCCAGAAAAAGTAGGCGAAGTAGCAGTAAAAGTGGCCTCTCAAATAGCACCTCTACGGAAGAAGTTTAAGTCATTACCAAGTAGCGAAGATACGTTTTCGCTCGCAGCGAGTTGTAGACAGTGTAGCCTATGCCAAAGAGCTTGCCCGCAAAATCTAGAAATTGTTGAAGCTATACGAGCGGCTGCGCAAGGTTCGTTAGCCAAACTTGCGGAATTGTACGAGTACTGTATTGGTTGTGGTCGGTGCGAGGAAGTATGCCCAGTCAAGATTCCTGTTCACAGCTTTATAATAACCGCTGGCGAGGAACAAATGACATGCGAAACAAATCTTTGCCGAGCGGGCAGAGGCGCCATTCAAGATATCGAAATAAGGAACGTTGGAAGCCCTATAGTGTTAGGTGAAATCCCAGGGATACTTGCTGTTGTGGGCTGCTCAAACTATCCCAAAGGCGGAAAAGACGTTTATGATATATGTCGAGAATTCGCGAGCCGCCGTTTCATAGTAGTCACATCAGGTTGTGCTGCCATGACAGCAGGCTCCTATAAGAACGAAGAAGGCAAAACTCTCTATGAAGAATTCCCCGGAGAATTTGCTGCCGGCGGTGTAGTCAACGTCGGCTCCTGCGTAGCAAATTCACACATTGCAGGTGCAGCTATAAAGGTTGCTAATATCTTCGCCAAAAGAAACTTGCGTGGTAATTACGAAGAAATAGCTGATTATATACACAACCGCGTTGGCGCAGTTGGTCTAGCATGGGGTGCTTACTCGCAAAAGGCTTCTGCCATTGCCGCTGGATTCTGGAGGTTGGGCATTCCCGTGATTGTTGGCCCTCATGGCGCAAAGTATCGTCGCATGTTGCTTGGAAGGGCTGATAAGAAAGAAGATTGGTATGTCTACGACGCAAGAACAGGTGAAAAGGTATACGTTGGGCCAACCCCTGAGCATCTATTCCTTTCAGTTGAAAGCAAAGAAGAGGCCATGGTGGCAATAGCTAAACTCTGCATGCGGCCTAATGATACTTGGAAAGGACGTGCCGGCAAACTTACACACTACATCGACCTGCACAAGCGCTTGTATGGAACAATGCCGAGCGATATTCACTTGTTCGTGAGAACAGAGGCTGACATACCATTAACTATGAAGGATGAAATATTACGTATTCTGAAGGAAAAGCAGTGGCAAGAAACACCTATTCCTGATCCAACTTTGCTTCCGCGTCTAATCCGAAAGAAAAAGGAGTGACAAAAATTGAGGCAAAATGCTGAGGTAGTTGAGGATAAAACCGAGAAAAGTGAATATGTAACTTTAACAATCGACGGTGTCGAAGTAAAAACTCGCAAGGGCACCCCTCTATTGGAGGTAGCGCGGCAAATAGGCGTGGAAATTCCAACTTTATGCTACTACAGTTTTGTTTCGCCTTATGGTTCATGTCGCCTGTGCTCTGTTGAAATTACAACCAAAAGTGGAAGAAACCGCATTGTCACTTCATGCAACTATCCAGCTGAAGATGGGTTGAAGGTTGAAACTAAATCTGAAAAGGTTCTCATGGTACGCAAGGGCGTTTTAGAATTGCTACTTGCGCGTTGCCCCAAAGTTGTCCGAGTGAAAAACTTGGCGCGCGAATATGGTCTAACCGAACCAACCCTTTGGGTCTCTGACCCTGATGAAGATTGCATCCTCTGTGGTCTTTGCGTACGCGCATGTAAGGAGCTTGTTGGAGTATCTGCCATCAACTTTGCCATGCGTGGCGTGAAACGTGAAATAACAGCGCCTTACCACAAATTCTCTGATGACTGTATCGGCTGTGGCGTGTGTGCACTTGTTTGCCCAACGGGTTCCAGAAAAATCCGACAGCACACCTACGCAACAATGGCGCCCTTAAAAGGACCTAAAGACGAAAGCATAGGCGTAAACATAGACCTGTTCTCAGCGGGTTCTCCTGATGGTTTGGATGGCTTTGTGAAAGCCGCGGTAGCCGCTGGTCTAAAAAGTGGCCTATTCGATAGTGCTGTTTTAGCCAAACGTAAAACTGGTTTAGATGCTGAAGCAACAATTATGGAGAATCCTGAGGATATACTCAAATTGGAACTTGCGACGTCGGTTAGAATAAAAATTGTCTCAACACTTGTGAATGCCATAGAGCAAGGTAAACGAAAAGTAGCCTTCATAGGTTTGCCGTGCCAAGTCCGAGCAGTGAGAAAAATTGAACAAACTTTGCAGAAGGAAATGCCTGATTTAGAAATAACTTCGATAGGCTTATTCTGTTTGCAGTCATTCAACCCGAAGAAACTCGAAGAAAAAATCAACAGCCTCTTCAAAATTGATGCAGAGCAAATAGAACATGTTTCGATTCAGGATGGAAAATTCGTCGTTCAAGCAAAAGGTAAAGAGCACGCAGTTGCTTTCGAGAAGCTTGAGGATGCCATTGAGAATGGTTGCGTGTATTGTAGCGATTTTCCAGCAATGTTTGCTGATGTTGCTGTTGGTGCGTTAGGAAGCAAAGCTGGCTCGGCGACAGTGATAGTGCGTACAGATAGAGGGAAAAACTTGTTAGAAAAAATGAAATTTACCAGAGGTAGCGCCCAAAAGGATGATGTTGCGCGCCTTTCTGACTTCAAGAAAAATAGGGCAAAAGAACATACTGCGCCAATTCTGAAAGAAATTCATGCACAACGTAGTAAGAAGGTGGAATAGCATGTCTAGCGAGCAAATAGACAAAATTCTTGCTAAATATGAAGGCAAGTCTGGTGTTCTAATACAGCTACTTCTTGAACTTCAACGTGAGCTTAACTGGATATCTCCTGAAGCGGTGAAAAAGATAAATGAAAAGCTGGGAATTCCAGTAAGCGAGATATATCGCGTTGCAAGTTTCTATACAGCGTTAAGCCTTGAGCCTAGAGGCAAATACTTGGTTCGTGTATGCGCTGGTACTGCTTGTTATATACGTGGTGGGCTTCGCGTTTTGGATGCTGCAGAAAAAGCTATTGGAATAAAAGCTGGAGAAACCTCAAGTGACCTGAAATTCACATTAGAAACCGTTAACTGTCTAGGCTGTTGTGCCCTTGGCCCAGTTGTTGAAATTAATGGGAAGTACTATGGAACTGTGACGCCTAAAAGGCTTGAAGAAATAATTTGTCGCAAGAGGAGTGAAAAATAGATGGTTAGACTAAATTCGCCAACCGAGCTAGAACAATTAAGAAACGAAATATTAAATAAAAAAGATCCTAATCGGCAAACTGTTGCAGTCTGTATAAGCACGGGCTGTGACGCTCTAGGTTCGCGCGAAGTCTTAAGCGCGCTTAAAGAAGAACTTGCAAAACATGGTTTAACTGACAAAGTAGATATAAGAGAAACAGGTTGTTTAGGCTTCTGCGAGCAAGGACCAAGACTAGTCATCTATCCGCAAGAGATCTATTACTTCAAAGTTCAAGTATCCGATATTCCTCTAATAGTATCAAAGACTCTGCTCAAAAATGAGATAATCGAACACTTGCTCTACAGAGATGCTGTCACCTGCAAGGTCGCAAAGTCCTTGTCTGAAGTTCCATTCTATAAATATCAATACAGGCTTCTTTTGGAAAATAATGCGAAAGTAGACCCCAAAAAGATCGAGGATTACATAGCACTTGGAGGATATTCTGCGTTAGCTAAGGCCTTATTCCAGATGACACCGCAGCAAGTACTAGAAGAAGTGAAAAAATCTGGACTGCGAGGTCGCGGTGGCGGTGGCTTCCCCACTGGTCGCAAATGGGAGACAACCCGAAATGCGCATGGCAAGGAAAAGTATGTTATAGTTAACTGTGATGAAGGCGACCCCGGCGCTTTTATGAACCGCGCTTTGATGGAAGGTAACCCGCACTGTATTCTCGAAGGTTTAATAATTGCTGCGTATGCCATAGGCGCCAATGAGGGCTTCGTATACGTTCGACAAGAGTATCCACTTGCAGTAGAAAATATGCAAATAGCCATAGACCAAGCAAGAAAATACGGTTTATTAGGCAACAATATTCTCGGCTCAGGATTTTCATTTGACGTCACAATCCACAGAGGCGCAGGTGCATTTGTTTCAGGAGAATCAACTGCACTGATGAATGCAATAGAAGGCAAAGTTGGTGAGCCAAGACCAAAGTATATCCACACTGCAGAAAAAGGTCTCTATGACAAGCCAACCGTGCTGAATAATGTTGAAACCTTCGCCAATGTGCCGCTTATAATAAACAACGGTGCTGAATGGTTCCAGAAGATAGGCACCGCAGACAGCAAAGGTACTAAAATATTCGCTTTAGCGGGCAAAGTAAATAACACCGGCCTTGTCGAGGTTCCAATGGGCATCTCGCTGCGAGATATAATTTTCAAAATAGGCGGAGGAATACGGAATAAAAAGAAATTCAAAGCTGTCCAAACAGGCGGCCCATCTGGCGGCGTCATACCCAAGCAATACTTAGACACGCCTGTCGACTTTGACGAGCTAACCAAGCTCGGTTCCATGATGGGCTCAGGCGGAATGATAGTCATGGATAACGAAACGTGCATGGTAGACGTAGCCCGCTACTTTATCAATTTCTTATGCGATGAATCCTGCGGTCAATGTGTGCCCTGCCGTGAGGGATTAAAGCAAGCACGTAAAATATTAGAGGACATAGTTGCTGGACAAGGAAAACCTGGCGATCTTGAAAATCTAAAAAGAATCGCCACCGTTATGAGTGTTGCTTCTCTTTGCGCTTTAGGTCAAACAGCTGCCAATCCAATGTTAACAACCATAAAGTATTTTGAAGATGAATACAAAGCACACATAGACGAAAAACGATGCCCCGCGCTAGTTTGTAAGAAACTGTTGACTTTTGTTATTGACCCTGAGAAGTGCTCAGGCTGTCAACTTTGCGCTATGAGCTGCTCTGATCACGCTATTGAAGGCGCTATAGATAAGATCCATGTGATTGATCAAAGTAAATGTACCAAATGTGGAACCTGCTATGATGTTTGCCCACCTGAGTATGCAGCAGTAACGAAGTTATCTGGTGAACCTGCACCCCCTGTCATTCCTGAAGAGCATAGGTGGATAAAGAGACCTTGGCAATTAGCTGAAGTGCCTGGACCCAAAAAAGCAGTAATCATATCTAACCCGAAAGTAGCCGCTGATCTAATTAAGAAAGCTAATAGGCCAATACTCGTGGTCGGTCATCTTGTATTAGACATAGAATATGAGGGAAAGAAGCTGATAGACTCCGTTATAGACTTTGCACGACAAACAGGTATTCCCGTTATTGCCACTGCACACATGATAGGCGAGTTTATCAAAAAGGGCTTTACCCCTGCGGCTTCAATGTCTGTAGCAGAGATAGGCTGCAGATTAGCGGATCCCGAGTGGATGGGCATTGACTCTGAGGGCCCGCATGACCTAGTCCTATTCATAGGCGTACCCTATTACTTCTTGAAAGATATATTAGCTGGACTGAAGAACTTTGCACCTAACCTCACAGTGGTCACTTTGGATAACATGTATCATCCGCATGCAAGCTGGTCTTTCCCCAATGCAAGTGTTAAAGATTTAGTCAATAATCTAAAAGTTATAGTTGAAAAAATTGAAGGAGGACAATAAGAAATGTCAATGTTTAGCGACATACCCGTCGACGTAGGCATAATCTATGAAGGAGAAAGAATCCGCAGAAACGACATGTACGTAGAACTCGGAGGACCCACCGTCAAAGAGAAGTTCGAGCTAGCAAAAGTTCGTCCTGCAGCTGAAATAGAAGACGGAAAAATAATTATCATCGGCCCAGACATAAAGGACATGAAAGAAGGCAGTGCCTACCCATTAGGTATCTTGGTTGAAGCTGCTGGCGCAACGCTTGATGAAGGGCTGGAAGGCGTGATTGAAAGGCGTATACATGGCTACATGAACTTCATCGAAGGTTTCATGCACCTCAACCAACGTTATGATATTTGGATACGGCTGAGCAAGAAATCTTTCCAGAAAGGCTTGAACTCTTTCGAGTATATCGGCAAAGTTCTGCACAGGCTTTTCAAAAGCGAACTACCTATAATTGAAAAATTGCAAATAACTTTCATAACCAACCCTGAGAAAATAAAAGAACTTTATCCTCAAGCTATTCAAGCATACGAGGCAAGAGATGCCAAAGCTCGTGGTTTAAAAGACGAGGAAGCTGACAAGTTCTATGGTTGCGTCCTATGTCAATCCTTTGCTCCAACTCATGTCTGTGTTATCACGCCGCAGCGCTACTCGAACTGTGGTGCAATAAGCTGGTTTGACGGACGTGCTTCTGCAAGTGTAGATCCTAAAGGTCCTGTTTTCGCTATAGAAAAAGGCGAATTGCTTGATGC
The DNA here is from genome assembly GCA_049718365.1 of Candidatus Bathyarchaeales archaeon. GTDB lineage: Archaea > Thermoproteota > Bathyarchaeia > Bathyarchaeales > Bathycorpusculaceae > JAOAIV01. The sequence goes on from JBNARN010000004.1 coordinate 22,360, forward strand.
TGTGAAAGGCGAATATTCAGGTGTAAATGAAACCGTTAAGAAAAAGACATTGGGAGAAATTAACAAAGTCTGGTTATACACTGCGTTTGGCCATCCACACACTTCATGCGGATGCTTCGAAGCCGTTGCATTTTATATACCTGAAGTAGACGGATTCGGCTTAGTGCACAGAGGATTCAAAGGCGTAACTGTGAACGGCTTGCCCTTCTCAACTCTTGCAGATTCAACAGCAGGCGGCAGGCAAGTAGACGGCTTCCACGGCTTGTCCATTGAGTATATGCGCTCCAAGAAATTTTTGGATGCCGATGGCGGCTGGAACCGCGTCGTCTGGTTGCCAAAGGAAGTTAAAGAGCGCGTAAAAGACTTCATTCCCAAAGATGTAGTTGACAAAATAGCCACTGAAGAAGACGCGCAGAACCTTGATGCTTTGAAAGCCTTCCTGAAGGAGAAAGGTCACCCAGTAGTAGCCAAATGGACTGCAGAAGCAGCAGCGGCTGAAGAAGCAGCGCCCGCAGAAGCCAAAGAAGAAGAGGGCGCAATGATTCCTGTGGCTACAGCGGCAACTTTGCCTATAATGGCTGGCGGCTTCAAGATAATCCTGAAAGACGCGAAAATATATGCTAAGAAGGTTCTCATACGCTCTATAAAAGACGAGAAAAAGAGTTAACGCTGGGTGAAGCTGTTGGCTGGCAAGAAGAAAAAAGAGGAAGATTCAGGAATAAACCTTAGCCCTGACCTTTTAGAGTTGCTGGCAAAGTTTCAGGAGATAGAGCTGGAAGATTTCGAGCTGGAAGCCGCTGACTTGGAGCTGTGGATTGAATCTGGCGCCTTGCCTAAGCAACTCCTGCCTCCGCTTAAAGCTGCACCTGCCTTGAAGGGTAAACCCGCAGAGTTGCTGAAAACGCAGTTTGTGCCTCCCGTAGAAGCTTACCCCGGCAAAATTGTTGAAGTCAAGCTTGGCGCCACCAAAGGCGAAGGCGGAACACGCGGTCGCTCCATAGTAATCGGAGGCGAGACTTCGCCTGCATTCTACACGTTTGAGAGGCCTGTTCTGCACTCGCCGGTGGTTACAGTTGACGTTTTCGACATGGAGGTTCCGCTTTCTAAAGCCGTCAAGATGCACGTGAAGGACGTTGTTGGTGATCCTGCTGCATGGGCGAAGCTTGCAGTTGAAAAGTTCGGCGCCGACATGGTTACGGTTCACCTAATCAGCATTGACCCGCTGCTTAAGGATGCCACGCCCAAGGCTGCCGTCAAAACAGTGGAGGAAGTTGCGCAAGCGGTGGATGTTCCGCTGGTGATTGGCGGCTGCGGCGACCCAGTTAAGGACGCTGATGTTTTCGCTGAAGTAGCTGAAACTTTTGCTGGTGAACGCTTCTTAATTAGTTCAATAACGCAGGATATGGATGTTGAGCGCTGCGCCAAGTTTGTTAAGAAAAACGGACATGTAGCGCTGTCTTTCACGCCCATGGATTTGAACTTGGCGCGTGAGCTTAACAGGCGCTTGTACGACTTTCTCGGCAAAGAGGACATTGTTATGGACCTGACGACTGCGGCGCTTGGTTACGGTTTAGACTATGCTTTCACTAACATGGAGCGTGCGCGGCTGGCTGGTTTGATGGGTGACGTTGAACTTGCGCATCCAATGTCTTCTGGCACCACTAACGCTTGGGCTGCGCGTGAAGCATGGCTTAAAATGGCGCCTGAATGGGAGCCCCGCGAACTTCGAGGTCCATTATGGGAAGTAACAACTGCGTTAACGCTTCTGCTTGCCGGCGTAGACCTATTCATGATGATGCATCCCGCAGCGGTGAAGACGCTGAAAGAGATCACGCGCCACCTTATGAGCGGCAAAAAGGCTGACGCAAGCCGGTTTGTTAACTGGGTTTCCATGAAACCTTAAGGAGACAGTTATGTATGACTGAAAGAGAAAAGAAAAGCAAGGCTGGAGTAAAAGAGCTAAGTCCCATAGACGTTTACAAACTTCTCCCTAAAATTAATTGTAAAGAGTGCGGCGAAGCAAATTGCATGGCTTTTGCCACAAAAATTGTTAACCGCGAAGTGCAGATTGACCAGTGCCCGCCGCTGCTGAAGAAGGAGCATGAGAAAGCTTACAATCAGTTGAAGGAGATGCTGAAGCCTCCAGTTAAAGAAGTGGTTGTAGGCGTTGGCGATAAAGCCGTAAAGCTCGGCGGCAAGCTTGTTATGTACAGGCACGAGTTTACATACTTCAATCCGACAGCCTTCGCAATTGACGTCACAGACGAAATGTCTGAAGAGGAACTGCTGAGCCGCGTAAAACGCGCCGAGCAGTTCAGCTATGAGTATATAGGTTACACGCTTAAGCTTGACATGATTGCTGTTCGCTCCACATCAGGCGACCCTGAAAAGTTCAAGGCAGCCGTTAAGAAGGTAATCGAAAACACCAAGTTACCCCTAATCCTGTGCGCTTTAAACCCGAACGTGGCTGAAGCTGGCTTAATGGCTGCGCCGAAAGCTAGACCGCTGTTGTACGCGGCGACTGTGGACAACTGGCGTGACATGGCCGAATTAGCGCTCATGTACAATTGCCCCTTGGCGGTTTCAGCGCCGAACGATTTGGACATGCTTATGTCTTTAGCTAAGACGCTGCAGGCTTATGGCGTTCAAGACTTAGTTTTGGATCCAGGCACCTTTGCCGATGAGGGCTTAGCCGACACCTTAAACAACTTCACAATGTTGCGCCGAGCCGCATGCAAAGCCGGAGAGGAATTGGCGGGCTTCCCCTTGATGGGCGTCCCAATGGTCGCTTGGATGAATAAAGGCGATTTAGCAGAGGAAATCGTGAAGTGGCGCGAAGCTTACTTGGCTGCTATGCTAATCGTCCGTTACGCCGATGTCCTTGTGCTGCACAGCACTGACGGCTGGTCTCTCCTTCCGAATGCAGTGTTGCGCCAAAACATCTACACTGACCCACGCAAGCCTGTAGCCGTAGAAGCTGGGCTGAGAGTTTTCGGCACACCTGATGAGAATTCGCCTGTGCTGTTCACAACAAACTTTGCATTAACATACTACACTGTAGCCTCAGACATCGAGAATTCGAAACTTAACGCTTATCTAATCGTCGTCGACACTGAGGGCTCAGCGGTTGACAGCGGAGTTGCAGGTCGAAAGCTCACCGCGGAAAAAGTGGCAGATGCCATAAAAGCCACTGGAATAGAGAAGAAAGTAAAACATAGAAAACTCATTATTCCTGGTAAAGCGTCAAGAATAAGCGGCGAAATCGAGGAGCTCACAGGCTGGAAAGTCCAAGTAGGCCCACGGGACTCGTCTGAAATACCGAAATATTTGCAAGAAAAATGGCGACCCTGACCACCCCCCTTTTTAACCCAACAATTTTCTGTTGCCGCTGGATAGTCCCCCCTCTATTGTTTTCTGCATTGTTTGGCTGATAGGCGGCTAATAGGCTTCGGCGTTGGCGGCGGAACCTACCCTCTACTGGTTTCTGCAATGAATTTCTAATAGCCGCCAAATATGACGGTTCTATTTGTCGAGGAATGCGGTTGAAAATGAATTTTGTATATGTTTTAGGCTGTTTGCTGCGCTGTTTTGGTTTCTGTAGGTTTTTGTGGTTTTTCAATTATTTTCGCGTTTATTTGTACGATTTCATCGGTTATTGTGTTTCCTCGAACGGTTTTTCGTCTTCGTTCTCCTTTTCTTTTTGGATTAAATCCTGTGCCTCCGCTTAGTATAACTTTTCTGCGGCCTCCGCCATGCACATTCGCTCTCATTGGTATGCCATCTTTGTCTGAACCACCTAATATCTGAAGTTTGTGAGCTGGCAAATCCACTATGGAGCCATCCACTATTTCGCCGATTTTTCTTCCGATAAGTGGTGCTGCGCGTGCTTCTTCAAGCTCAACTACTTTTGAAGTTCCTGTTTCTGGGTCGGATACTATTACCTTGAATTTAGCCATGTGCTGCTTAACTCTCCAGCGAATTATGAAGTTAAGCATCTCTCTATTAAGGATTTATGGCGGATAGACCATTATTCAAGCCGTAAAGCGTCTTCTTCTCAGCTAAAAGTTTTAATTCAGCTCTGTAGAAGTCTTGCTGCTATGTGGCGTTTAAGCTTCTTCTTCCACGAAATTGCATTCGGCCTGCTTTCGATATTTATTCCACTGTACGTAGTAACGCCTGCGGTGGGCGGATCATTATTCCACTTGGGCGTGATGGTTTCCATGGCACTGCTTTTGTCTATACCCGCCTCATTCTTCTGGGGCTACATCTGCGACAAGACAAGACGTTACAAGCGGTATATCCTTCTGTCTTTTGTTTCAGTGGCCGTCCTACTTTACCTTTTAACCTTCGCCTCAGACATCAGCACATTTATCATTCTTTATGTGGTAATGGCAGTTCTTCACGTGGCACATGAAGCGCCAAAAAATGTTCTAATAGCCGAGCACTATCCTCGGGAAGATTGGGGCAAATCTTATGCGCTCTATGAAGGTTTCACGGAGATAGGCTGGCTAATTGGTTTAATCACGGGCTTATTTACCGCAACAATTGCTCTGAGTCCCACGTACATACTGCTACTGTGCAGCGGCCTAAACTTGGCGGCTTTTGTTCTCGCCATCTTTTTCGTGGCGGATCCGCTCATCATTTTTGAGAGGCGGCTGGTAAGCATAGAAAAAAAGATTGACTACACTTACAACGGCGCGCAAGTCTTCTCGAAACTTGTGGATGGCTTATCTTTGCGCGAAAAGCTCAAAAGTGAAAACTTCGCGTTGTTTGGTGTTGGTTTGATTCTTTTTTCTTTGGCTTCTAGCCTATTCTTCACACCTCTCCCAATATTCTTCTCTAGCGCGCTTGCCTTACCCGAAAACATGGTGTTTTTGATTTACATACTGAATTCCAGCGGCACAATGACAGGATACTTTCTCGCAGCAAAAAAGTCGGCAACTTCCAATTCAAAATCGTATGTTCAGCGACTCGTGCTTCTGCGCAGCATATTAGTTCTCTCATTGACCATAGTAGTCCATTTTGCTTTCTCGCCGCCGCTTTTGGCTTCAATTATCCTGATCTTTATGGGTTTCGCATACGGCTTTTATCACATTCTAACGCTCTCGCTGTCGATGGAGCTGATTCCCGCTGGCAAGGCAGGTTTATTTGATGTGCTGGTAGGTTTAGGCTCCTCTTTAGGCTCTTTCCTAGGCCCTTTCATAGCTGGAAACTTGGGCTTTTTGCCTCAATTCTTGATAGCAAGCTTCATCTTCTTTATGGCTTACGTATTTTTCAAAATTTTTTCATAAAAAAGAAGAAAAAAGGCGGTTATTCCGTATGTACTCGGAAGAGGTCGATGTCTTCGCGCATCGTTGGTGTTAGCTCTAAGAAATCTCTGACCGCGCGCTCCACATCTTTTGCTTGGGTTACGTATCTTCCAACGATAATGACGTCAGCGCCTTTCTCCAACGCTTCTTTTGCGGTTTCAGGCACTATTCCGCCCGCGACGGCTATTAGGAATCGCTTGTCAGGGAATGTTTGCCGCAGTTTCGGTATCAGATCTAGCCCTAAGGTCTTTCCTGTTTCTTGGTCTATTCCCCTGTGAATTATAACCATGTCTGGGAACTCCTTAAGTCGCTTGAGCTTTTCAATGGGGTCTTCAACGTTTAGCATGTCGACAACGCCGTATATTCCAAGCCTTTTCGCTTCATGCACAAACGCATCTAACGTTTCAGGCGGCGCCAAGCCAGCAGCAACCACAGCGTCTGCCGTGTCCTCGTAGGCTATGTCAACTTCAACTTTCCCCACATCCAACGTCTTCAAATCAGCAATCATAAACGCGTCTTTAGCAACCTGCCGCAGCTCATTTATCACTCTTGTCCCGTAACGTTTGATCAATGGAGTTCCAACTTCAATGATTATTCTGTCGCTTCCAGGTATCTCAGAGAGAACTTTCTTTGCCTTTTCCAGCTCTGGCGGGTCAAGCGAAATCTGCAGGTATGGCGGTCTCCACAAGCGCGGAACCTTGAAACCCATTATCGGGTGCTTAGCCCGGTCCTTCTCGTAGAGCATCTTTTCAAGCGAAGGATACTTGTTTAAAGCTCTCCGCAATGCCAGCTTTGTCGCGCCATAATTATACTGGTAAATTTTGCGGTAATCACTTGCCTGCGGATGAATAAAGACGCTGCATATAATTACCCAGTCATCCACTTTCTCCCTTGGAATAATACCCTCCTCCACTGCGTCTGCCACTGCCTTTGCAACTGCAGCCTGCGCTGGCCCGAAAATTTTCCCAGCATCCTCCATGTTCTTAACAGTTACTTTCGGCACAAGCAACGTGTGTGGCTTAGGCGGAAGATTAGGCCGAATGACCGACAGCAAAGGTGTGTGCCCTGCCGAAAGATTTGCCAAGCCGTTAGCGAAAGCTTGACCCACAGGTCCATTTTTGTCGCCGATTAAGAGATCTATATGCGCTACCTCGTTTCCTTCTCCCAAAAGGGCTTCGCCAATCAAGTATGTAGATCCAGATTCTTCGACACATTCATCTGCGAACGACATTGGAATGCGGTTTACAACATCTTTAAAATCGACATTGAACTCTTTCAGCCAAGTGTAAAGCGTATCTCTATGAATGTTAAGCTCCTTTGCTGTTCCCGCAACTGTCGGTTTTGTCGGCTTCTGTCCCTGCGACAGCCTCCGTTCAACCTCTTTTTTAGCGGCTTCCGTCACAAGTTTTACGAAATCATCCCGTGTTTCAGGTTTTTTAGTATCTACATCCGACATTCACGTCGCCTCTGCGCTCTGTATAGAGCAGCTTGTATATAAGAGTGTCGGAACAAAATGACTAATTCATCGAAAATACAGCTACCTTCTCTGAAGGTATGTCGGTTGAGTACTGCGTGTTGCGGCGATTTTTAATTTTCGGCTTTGGACAGCCTGTTATGCAAGCTGCAGAGACGCACTAAAGCAGTTCAAGCTTCAAAAGACAGTAGTAAAAACGTTGAAAAGTCAGCAAGCAGTTCAGATTTGGATCGGTACATCTATATTTTAGCGTGTATTGTGTGTTAGCATCAAATATCTAATGGTGCCTGCATGTTTAGACTCGACTTAGCGTGCTTAAGCTTGGTTCTGTTGGGTTTTGTGCTTTTTCTTTACGGAGCTAATTTCTATGACGCCCTTATCGGTTGGATAGGAGTTTTCATCATTCTTGGAGGAGCGCTTGCTTTTCTTCTCTTATACATTTATAATGAGCTAAAGAAAAAAGGTGCTTCTCAGAACCCGTAGAGTTCACTGTATTTTTCTTGCAAATACTGCAAATAAGGACCAGCGTCAAGCTTTCTTCCCGTTACTTTAGTTATCAAGTCGGGTGGGTCGTATAAGGCGCCGTACGCATGCACATTTTTTGCAAGCCAATCCATAATGCCTTTCGTGTTGCCCTCTGCGAGTTGGCTTCGCCAGTCGCTCATATCATTTGTCAAAGCGGCAAGCAGTTGCCCGCTGTAGATGTTGCCTAAGGCGTAGCTTGGGAAATAGCCATAATAGCCGCTTGCCCAATGGGTATCCTGCATTACACCTTCTGAGTCGTTTTCAATTTTCAAGCCCAAAAACTCCTCATACTTCTGATTCCATATTTCTGGCAGCTGTTTTACTTCAATTTTGTTTCCGAAGAGGTCTCTTTCAATTTGGAATCGAATTACTATGTGAAGGCAATAGGTTACCTCGTCAGCTTCCACGCGGATTTTTGAGGGCTTAACCTCGTTTATAGCGTGCACAAACGAATCCAATTCAAGCTGCGATAGGCTTGAGCCGGCAATTGCCTTCAGTTTAGGCAGGAAACTGCTCCAGAATTCTCGGGAGCGCCCAATAATGTTTTCTACAAAACGTGATTGCGATTCATGTATGCCGTAGGAGCAGCCTGTGCCAACGGGCTGATACTTCCACTCCTGCGGCAGCCCCTGCTCGTATAATGCATGTCCCGTTTCGTGGAGCACTGAAAAGATTGAGGAGGCGAATTCTTCTGGGTAATAATGC
>JBNARN010000004.1:30382-36611 GCA_049718365.1 Candidatus Bathyarchaeales archaeon
ATCGTAATATCCTGTTGTGAACGGATGCTCGGTTTCATCGATTCGCCCAGCCGCGTTAGGCGAGCTAATGTCGTAGCCCATTGTCTCCGCAAGGGCTTTCGCGATTTGGCGTTGCACTTCAACTGGAACGTTGCACTTAAGTATCGCCGTGTTTGGCTGGTTAGGCGCATTCTGGATCTTTCTAAGCAATGCGACCAGCCCTTTTTGCAGCTGCTCAAAAATCTCCGTGATAGCTGCCGCCGTCATTTTCGGCTCAAAGAGATCTATTAGCGCATCATAAGGCGTCGCAGCTGCCTTTACCTTCATGAGGATTTCAGCTTTTTTCCTGCTCAGCTCCACGAGTTTCTGCAGCTCAGTCTGGAGCATGCTGAAGCTTTTCGCAGCCTTTGCTTTCTTCCAAGTGTTCACTGTTAACGCTTGCTGCTTGGCGATTTCGGAGACAAGCTCTTCCGGCAGCTGAGTCTGTTCGTCATAATTTTTCTTTATGAGATACAGATTGCGCTTTTCCACTTCTGTCAAAGTCTCGTACTGTGGGCTTGAGAATATCTCGCTTAAGAGCCTTCCAATTTCTGGTGAAGTGCTCATTTTATGGCTGAGACGGCTCAAAAGCGCAAGCTGCTGGCTGCGCTGCTCAATGCCTCGTGGCGGCATCATTGTCTCCATATCCCAGTGGATTATGGCTTCAGCAGACTGCAGAACAATCAGGTCTTTGGTTAACTCAAGCAGCTTCTTATACGCTAAATGCACATCAGAGGACATTTCCGCTAAATCTCCTTTTATGCTTCTTGTAGTGTGCTTTTGCGAGAAAAGACTTGTGGTTTATAGGAGCACTATAGCTGATGCTACGTAATGGTTCAACTTTGGCAAATTTTAATAGCTGCCGCCGTCATTTGTTTAGGTGTGATGTAGAATGAAACGTAAGCTTATGGAGATACTGGCTTGCCCCATAGACAAGCATCACCCTCTTGAGCTTCATGTCTTCGAAGAAAAAGACGAAATAACCGAGGGCTTGATTGTTTGCCCTAAGTGCCTGCGGTGGTACCCGATACGCGACGAAATCCCCGAGATGTTGCCTGACGAACTGCGGAAAGAAGCCGATGATCTGCCGTTTTTGAAGAAATGGCGAGAAAAAATACCTGAAAAAATAGTTTTTGAAGGTAAGCCCTTCAGCTTAAAACGCTAATCGCCTGCACCCAATTTTATTGCTTTGTTCTTTACTGATGAGCGTAAGGCTGCTTCCGCGATCTCCAGCGCTTTCAAACCATCAACGCCCGTTATCAGCGGCTGCTTTTTTTCTAGTATGCACTCGGCAAAGTGTTGAAGCTCAAGTTTTAAGGGCTCCTGCCAAGCGTATCTCGGCTGCACCGTTTCCTTTTGATCCTCAATCCACAGTTCCTGCGTCATGTAATCCAGCCGCATTATGGCGTTGCTGCCGGTAATTGTGAGCAACCGCGTTTTATAGGGCGTTAACCAGTTGGATTCAATGAAAGCGCTTTTCCCATCCTTGTAGGTAAGCATTATCTGCGCGTAATCCTCAAACTTTCTATGCCGCATGCTCCCAGTTTTTGCGTAGACCATTATGGGCTCCTCGTTGAAGATGTAGCGCATGACGTCTATGTCATGGATTGCCGTGTCCTTGACTACGCCTACGTCGCCTATTCTTTCAGGCCACTGCGAAAAACGCTTTGCAGTGGCGCACACAAGCTCGCCGATTTCCTTCTTTTCCACCGCCCTGCGAATGTGCTGCAGCCCGGGGATGAATCGCATTAGAAAGCCAACTGTCAAATGCAAGCCGTTTTTCTCAGCGGTTTCCAAAAGCACCTTTGCCTGCTTCGTGTTGGCAGCCATGGGCTTTTCAACTAAAACATGTTTTCCCGCGTTAAGCGCCTTCATGGCTTCCTTAGCGAGGATAGTTGACCATGTACATATACTTACGGCTTCAATCTCAGGGTTTTTCAGCATCCTCGCGCTGTTCGTGTAAGCTTTTACGCCATACTGTTTGGCTATGCTTTTCGCTCTTTCCGCGTTTACATCACAAACAGCCACAAGCTCGGTTGCCTCAAGCTCTTTGTAGGCGCGCACATGGTTTTTTCCCCAGCCGCCCACGCCTATTACGGCTACGCCCAGCTTTCTCATTGCTTTCTTTCTCCTCGGCCTATTCCACGGTATATGAATCCTTCTTTTTCAACTTTTTGCGGTTCAACTACACCGGTTAAGTCAACAAACGCCGCCGGCGCCTTCATTACCGCATATAATTTTTCTGGATTCAAGCGTTTAATCATGTCCAGCGGGCTTATTATCATTATGCAATCTGCGCCTTCTGCGGCTTCATTTAAACTTTTTTTAAGAAGTCGCGCCATGCTTGCCTGTTCCGTTATCGAGAACGCTGGGTCATAAAGATTCAGCTTGGCACCTTTCTTCTCCAGCATCTGCACAAGTGTCTCCGCTGCCGTCTGAGGCTGAAAATTGCCCAACAAGGCAATACGGGCTCTTCTCAGGGTTTTTCCGCAGTCTCGCAGCGCATCTTGCACTAAATTAACTGAGTGACTAACCATCTGCTCATTGATTTGCCTCGCAAGCGTGGGCAGTCGAAGTTTGGCGGTTAGGTTTTCTGCGCTTTCAAGCAAAAGATAGGCTCCATCTCGGTAGTTTTCCTCAGCAATCGTCGGCGTGAAGCATGAATCTTGTATGCCCAAGATTTTTAAAATTTCGATGTAATCTACGCCTGCGTTTTCACAGAAGATGGCTAATTCGTTGGCTAAAGCCGTTTGCACATCTCGTTTTGTAATTGAAAAAAGCACAGCGGCTTCTGCTGTCTTTATATCCAGTATTTTTTGTATAGGTTTTTCCGTTATGGGTCCTAAGACTTTTGAAGCGGAATCTAAACTGGTCTTGTCTGAGGACGCTATCTTTAACTCTTGGTCTCTGATTGTGGCAAGCCTTTGATTGTTTGGAATATACATGGGATTGTATACGAAACCAAGGGCGTCGCCGACTTTGAACCCTGATGTGTTTTCTAAAAGTTCTTTGATGACGCTTTCGGTAACGCCAAGTCCTGTTATTCCAGCGTAAATGACCAACGTGTCCCTGCGAAGTGCAGCGCCAATTTGTTTGCAAGCCTTCTCTATTTCTGAGTAATCTGCCCTTTTCTTTTCATCAAACTTTGGTTGCATCGCTATGAGTATTATATCGCTCTGTGAAACGGCACTTTTCAAGTCGTTTCCAGTGCTTAATTGCCCGGTCTTTGCAAGGCGCTTCAATTTAATCTCCGCTTCGCGGGCGACGTAAGGCGCTTTTCCCTTAGCTATGCCTCTAACCAAGCTTTGATCTAAATCCGTGCATATGACCTTGTATCCTGCTTCTGCGAAGGCAACTGCGTAGAGAGCACCTATCTGTCTGCAACCCACTACGCTTACTGTATATGCTTGACGCTTTTCAGCCGTGTCTATTTCCTCGGTTTTTACGCGTAGAATTGCAGGCATTAACTGGCGTTCTCCAAAAGTTTACTTGCTTAAAGGGTTTTGAGGATTTTCCCAAGTTTCAAACTGTACTCTTCAACTAGCTGTCGCGCTTTCTCCTGGCTTTTTGCTTCAGCATACAACCGATAAATCGGCTCGGTTCCGCTGGGTCTTATCAGAATAGAGCTTTTATCCTCAAACCATATCTTTACGCCGTCAATGGTGCTTATGTTCAAGCCTTGCACTTGCTCAAGCAGTTTTTGAAGCATCTTGTCTTTTTTGTCTTCTGGACATTCAATTTTCCCTTTTTCAATGAAATATTGCGGTTGCTCTGCGATAAGCTGTGAAAGCTTCCTTTCTTCTTTAGCCATTATCTCCAAGATTAGGGCGGTTGTCATGGCGCCGTCGCGCACCGCCTGATGTGGTCCATAAAACACGCCGCCGTTTTCTTCGCCGCCCAGCTTAGCCTTTATTGCTTTCATTGTTTGAGAGACAGTTACGCTTCCAACTTTAGTCCAGATGATTTCGCCCTTGTAGGCTTCGGCAATATCCTTCACAAGCGTTGAGGAGCTGACAGGCGTAACTATTTTTTCATGAGGGTTCTTGATTAGAAAGTCTTTCTCAATTAACGCGAAGGTTTTGTCGCCCCAGTGAAATTCTCCCTTTTCGTCTACGAATATGGCTCTGTCGGCGTCACCGTCGAATGCTACGCCTAAATCCGCGCCCACTGCCTTCACAACCATTGCCAACTCCGTTAGGTTTTCTGGACGCGGCTCTGGCATTCGACCGGGAAAGGTTCCATCAATATTCGCGTTGATAGTGGTAACTTTGCAGTTTAATTCGCGTAGAAGACGCGGCACCGCAAGGCTGCCTACGCTGTTAGCTGGATCCACAACGACGTGAAACCTTTTCCGTGCTATCGCGGCTATGTCCACATGTCTCTTTATCGCTTCAATATACTCATCATTCACTGTTAGCAACTCATGCCTGGCGCCCAGTTTATCCCATTCCGCAGATGCCTGCTTGCCTTCAAAATAGATTCTTTCTATCTCAATTTCCTGCTCATGAGAGATTTCTATGCCATCTTTCCAAATGACTTTTATTCCATTATATTCTGGCGGATTATGCGACGCAGTTATTATCACGCCGCCATCCATGCCGTGATTCTTTACCGCATACTGTAGCGCGGGAGTTGGCGCCATCCCTGCGAAGTACACGTTGCAGCCTGTGGCTGTTAAACCAGCGGCAACAGCCTTAGCAAACATTGGACCACTGGTTCTGGCGTCATGGCCAAGCAGCAGATTTTTCCTTCCGAAGAAGGTGCCAATGGCTGAGCCAACTTTCACCGCCATCTCCACTGTTAATTCTTTGTTTACTAATCCGCGAATGCCATTTGTCCCGAAAAGCTTGTTTGCACCCATGTTTCTCTGCTCCCTTTTCTTGTTTACCAGATGATATTGTCGGCTCTTAAATGGTTTTCAGAAACCTCTTTAGCTGGGCAAACTGCTGTTCCTTCAGCAAGCAAGACGCCATCTTTGATTTTCGCTTGGTCAGCGATGATGCAGCCTCGGCTGATTTTGACTTTTTTCCCTATAGCGACAGCTTCGCCTATAACTGCGCCATCTACTATTGCGTAATCATCTATTTCCGCATCTGGGAAAATCACAGACTCGCTTATCTGCACGTTTCTTCCAACCTTCACATTTTTTCCCAGTATCGCGTATGGCCCTATCGTGGAGTTTTCGCCGATAACAACGTTCTTATCTAACGCAACAGGCTGTCTAACTTCAAACCTGCAGGCCGCTCTAACTTCCTGTTTTTTCACAAGCATATCAAGAATTATCTTGTTTGCTTGCAAGTATTCATCTGGCTTACCAATATCCCGCCACAAGCCGTTAATGGGCTGCCCGTAAAGTTTGCCTTCTTCCACCAGTTTCGGAAAAATTTCCCGCTCCATCGACACCGCCCTCCCCTTGGGAATATACCTAAGCACCTTTGGGCTAAGCACGTAAATCCCAGCGTTTATGAGGTTTGTTGGCGCCGTGCCCCTAGCGGGTTTTTCAATGAATCTTTTCACAAGCCCGTCTTTCGTGATTTCGGCTACGCCGTACCTGCTGGGGTCTTCAACTTCACACAGCGCAATCGTTGCTAAAGCATCCGTTTCTACATGTTTCTTAACTATTTCTGAGTAATCAACATCTGCGAATATGTCGCCGTTCAAAACTAGGAAAGGCTCTGCGCTGCCTAGAAGCCTTTCCGCCTTCTTTATTGGTCCTGCGGTTCCAAGCGGCGTTTTCGGCGGATCAATGGAGTATTTTATGTGTAACCCATTTTTTGGGATTCGCTGTTTTTTTATGTAGAATTCTGTTTGCAGATTAACCGCCAATACTACATCTTTAACGCTGCTTTTTGCAAGCCGCTCAAAAATCCATTGAAGCAAAGGCTTGTTAACTATTGGGAATAAGGTTTTTGGTCTTGTGCAGCTCAGCGGCCTCAGCCTAGTAGCGAATCCGCCTGCAAGGATTATGGCTTTCAGTTAACTTCACCTTTTTTTGAGGAAGTAATACTATCTGCATGTTTTAATATAAACAGTTATGAAAAGCTTCGCGCATCGCAAAAATTCTGCCTTCGCAACTTCATCAGCAAATCGTTCGTGCATGCTAAATATAACCTAATAATTCGTCTGAAATGCTGCGTTATGGTTATATGCCGCCAGCGCAAAACAGAAAGGGAGAAAAACCATGTCAGACATAGGCGTAACCGTAAAGAAA
>JBNARN010000005.1:0-7839 GCA_049718365.1 Candidatus Bathyarchaeales archaeon
AGAAGTGAGTTTCGCTAATATAAGTGTTGTGTCCTTTGTTATAAGGGTTTTTGTGGTGACTGTGAGGGTAGTGCTCTGGGCGCTTTACTGTTATTTGCTGTTTTGCCGCTTTCTTAGGCGTGAAGACTCCCGTTGAATAACCTAGTTTGGTGTGTTGAGGCATGAGAAGTGATGTGTTTAAAGGCGCATAATTTTTAATTTGAGAAACTGAATTAATAGTGGTAAGCATGGAGTTCTTCGTTGGCACTTCTGGCTGGTATTACCCTTGGAATGAAAAGCGGAGCTTAGACTGGTTTGTTGTAAATTCGGGTCTGAACGCTGTGGAATTAAACGCAAGCTTCTACCGTTTTCCCTTAAGCAGCAAGATCAAATCATGGGCCAAGAAGGGCAAAAGCTTGAAATGGGCGGTCAAGGTAAACCGTCTCATAACGCATACATTCAAATTCAGCGACAAGGCATTAAATACTTGGCAAAAGTTCCGCGAACTTTTCGCTCCTCTCAATGATTGTATAGATTTTTATCTGTTTCAGCTTCCGCCGCGAACAACACCTGAATCCGCAGCCGCGATCGAAGAGTTTGCTGAGAAAACGGGTCTTCAAAGGAGATTTGCACTTGAAGTTAGAAACCTCAAATGGTTTGATGAGACATGGGTTAGTTGGGCATCCAAGCTTGGAATTACGTTAGTTAGCGTGGATTCTCCAGATTTTCCGCTCAGCGTATTCAACACAAACGGTTTGATCTATGAAAGAATGCATGGAAGAACAGAGTGGTACGCTTACACCTACAGCGACAGAGAACTGGAAGAGACCGCAGAGAGGATTGTGAAGGCGAAACCGGGAAAGGCTTATGTGTTCTTCAATAATGATGCGGCAATGCTGGATAACGCGAGAAAAATGCTTAACATCCTCAAAAGCAAAGCGACGTTATGATGCGGGCTTTTTGTGGCGCCTGTAAATGATGAAAACGTGTCCTCTAACTTCCACTAACGCTGCGCCAGCCTGCTCAGCTGCTTTCACGGCTATCGCTTGGGCAGTCTCATGCTCTAAGGCGGTTTTCAAAATTTTTATTTTCAGCATTTTCTTCTGCGTCAACTGCTTTTCAATCTCGTTTGAAAGCTGAGGCGTTAAACCTTCCTTGCCGATCCAGATGGTTGGGTTCTCGTCTTTCAACTTATACTTGATGTGACGCTTCATGCGGCTGGTTATCTGGCTCAAATTTCATTTTCTCCTTTTTCTTAACATGATGCGGGTCTTGTGACCGCAGTTTAGACAGGTTATTACTACATGAGGCTCTCTTTTTTGTTTTATGCGTACGCGGCAATTGTCACCGGGTACGAGTAATGTATTGCATTTTCTGCAAATCTGGCGTCTATAAACTGTTGGTAATCGTATTTTTGCAGCCATAGCGATTTTTCTGGCGGTGGCTATATAGCGGCGGGACAGCTGAGGATCGCTCTTATGGACGTTTTTGGCTTGTTGAAAGAGAATTTGAATTCGTTGTTTAGCTATTTGCTTTACAGCGGATTTCATTTTAATGTCACATATACACAGTTAGCGGCGACCCCACTTTATGGTTATAGATTCCCACCTCATAATGCTTTTGCTTTTGATAAGAATTTCTAAATTAAAGCGATGACCGCCAAAAGGTTCAGGCGATCGGATACTTTTTAATAATTACTCAGCATCTTATTCAAGACTTAAGTGAAGGCTATTGAGCTTCAATAGAAGAAATACAATTAGAATTGGCGTTTCTTTCGTTATCGGCGTCCTCCTGCTCATCGCTTTGCTCTGGTGGACAGGGATAGACAAAATCATAGAGCAGATAAGCTCTGCGTCGCCATTATGGCTTGCAGTATCCGCAGTTGTTATTATACCTGCATATGCCTTGAAAGCGGTGCGCTGGAAGCTACTTCTAAAGCCCGTTAAAAATGGGATACGTGTTAGCAACACGTTCTGGTCTACAGCCCTTGGCTCCATGGTTAACACGTTAATTCCCATCAGGATAGGCGAATTTGCTAGGGCTTATGTGCTGGGCGAGAAAGAAAAAACAGGTTTTGCGCCAGCCTTCTCATCTATAATCGTGGAGCGCACCCTTGACCTCATTGGGCTCCTAACCATAGGCATAGTGACAATGCTGATTGTATCCACTCAAACAAGCTTGGATCAGTTAGTGGCGAATATCTTCATGGCGGTAGCTCTGCTAATCTCGGTGATACTCGCAATCATAGTGGTAGGAACAAGAAAAGAAGCGGCAATCATCAAAATAGTAATTCAGGTTACATCGAAAATTCCCTTTGTTAAGAAATACTCTGCAAGAATCGCAGACTTCGCAAGCTCACTAATCAAGGGGCTGCAAGGGCTGAGCCAAAACCCCAAGATGCTCGCCACGAATTTCGCGCTGACCTGGGCGGCATGGCTTGTGCATACATCCGCCATCTACTTCGTATTTATGGCATTCAACTACCCGATTTCAATTGCGGCCTCAACGCTTGGCGGAACGCTCATGTCGCTCTCACATATATTACCTGCAACACCAGGCTATGTTGGATCATACGAAGCCTTTTGGGTGCTGATTTTCACCATGCTCGGCGTAACAGAAATGGATGTACTGCTATCCATCGGCTTAATAAGCCACATCCTAGGGGCGTTACCTGTCGTCGCGGTAGGCTGCATCAGTGTCATCTGGCTTGGTGTCTCGTTTGAAGAAATTTTCTCACTCAAAAAATACAATGACGCACATAGCGCCCAAAATAGGAATCCGACTTGAAGCCAGCAAAAGAAGGCTACAAGGAAGTTTTCTAAATAAGCAACGGAAAAAATGCATTAGGGATTAGGGCTGTTTGAGGCGTTTACCGCTATATTCCTGTTTAACAGCGCGGAGAGCACGAAACTCGGATAACACAACCTTGGGCATCTTTCGCAGGCTATACACCTTGCTTCCGCCTGAACGAGCACGGTACGCGATTGGCACCTCAATAACGCTATAACGCTTCAGAGACATGCGCGCGGTAAACTCGAGCCAAAAATTATACGGCGAATACTTAACTTCCTTAGCCACATCCCGCGCTAAAGGAACCCGCATTAGGCGCATAACACTTGTAACATCCTTGCATTGCAGAGGAAACAGCATCCGCTCCAGAAGCTGAAGCCCTTTTGAAAGAAAACGACGATACAAAGGCTCCCGTCTAACAATTCGGCAGCCCATAACCACGTCAGGCGCGTAGCGTTGCATGATCTGCCACAGCCGGAAAAAGTCATTCGGCTCATATTGCCCATCAGAGTCGATGGCTACAACATACTCGTAATCAACTGGGCTTATACTGAGGAAAGCTTCTCTCATAGCACGCGGATAACCCTTCTTCGCCGCAGCCATTCTCACGCGGAGCCGCGGAAACTGCACCGCTAACTTGCCGAGAACTTCTTTGGTGCCGTCGGTGCTGCCGTCCTCAAAAACCCATATGTCAACGTTGCTCATCTTGCTGGCTACTTTCTCGTAGAGTTCTCTTATGGTGCTTTCAATCGTAGCTGCTTCGTTGTAAACGGGCATTATAAGTGCTACACGCTCTTTGCTAGAAAGCTGAGCCGATGCATTTGCCTTTAAGTTATTAGCCATCTGCTTCTTCATTACTGCGCTGACTTGTTTTAAATTTTTTTAAAAAAAAAGATAAGCCATGGCTCAGCGCTCAAAAAGCGCTTTCTCCAAATTCTCCTTAACCGCGGCGACATCGTGGCTTGCAAAATACCAGTCGATGGTTTTTTGGAATCCTTCTTTGTAAGAAACTTTAGGAGCCCAACCCAAGACGCTGCGCGCTTTAGTCAAGTCTGCCGCTCTAGACGCGACGCCTTGAGGCTTGCTCAAGTCATGAATAATACGCTTTGGCCTCCATCCTACTATGTCAAACACTAATTCAGCAGCCTGATTAAGCGTTAAGCGGTCGCTGCGCCCTGCGTTCACGGCGGAGCCGTCTTCGATTTTCGCGGAAGCCAATATGAGGGCATCAACTATATCTTGGACATAAGTGAAGTTCCGATCTTGCTCGCCCGTACCCCAGATGACAAACGGATCCATTTTGATGAAGGCCTTAGCGATCAGAGCGATGATGGCGTGGGTTTCATTTTCTCTCGGTCCGTAAGCGGTGAATATCCGTACTGACGCGGTTTTCATGCCATATTCCCGGTGGTAAGCGCGGAGAGCCATTTCACCCATTAACTTGGCCCAGCCGTATTCCAAATCAGCAAGCGCCTTGTCCCGCATGAAGGGATCAGCATCGTCTTCCTTAAGCAGATAACTGGAGCCCGCCTGTTCCTGGAGATAAGCAGGGTACACGCAGGCAGAACTCGCGAAGCATACGCGGTCTACGCCGGCTTTACATGCCTCCTCGAAGACTAATTGGTCTAAAATCATGTTTGTGCAGCATTCAGCGGGATGCGACGCTATGTAGCCGCGGCCTCCGTGAAGCGCAGCAAGATGGAATACCACGTCGACGTCTTCAACCATGCTTCTTGTGAAACGCTTATCCTTAAGGTCGCCTCTGCAAACCGTTAACCCTTCACAAGTCCACATGTCTGAACCTTTCTTTGTAAGCGGATATTCTAGATTTGAGAGTTTTCCGCTGGAAAAGTCGTCGGCAACCCTGACCTCGGCGCCGTTGGCTAGTAGCGCATCAACCAGATGACTTCCTATGAAGGAGGCGCCGCCAGTTACCAGCACCAATTTACCTTTCACAGTTTCAGCTCCGCACTTGTAAATGCTTATTTAATGCGGCGACAGCAATTAAACTTTTCATTTATCAACATTGAGCGCAGAAGCAATTTTGTAGTAGACGAATTATTAAATTTGAATTATTATTAGCTGCAAACTCTTGCGGCAACCTCCTTTAGGCGCGTTAATGTGTGTTCCTTTAATGGAACGAAATGTTCCTCAAGAAGAGTGAAATACGCTCATGCATAATCATATAAGTGACGGGAATTGATGGGCAAAAATCTTTTGTTGAAGACCATCGCCATATTGCTTCTTTTATACTTAGCCGACGGGCTAAACCTTACCGCTACTGTTAAGGCAGATGTCATTGTTGTGCCAGATAATTATCCCACAATCCAGGAGGCAATAGCCCACGCAGTTGACGGCGATACAGTGTTTGTTAAATCAGGAACCTATGTAGTGGATGAAAACTCTACGATTGTGATAGATAAAACGCTGGCCTTGATTGGCGAAGACCCAGCAGCCACTGTGATACTCGGCGCTGCCAACGAAAGCTACGAGAATGGCATCGCGATTAGACTTGCAGCTCCGAACATCACGGTCTCAGGTTTTACCATAGCAAATTTCGTGGTGGCAATTGCGGTTGCACACTATTACACTGAACCATACCCTTCAGGCTGCAGGATAATTAACAATAACATCGTTAATAACTCTGAAGGCATACGACCACAAAGAAACAACCTGCTCATATCTGAAAATAACATAACCAAGAACACTGTTGGCGTCTCAGGATATAACACGGAAAACGTAACCATTAGCCGCAACCGCATAACTGAAAACGGCTACGGCGTAAACATCGGTGTATGCAGGAACGTAGCTGTAACCGAAAACCAAATCGCTAACAACACTTACGGGTTAAATCTTGTTTATTACGGACCCTACCTGATTAGCGGCAACAACATAGCTGATAACAGTTGCGGAATAAGATTCGCAGAAGCATGCAACAACGCAACGGTCTACGGCAACAATATTACACGGAATGCTGTTGGAGTAGCGTTGCTGATTTTCCCGAACGCCGGAGACATAGTCGTCAGCGGAGTCGGCAATGTTGTTTTCGGCAACCTGTTCATTAATAACACTAAGCAGGTAACGCAGGAAAAGAGCCCGTATAATTACCCAGCTACAACGAGGATGGGCACAGACATCGTGTCATGGGATAACGGCACATTAGGCAACTACTGGGATGACTATTTGGGCTTAGACGAAAATAATGATGGAATAGGGGATAAACCGTACATCATAGACGAATACAACAAAGATTATTACCCACTTATGACACAGAATATTAACAAGCCAGTGGCAACTTCAACTTCACCGCCCACATCGCCCTCTCCGCCAAGCGAAGGACTTAAGTCAGAGCAATTCACGGCGGCAGTAATTGCCATTACAATTGCGGTAATCACTTTTGCCATATGTGGGCTGGTTTACTTCAATAAGCGCCAAAAGGGGTAAGAAGCCATGAAGAAAACAACTTTGTTGACAACACTTGCAGCTGTGATTCTTTTATCAGCTACGTTTAGTTTACAATTTAACTGGAAAGCAGAGGCTAACTTCCTGCCATTACCTACCCCCTCACCTGCGATTACCATAAAACGCGATGGAAGCATTGAGCCCTCAACGGCGCCGATTCAACGTTCAGGGAACACGTACACGCTTACTGAGGACATCTCTGGCTACACGATTGTAGTAGAACGCGATTACATTGTATTTGACGGTGCAGGCTACACTATCACGGGCAATGGAAGCTCCACGGGAATTTTTCTTAGGAATAGACACGGTGTCACAATCAGAAACACGAGAGTAGTTAATTTTGACCGCGGCATAGAAGTCTTTTCTGAATTTTTTATGAGCGAGACCTCCAGCGATAATACGTTTTTAGACAACATTGTTGAAGGCAACACTATTGGAATACGTTTAGGCAACTCATACAATAACATGTTAAGAAATAACAGTATGCGCAATAACAAAAGGAACCTTTGGGTGGCAGGCAATTACATAAACGACATTGACACTTCCAACAAGGTTAATGGCAAGCCAATAATATATTGGATGAACCAAACGGGCCGAACCGTGCCGGCTGACGCCGGTTTTGTCGTGCTTATAAACTGCACGAATATGAAAGTTCAAGGGTTAAACTTAGCCAACAATGGAAATAGCATTCTGCTTGTTAACACAACAGAGTCCGAGGTTGTTAGGAACGGCGTTAAAGAATGTGAAAAGGGCATTTATCTGCTTAACTGCCAGCGCATCCTCATCAGCGAAAACATTATTGAAAGCAATGTCGAAGGCATAAGCTTGGAAAATTCTCAAAATAACACGATAGCTTTGAATAGCATAGCGGAAAACAACATTGGCATTTATGCCTTGTCTTCAAGCGCTAACAACATTTTTGACAATGTAATTGCACGCAACACTGAAGACGGAATGGACTTTTGTGGCGAGCGAGACTCAACAATACGCAATAACATGGTGGTTGACAACAACCAAACAGGCATAAACATTTTTGATTCCAGCAGCAATAGCGTAGTTGCTAACAGGATAACTGGCACCGCGGGAAATGGAATCAAGTTATGGTATAGTTCAAACGGCAACAGGATTCTGCAAAATCACGTAGCGGCTAACGGCATAGGCATATTGATAGCTGATTCATGGGAGAATCTTTTGATTGGAAATAATTTTACGGAAAACAGCGAATGGGGTTTACGTCTGGAGGGAACCCAGAACAACAACATGATTTACCTTAACAACTTTATTGGCAGCAAAAGCGACCGCTTACCAGTTTCAATCCCAGGCATATGGTCACTGAAAGAAACTAAGCCCGGAGGCGGAAACCTCTGGGACAACGGCACCGCGGGAAATTACTGGAGCGACTATACTCAACGGTATCCAAACTCCTCAGAAATTGGTAATTCAGGAATAGGAGACACACCTTACTACATCAACGAGAATAATATTGACCGCTACCCGTTGATGAGGCCTGCTTCAGCGTTCGAGTTAAATAAAGAAACAACTAACGGCGGTGAGGATTGGCCCATGTTTAGAGCCAACGCGGCGCGAACAGGCTACGTTGAAGCTGAC
>JBNARN010000005.1:7849-35367 GCA_049718365.1 Candidatus Bathyarchaeales archaeon
CAACCAACTTTTCTGGAGGTTCAAAACTGGAGGCGCAGTTACTTCTTCACCTGCTGTGGCTGACGGCGTGGTATACTTCAGCTCAGAAGACGGTTACTTGTACGCGGTTAGCATTGCTTCTGGCAGGCAGGTCTGGCGGATTCACCTAGGCGCAAGCATAGGCTCGCCGGCTGTTGCTGCTGGCAAAGTTCTCGTAACCTGCAAGCCAAGCGATGTTGTCGCTGTTGACGCGACGTCGGGAGCGCAGGTTTGGCGGCAGTCCCTTGGAAAAGAGGCAGGGTTTGGCTCTCCGCTTGTTGTGGGCTCGCGTGTCTTCGTGAACGGGAAATGTAACGTTCACGTTTTTAACGTGGAGACAGGCGCGAACCTCTATAATGGAGAGGTTAACCTTCGCGGTTCTGGCAGTGTAGCGCCGCTGGCTTATGATGGCAACTTGATTCTAGCTTTGGCCGCCACGGGCGAAACGTTTGGGTGTAACGGTTTTGAGGCGGTAAGTGGCTATGGCCGTTTCTGGGTCACAATTGGCCCTTCAAGCGTTGACTTACTAAAGAGTGGTGCAGTGGTCAGTGATGGCAAAGTGCTTGCGGTTAATGTTAATCCAGAAGGTTACAGCACCGTTTACGCCATGAACGACTTTGGAATTCCTGTTTGGAATCAGCAGTTAAATGGTGTGACGGAAGCTTCGCCGGCTGTTGCCTACGGCATGGTTTATGTGCCCACTGACAAGTATGCCTACGCGCTTAACGTCACAGACGGCGTGGTAATGTGGAGTGCCCCTTTGGACGGCAAGGGGTCCATTTCTTCGCCTGCAGTGGCGGATGGGAAGGTGTTCTTCGGCCTTGATAACGGGTATATTTATGCGCTGGACGCGTATACTGGCGCGCTCGTCTGGGAATACAGGACAGGAGGCGCTGTGCAGTCTTCGCCTGCCATTGCAGAGGGACTGTTGTTTGTAGGCTCAAACGATGGATATCTTTACGCGATAGGGCGGCAGCCTGAAACGGCCACAGGGTCGATAGACTTGAAATACCTGATTGTTTTAGGCGTTTCTGTTGCTGCGGTTGCAGGCGTGCTTTTTTACTTTAAGAAGCGCAACTCGAAGGCGAACGGCGCATGAGGAAGCAATCGGTGATTATTATAGTCGCTATCGTTGTTGGTTTGGTGGTTGCTGGCGCGTTTTTTCTTAATCAAGAACTTGTTGTTAAGCACATGTATCCGCAGGATGCGCTTCGTAGGGATGCTAATCTCGCGGTTAGGGGCATCGTTACTTCAGTTGAGCAGAATCATGTCACTAGCGGTTTAGTCGCCACCAACTATCATATCTGGCGCTTCTTTGTTAGGTCGAATATAACTGAAGTGCTGTGGACAAGCGAGGAGTATCTTAATTCTTCGGTAGGTGGCTGCGTGGTTTTTGGCAGCAACATCATCTGAGTTGGCTATGACTACTTGGATGAGCCTGAGCTTGCATTGGGTCAGGAAATTGAATGTAAAGGCTTCTATTTGGGAGTAACTGATACTTCTTATTCTTTTGTTTTGACGGTTGCGCCAAGCATAAACGGCAGTTACCTCAAACCACGGGTTTAAGAGCGATGGTTTGGTTTTGATGTGTTTCTTTGGATAGTTTTAAATGTGCTTATTCCGCATGTATGAAGCGTGGAATGCGTAATGTTGTCGTCGCTGATTGGTTTGGATCTTTCGGTTTTGGCGAGTTTAGCGCCGTATATTTTGATTTTAGGCGGAGTTGTGGCTTTAGCTAAGCTTGTGGGCGTTTTCGCGAAGGGCTCGGCTGGCACGATTGCCAAGGCAGTGGGTTTCTTGGGGTTTTTTGTGGGTTTGGTTTTGCTGGTGACGGGCGTTGTTGTTTTTCTGGGTGAGACGGGGAATTTTGAGGTTTGGGGTTTGCTTGTTGTTACGGGTTTGGGGTTGGTGCTTAAGCCTTTGAGCAAAGTGCCTTTCAGCGCCCTGCTGGGTTTAGCCGCGGGATTGGCGTGTGCGGGGCTTTTGTACTGGTATTTCCCACTGCCCGAGACTGTGCTGGGCATTTCCTCGCTGTGGATCTATTTTGCGGTGTTCCTTGTCCCAGCCCTGATTGTGTTCATAATCTTCAAGTTTGCGGAAGACTTGGCAAAGTTTTTCGGGATGATTTTGGGCTCATGGCCCGTTATGGCCGTGCTGGGTTTGCTATGCTTAGCGCAGGGAACGCTTCTGCTGATAAATCAGAGCTTGCTGGCAATCTTGGTATAAAACTCTACTCTTTTTGAAAACAGCATTTCCCTTTCTGTACGCAAACTCTGAAATTGGATGCCAAATACGTTACTAAAAGCCCCGAGCCAACATTTGATTTATCGTGTTTATAGGGTAAAAGGGCGCTTCATGAGGTAATAGCATCTTGATAAAATTTTGCCAGCTAAATAGGTAGATGGCTTGAAAAATTTAAGAAATAAAATGGGGAGGTGAGTTTCCCGTTTTTCACGGGAGCTCAGTTGTTTACCCTGCTATTTTTCCGCGGATGGTGATCACAGCGAAGATGGCTGCAATTGCGGCTACCAATGAGAGGACAACCGCTATCCAAACAGCCATGGATACGCCTTCAGCTGCTGCCTTGGCGGCTTCAGCTGCGGCGGTGGCGTCGTCAACTGCGCTGGCTGCGCTGTCAGCAGATGACTTTGCAGCGTTTGCTGCGTTCACTGCTGATTGGGCAGTGTTCTTAGCGTCTTGGATTGCGCTGAGTGCGTTGTCAGCGGATGCTTTTGCGGCGTCAGCGGATGCTTTTGCGGCGTCAGCAGCTGCTTTAGCTGAGTCGGCAGCGCTCTTTGCGGAGTTAGCCGCTGAGGCTGCAGCGTCAGCTGAAGATCTTGCAGCACTTGCTGAAGAAGCTGCACTTGAGGCTGAAGTGCTAATAGCACTCAGCTGGGCTGTTATTGATGCAAGTGAAGAGTTCAAGGCGTTAACTTGAGCTTGAAGAGCAGTTACTTGTGCTTGTAGCGCTTCCATTGTGGCTTTTTGGACTACTGTGAATTTGCCGTTGCCTGTGAAGTCGGCAATTACTGCCATCCACGTCCAGTTGCCTAATGGCGCGTCTGCTGGTAGTGTGAACATTGCTTTACTGTATGGATATACCAGTGCGCCTGGTGTGCCAGTCCAGTCACCTGCGTTTATGCTGATTGTATCGTAGACGTAGCCAGAGGGATCTTTTATGACGATATATCCTCCGGCGGCTGCGGTGCTGCTGATGTAGAAGCTCACCGTGTCTCCTTGAACGTATGTAGTGCTGCCAGTTTTGATGGTGACTGATAGTATTGCAACAGTGAGTGTAGCTTCAGCTACTAGGCCATTTGCGTCAGTAGCGTTAACGGTGTAAGTGCCTAAAGCCCATGTGGGGCTTACAGTGAAACTGCCTCTAAAGCTTCCTGTAGCATTAGTCTCGATGGCTAGCCAGCCGCTTGCATTAGTTACGGTCAATGCAGAGCTCCATGTTGCGTTTCTTATCGCGAAAGTTAATGGTGTGCCAGCTACGCTAGTAAAGTAGTCAGCTGCGACTGCAACTGTTAAACCTCTGGATGTAGTACTTGGGATAAGAGCTAGCTCTGTTGTTTTGGTAACTGAGAACGTTGTTTGGGCAGATAAACCACCGCTGTCAACGGCGCGGACAGTATAATCACCTATGGCTACTGTAGGGACGATAAAGGTCTGGGTAAATTGCTTATCAGTTCCGATAGATGCGCCAGTTATAACTTGCTTCGTGCCTAAAGTAACGTTAACTGTTCCGCTGGGGGTAAAGCCATATCCTGTGACCGTTACTTGAGTTCCAGTTGGACCGCTCGTTGGAGCAACCACTAAGAGAGTCACTGCGACCTTGAAGTTTTGAGTTGCCCACAGTCCATTGGGGTCTGTGGCGTTAACAGTGTAGTCGCCATCAGGAAGAGTGGGCACATTAAAGTTTCCTGAGAACGTTCCATTATCAAGAGTGGAATAAGTGCCGACTGTAAGTGCACCGAACTTTACGGTGATTGTTGTTCCTGCAATTGCAGTAAAGTAGTGACCCACAATGTTTACGGTAAAGCCTTGTTGTCCCGAGGTGGGCGTCAACGTTATGGTAGAAACTTTACCTGTTTGCACAGTGTACGTTTCCGTAGCAAAGTAAGTTCCATCAGAGGCATTAACAGTTTGGACACCTGCGGCAAGTTTCGGAATTATAATCTGTCCCGAGAAAGTGCCATCCGCATTTGTCTTAATAGGCGAAACCTGTGAAGCAGTTACACCGCCAACTGTAATCGTGACAGGAATGTTGGCTGTTTTGCTAAAGCCTCTTCCAGTTACTGATACGACAGCGCCAGTGGCTCCAGCTGCAGGCGAAATAGTTATAGCTGCACCAACTGTAAAGTTCATTGCTGCACTGTTTGGTGGAGAGGCTTGGTCAGTTGCGTTAACAGTGTAGACCCCATAAGCGACTGTGGGTACAGTGAAGTTAACTGAGAAGCTGCCTAGACTGGAAGCATTAACCGCGGCAACGACTGTAGAGTAAGTTCCATTTAGGAAGGTTATGGTAACGTTGCGTAAAATAGGTGTGCCTGAAAAGCCTGTACCAGTCACTGTGACAGTGTCGCCTGGAATGCCACGTAGCGGACTTAAAGTGATTTTCGGCGTTACGGTGAAGCTAACACCAAGAGTTGATCCGGTAGAAACATCTCTAACGATCACGTAATGCACACCAGCTGTTGTTTCAGGTATTGTTACTTTTGCGGAAAAAGTGCCATCACCTGCGGCATAGGTTGAGTTTAGAAGAGGCCCAGCTAATGTTTCCCAGTAAAACTCGACTGGACCACCGGGTGACGCATCAATTCCAGAAATTGTTGTTACTGTGCCAACAGGTCCATTATTTGGAGTTGCGCTTGCGGAAAAGGCTGCGCTTACTAATGGTACTGTAGCGATTATCATTGATAATGAGAGGAGGGCTGTTATAAGCAGGGATAGTGTCTTCTTGCTTTTTTGCATTTTTGTATTTCTCCTATTTTTTATGTGTGTATAATGCTATCTGCAGACATCATATTTATACCTAGTGTAAACAAAAACTAACCCCAACTAGAAACTGTGCACATTTCCAATACCCAGATATACACATAGATATTATGCGCAACAGCCAGTTCAAAGCTTAAAAGTCAATATAACCATACCCTTAAGACACTCAACATTCTGAACAACAAAACCTAAACCCTTCACAACACCCTCTAAAAATCTACACAGAAGCTCTGTGGACACCAAAGACAAAGCCGTTGAAACACATCTTAAACGTACTACATCATCTTCGCGCACGACATCAACTTCATTCAAATCCCAACGGGTAGCCTCAAGAAAACACCTCAAAGCCTCAACAGAATCAGCAAAGCGCTCCTTCAAATACCTTCCATGAAGCACGCCGCCCTCAAACCACTTCTTAAGAAGCTCATCCCTGCTCGTTTTGTAAGCGTTTTCCAGCATGTAATCCAACGCTTCCTGAGGCACAAAAGCGCCGCCTAAAACTTTCTGCGCTTGCAAAACCTCCAGCGCTTCTGCGGCTTTTTCAGGCGTCAATCCTACGGTGCTGGCTTTAACTGCTAATCGCACGGCTTCCTCCACAAACTTGCCGATGGTCTCGCCTCTTCCACGCGAAACCTCCAAAGCATCCTCTATTAAATCTTCAGGAACATAAACCAGCCGTTTACCTTTACCTTCAGGCATTACTCTTCTTCCTCACAGCCTCTAAACGAATATTACCCTTAAACACTTCCCTCTCGGCAATCTCATAGCCAAGCGCGTCTAAAACCCCCTCAAACAAGGAAGCCAACAGAAACGTGTAAGCCTCACTGAACCGTGGGCTGAAAACACTCACGGAAACCTTATCGCCGCTGACTTCAAGCGAGAAGCGCGACGTATTCCACATGAAGGTGCCTAAATCCCGCCGCAAAGCCTCAAGCGGATCCTTCACGCCGCTGGTGGCGTAACGCTTAGCAAGCCAAACCCCCGCGTCAAACCAGCTCTTAGCGGCTTTGCTCTTAGCCTTCTCATAGGCTAAATCGCTCATGTCATAGCATAGGCTTTCCAGCGCTAAAACAAAACCCGCTCGCTTTGCAGTTTCCAGCACGCCGCGTTCATCCAAAACACGGCGCAAATCCAAACCCAACGCGTCAGCCCGCAAAGCCAAATCGAAAAGGTCATTCACCAAGGCGTAGAGGCTATAGCCTCGTTCGTCGGCAACCTTGCTAAGGCGGTCAAGCAAATCCTCGCGAGCCACAAAAGTCTTGCGCTTCGCCTTGGCATCAGATGACCCAGCCAACAAATCCACCAGCAGAACTATAAATAATACCCGATAAGGCTTAAAGGTTTCCCTCAGAAAACACCCGAAAACACCAAGCAAACAGCGCCTCAGGGCGTCCGCATAAACTCCACGAACTCCGCCAAACTCCGCGGCTGCAACGTGTAATTCGACCGCCGCTCCTCGCCAATCGTCGAGCTTGGGCGCACACCATAATCATGACCAGGATAAACCTCGACGGCGTCATCGAGCCGCAGCAGCTTGTTGAATAAGCTGTCGTACAGGCTTCGGGCGTTACCGCTGGGCAAATCCGTTCGACCACACTCACCAACGAAAAGGGTATCACCCGTCAACAGCTTCTTTCCATCCACCAGCAGGCAGATGCTATCGGGAGTATGCCCAGGTGTATGGATAACCTTCACGGGAACAGCGCCCACGTACAGCACATCGCCCTCATCCACAAGCAGGTCAGCGGGAACACGCGAAAGCCTATGCACAACCGTTTTCGCGCCAGCAAACATCGAACGCAACTCCGCGTTTCCAGCAGTGTGGTCAGAATGCCCATGCGTGTTAATGATAAACCGCAACGCTAAACGCTCCTTCTGCAGCATGCGGATTAATTCGCCAGCGTTAAAGCTTGGATCAACCACGGCCGCGTCGCCGACAGCCTCATCTGCTATTACATACGAGAAATTGTCTCCATGCTTCTGAACCTGCCTGAAAAGCATAGGGAACCAACCGAGGGAATATCAAGGCTTAAGCACTTAAAAACGTATCTTGCGCTCACGGTGCAGTTGAGAAAACACGAGAACACTTCAAAGCGCATAATGGCTGAGGCGCACTGCGAAAATCTGCAGAATCGCAGCTGCTACTTGACGCCAAAAGCATAAACCATATGATCATAAGAGCCCACATAGACAACACCGCCAGCCACCGCAGGCGAAGAAACCACCATGCCACCAGTCAGATAACTCCATACAAGACGACCGTCTGAAGCTGCTAAAGCGTAAACTTTGCTATCATGAGAGCCGAAGAAGACTTTGCCATCGGCAACAGCCGGAGAAGACGCTACCGCACCGCCAGTCTGGAAAGCCCAAACAAGCTTGCCGTCAGAAGCCGCTAAAGCGTAAAGTTTCCCATCATAGGAGCCCACATAAACAACACCGTCGGCAACTGCAGGCGAAGAAGCAACTTGGCCGCCCGTCTGGTAACTCCAAACAATCTCGCCAGAAGAAGCAGTCAAGGCATAGACTTTTCCGTCACAAGAGCCCACGAAAACTTTGCCGCCCACAACGGCAGGCGAAGAAATCACCGCGTCGCCAGTCGTGAAATTCCACAATAAAGCGCCCGTATGAGCATTTAAGGCGTAAATGTTGCGGTCGTTTGAGCCAATATAGACCACGCCATCGGCAACTGCAGGCGCTGAAAAGTGAATCTGGCCGCCTGTCAGGTAACGCCAAATCACAGCGCCAGTCGTAGCATTCAAAGCATAAACATAATGGTCTTCTGAACCAATGTAAACGATGCCGCCGGCAACGGCAGGCGAGGAGACCACTGCAAAGCCCGTCGTGTAATTCCATAGTAATGCACCGTTTGAAGCATTCAAGGCGTAAACTTGACCATCATAGGAGCCCACATAAACAACACCGTCGACAACTGCAGGCGAAGACAGCAACACTTTGTTGCCAGTTGAAAAGCGCCAAACAACAGAACTGGTAAATTCGTCCATGGGCACAGCGCCGGTGGTAGCGTTTAGGGCATAGATGTTCCCGTCCCAGCAACCCACAAACACCAAACCATAGGCGACAACTGGAGAGGAATCCACTACGCCGCCAGTATTGTAGCACCAAACAAGCGAGCCCGTTGCAGCATCTAAAGCATAGAGGCAACCGTCCCATGCGCCCACGTAAACCATGCCATAAGCCACGGCAGGTAAAGAAATCACCATATCTCTTGTAGCGTAGCTCCATAGGAGAGCGCCAGTTTTCGCGTTCAAAGCGTAGATGTTATAATCGTTTGAGCCCACATAAACAACATCATCCGCCACGGCCGGCGAGGAAGACACCATATCACCAGTCTGGTAGCTCCAAACAACTACACCAGAGGCAGCATCCAACGCGTAAACCCGCCCATCACAAGAACCCACATAAACCACGCCATCGGCCACAGTGGGAGAAGAGAATACAGGCCCGCCTGTGGCGTAGCTCCAGATGACGCTGCCATTGAAAGCGTTTAACGCGTAAACGTTGCGGTCATTTGAACCCACATAAACCACGCCGCCGGCTACAGCGGGCGTAGAGACCACCATATCGCCTGTAGCGTAGCGCCACACCAAAGCGCCAGTTGAAGCATTCAAAGCGTAAACATAGTAGTCTTCTGAACCCACATAGACCATGCCACCGGCAATTATAGGCGAAGACAGCATAATTTGGCCGCCCGTAGCGTAAGCCCACAACACAGCGCCAGTGGAAGCGTTAAAGGCGTACACGTTCCAGTCTTCCGAAGCAGCATAGACTACGCCGTCCGCGTATGCAATGGCGGAATCCACAAAGTACCCCGTTTTATAGCTCCAGATGTAGGCGCCTGTTGTAGCATTCAACGCGTAAACATGGAAGTCCTCCGAGCCAACGAAGACCATTCCCTCGGCAACAGCTGCGGGAGACAACACGTTGGCGCCAGTCTTGTAAGTCCATATGACTGCGCCTGTCGTGGCGTTTAAGGCGTAAACCTTGTCGTCTAACGAGCCGAAGTACACTACGCCATCGGAGACCACAGGTGAATCCACCGGTCCGCCTGTGTGAAAGCGCCAAAGGGTCTGGTTGGTGTTAGGCGCCGCTGAAGCCGAAAAGCCTGTATGCGCCAAATCGTGGTGGAACATGGGCCAAGCGCTTGCATTGGACTGCCGCCCGCTGAAGTCATAGATGCTGTCTAAGATTAACGCCGCTGAAAGGAGCAGTATTAAAGACAAAGCGGCTAAAGTAACGCTGATGACTGCTTTTCTCTTAATTTTCTATATCCTCCCTTTCTTGGGCGGTAATAATGGTTTTACGGAAAGACAGAGGCCTAAAGCTGGCGAGCCAAGCGCCGGATGCCTTATTGCACCTTGATTAATAGTAAATTAGGAATTCAATAAAAGAGTTACTTCTCAAAGCTGCCGCTCAGCAGCTAAACGCATATGGTGAGACAAAAGAACACGGGTCGTTCAGCCGCTGCGGGGTTTTCACGTGAGCGATTCACCGCAAACAGGGCATTTTGGGCTGCTGCGTTCGGCGCGCATTTTTTCTGCCATGCAATAGAAGCACACGGAGGTTCCGCATTTCGGGCAAGTGAAGTTAGCGCCTTCTGTGCTTTTACCACATAGCTTGCAGGGCTTGGCTAAACAAATGCTTGGCATTCAAATTCACAATATTAAGTGGGTAACGTGAGAATAAAAAGCCAGCGGAAAAAAGGTTTATTGTTTTCTGAAACGTCTTGCGGAGGCAGCTAAATACTTTCTTTAGTCTATTGTCATAACCTTTAATTTCAATGCAATGTTTTCAAACCATAAGTGGCGAAAATGGATTCTTATCATGACCAAGCTAAGGAAGACTTGTCTCCAGAGATAGTACTGCATTTTGCCACAGCAAAGCACGCGGAAATTGCAGTAGGATTACTTGAAAACCAGAAATTACATAATTCAAAAATCGCTATAAGCAAAATTGTTGTTGAAGACAAAGGGCGAAGATTAAATTTGAAGGTTAGATCATTTAACACGCGTCCATCTGAGGTAATTAACTTTGTATCTGATGTTGCAAACACTCTTTCAAAAGCTCAGCCATTAATTCGTGAAGTTACAATTCCTTTAATGCGAAAATAAGGATTAATCGAAACGCAACAAAAATAACATATTTAAGCCTGTCTAGTGGCAATGGGAAAGTAAGAAATAAACCAAATTACAGCATGCAAAAATGGAAGTTCAGCATTTTAAAATTTACGCGGGCTTCGGCATTAATTAACCGTTAAGTGAGAAGCTAATAAAAAGAGCCCATGAGCTAAAATTATGCAAACTTGTTTGAAGACGTTATAAGGCTATTCAAACACAAATCTAAAAACCTAATGCACAAAAATATTTTCCTAAAAATTTTATATACAAATTTTTGTATAATAAAAATGTGAATAAAATGATGCCAAAAAAGGTAATAGTCATTGTTTTAGTAGGTGTTATAATTACAGCCTCTTGTGTAGTCATTTTACAAAAATTATTCCAACGGACACAATTAATTTTAAACAATTTCGAGCTATGGGATCATGCAGCGGGTAAAGAGCTTCTCTGGGCTTCTGTATCAATGAAGGATCCTGAAGGAAAATGGGTAACTGGGTTATCTCTGAAGGATTTTAATCTCTCTGAATCACTTCTTGACGCTCAAGGAAATGTTATCCAAGAACTACCAATCACATTTAATAAACCAAACTCGTATTATCAATTTTATGGAGACGGCTTCTGGGAAAGATCAGTAACAAGTGAAAAATTAGATATCGTTTTTCTATTAGATATGAGTGGCTCAATGGAATATGAAATGCCAGGAATACATTCTGAACTTCATAAACTCGTTAACAGACTTCAATCTGAGCATGTTGATTTCCGCATGGCAATTGTGAAATATGAGTGGAGCCCTATTGGGAATTCTCCTGCGCAATCATATGGTCATTGGGCATTCACGATGCCTTTTCGTGGTATTATGGAAGTCAAAGAAATTCGTCAATGGTTAGACAATGTACAGCTAACTGGCGGTGAATGGTGGGAGCCTGCTGCAAGCTATGATCAGCTAATGTTAGCAATAAGCGAGCTTGAGTTCAGAAAAGAGGCACGGAAGGTCGTCGTTATTGTTACTGATTCACCAGCGCAAAACGTATACGGCACTTTCTGGTATCCTCCGGATTGTTCTGCTGCAACTTTATCGGCTGTTAAGCTGTTTCTTAAAGATAGAGGTATAGAAGTGCTTTATAGTCAACCTGAGAAATTAAAGCATCTGGCGGAATATTGTGATGTTAGGATAAATCCAAAAGCATTAGCTGGCTTTGAAAGCTTTGGCACACGAATATCTTGGCCTTTCCGACAAGACGATTATCAGACAAAAGGCGGTTCTATCGTGGATAGTCAATATTTCTTTTCATGGATGAGTCAACTTAAGTTGCCAGGAGATCCGCATGATTATACTGTGAAGGTTACAATTAAGGCGGCTGATCCTAGCCGCCCCAACGAGTGGGTAGAATGCAGTTTTTCCTATATTCCTTATCTACAAACAGCAAGGCTAACAGCTAACGTTTATGATGAAGAAGGAAAGCCTACGGACGAGGTTTGGGTGTACTTCTATAGGGAAATGGGTGATCGAAAAATATGCATTCTATCACAAGAGAAACCAAAAAATGGCGTACTCACGATTGAGCGAGTGCCAATTGGAAATTACTATCTAATTGCCTGTGCACATGGTGCCCCAGTATACAGATACGAAAGTCTTAGATATGAAGCGAAGCTCCGAATAGAGGTTCCGGTAGAGGGGATAAATTTCACATTACGAGTTAGAACTGGAGAAAGAGAAATGGAACTTGCAAAGGCTAGAGGCTTGCTAAAAGATTTGGATGAATCAGCCTTGCCAGGAAGCCCATTCAAAGATTTTGCCACTAAAGCCGAAAAAATGTTAAATGAGATGGAAAAAGATGGAATTACATGGCGAGAGATGGTGATCGTTAAGCGTTTTTATGTTGCACTATCAGGTTATGCAAACTTTAATGAATACGCTCAACATGCAGCTGAAGGCGCCGTTGAAGATTTCACGGAAATTATGCAAGACATTCGTGAAATTGCCAAGCAGTTGGAAGCTTTAAAAAACGCTAGAAAAGAATCCTTCGGAGAGAAGTTAGCAGGGGCACTATTGGAGTTAGCTTATGATATTATTACAAGCGGCAGATTCACAGCAGCAAAAATAGCTGTTGAAACAGGTTTTGATATTCTAACTACATATATTGAGAAGCAACTTGTACCTGAGCTCATCAGCGAAGTTCTGGAGCAAATTCCAGCCGGGCCCTATAAGCCAATAATCGCCGCTATGATTAATGAGTACACAGGAAAAGAGTACGTGAACATTAGCCAAGTTATTGAAAAAGAGATTAATGAGAAAATTTTGAAGACCTATTATATTGATAAAGCAAAAACTGGTCTCTACGCAGCTTTAGAAAGCGCAAAAAGTTACGTACCGCAAGGTGAAGAGCCAGATGACTGGATAAGCGAAATGAGTAGAGACTTCTACGAATACAGAAAAATAGTCGATGAAGTGCAAGATAAAGCATGGAAGGCGCTCAGCACTCAAAAGGCTATTGAGAACTGGGCGGAGCGACTCGAAGGTTTAGCGGACGTTATTGAGAATCTCGCCGACGCACTTGATAATTTAGCAGTCTTTTATCCACCATTCCGGGATGAAGCCAAGGCGGTTCGTGGAACAATTGCAGCACTAAATGGAATACAAGTGATACCAAAGGCTATAGAACTTGGTCTTGAAATAGATTGTATAAACACACTTGGAGACAAAGCAGCACTGCTGGCCACAGCCGCGTTTTGAGCAAGCATAAGAAAATAGTTTTACTAATACTCGTGGTTTTCTAATATAAGCAAGGGCCTCTTTTAAAGGTTGATTCAATTATGTATCGGAAATGTAGGGTGCATAATTCTACATAAAACACAAACGACCTTTCTCAAAAGTGGAGGATGACATGAAAAGGGCGAGTGGTAGAATTTCAGAATTAATTTGCTAATAATAATGCAGTTGGCAAACTGAAAAATATCACCCAATGCCTCTCGTTTGCTAGTAAATTAGTGAATGAGGTTTAGGTTTAAACCTCGGTTTAAATTCTCGGAATCTTGCTTTTCCGTAACAAGTTTACGAAAATGAAGAGGCTAATAGGTAAAACAAAATAGTTCTATTGCTTCACTTAAACTAAGCTCTTGCATATTTTTTAGATAATCTTAAATATTCATGCGAACAACAAGAAAAAGCAATATGATAACAAATAAAGTTGCATTAGTTGCAATTTTTTTACTTTCTATATTAATGTGCTCATGTTTCGTTAATGCTTATAACCAGCCAGGAGGAGACACCCCCCTTCGTGCTGACTTGACTAAACCTCGAAAGGGTCATGAGCTTATTACACGGCAGGCAATAGTTATTCTGCGTAATGATGGATATGGCGAAATAGCCGAAGCAGTTGAGAGCAACATACAAGCAATAATTGACGGACATAAAGCAGCCGATGATGAATTTGGGCGTATTCACCTCAATATTCTGGGCATAATCGACGCTAACTGGAACACCGCAGGTAATACTCACTATTATAATCCGAACGAACGGCATGGTGCGGTGAGGGGACTTAAAGTTGACGCGTTGCATGTTCCGGACAGTGTCATTTATGCCTTTTTCGGATGGACTGGTGATTCTAACAAGGCATTTGCGCTTCGTGGTCCTCAGCCCTCAGCTGTTAGATTGGCTGACTGGTATTATGCATTGGCAGTAAAAGCAATGCGGGAAGGAAGAACTTATGACGCCTACTTCAATTTGGGAAAAGCAATTCATATAGTTCAAGATTTAACAGTTCCTCAACATTCGACTGACAGCTATGGTCTTCCTCATCACAGACATCAGGATTTTGAGAACTACGCTGATAGCTACATGCTTCGACCAGATTATCTGG
Organism: Candidatus Bathyarchaeales archaeon; assembly: GCA_049718365.1. Lineage (GTDB taxonomy): Archaea > Thermoproteota > Bathyarchaeia > Bathyarchaeales > Bathycorpusculaceae > JAOAIV01. The sequence goes on from JBNARN010000005.1 coordinate 21,864, forward strand.
CAACTACTGCTAATGCTTGGATTTCTTACACAGCCACCTCTGGATATGAGAGCGCCTATATTCCTTATTTAATGGCCTCCAGCTTTGCTGAAATCGCAGCTCGGCATTCCTCTGAAAAAATCAGCAAGGTAACTTGGTGGCACGAGAACGATTTTGACGGCGTTGAGCGGGAAATGCTTATTCTGGCGCAACGATTAACAGCAGGTCTTCTCCATAAATTCCATCAAAAATGGCAAACCGAACCTTACTCAGCCATAAAACTCACTGTTCACAGCGCAACAGCAAAGGATGTCGAAAGTCAACGCGCAGAAATAGGTGCCGCGGAGCTTTTTGCCACGCTTAATGTGCTTGAGCCTGGTGATACAACCCGCACCACCAATTCCTTCATCAACGAAGATTTCTTAACGGGCTATTTTGGCGATGAAAACGTAGTTCGCCCCGGCGCATATCTTAGCTATGAGGTTTGGACATTTCCCTACACGTCGGATGCGGTTAGGAGCAGTGAGGAAGTTAGGATGATATTGGGTTTATGGGATGATGATGACATTGATGCATGGACAAATGGCGTAAGCGGCTGGCCTGAGGCTTGTTTTCAACCTCATTGGCTTGACATCAACCCGGAAGTTGGCCCCTATAGGTTAGAATTGAAGGCGAACCTTAGAACCAGTGAGGTCAGCCGTTGGACTGGTGGCGGCTGGTTAGTGATAGGCAGGCTTGGTGAAAGAATAATATCAATTGGAACTGAAACCAAAACAGATTCTGCCCATGGTGGACGTGGTGGAGTTGAATTTTCAATTGAGGGTATCTATGTTCCAGCACGAGAACCTATGCCGCATTCTCCGCAAAAGCCAGTCAATGTGTTTCCTGCTAGTGGTCAAGGTGGTGTAACATTAACTCCAACGCTTGTGGCTTCCAGCTACGTTGATCTTGACGGTGACCCCCAGCGCGAGTCAGAGTGGTTAATCAGCGAAATACCGGGGGATGTTGTGTATCAAGCGTTAGGAGGCGCAAGTAACCGCCACACCATAACAACTCCTCTTGCTTGGGGCAAAACCTACGGATGGATGGTTAGATACCAAGACAGCACCGGTAGATGGTCAAGTTGGAGCACTCCAACATTCTTTTTCACAAACATTCCGCCAGCTAAGCCAGTGAACGAGTTGCCTGCAAACGGCACCACCAACGTATCTGTGACGCCACGCCTTACTGCGTCTGCCTACTCAGATTATGAGAATCAAACACACGTGGCTTCAGAATGGAAGATTTACTATTTTGAAGATAGAAGCGAGGGGGGTTTTATGGTACGTGTTCCGGTAACGGCTTATACAAATTCTACACCTGCCAAAGCTTTAGGAGCCACTAGCCATGTTGTCCCTATTGGTAGTGCTTTACGCGGAAACACAACTTACTACTGGCAAGTCAGATACAAAGATGCCATAGGAGCATGGTCTGAGTGGAGCACCCCAACTTCTTTCACTACTGAACCTTTAGTGAGCATTAGTGTTGCTTCTCCCAAGGCAGGTGAAGCTTTGGTCATTGGAAAATCTCAGAACATAGCTTGGCAAACTACTGGTCTAGGGATAGCCTCGGTTGACATTGCTTACTCGATTGACGCTGGAAAAACATGGACTACAATTGCGAACGCAGAGCCTAACGATGGAGTTTACTCTTGGACAATACCTAATACGCCCTCAACAACATGTCTTATTAGAATAATCGCACGGAATAGCAAAGGGCAAGCTCTAGCAGAAGGCTATTCAGGAGGTTATTTCACCATTCTCAGGGGGCAGCAATAAGCATGGGCACAAAAAGCAAGGTAGTAATTGCAATAACTGCAGTTTTGATTTTATTTGTGGTAGCTGTCTCCTTCTATTTTTTAATTCTAAAATCGTCTTCAAGACCAGAAATTGGCATAAGCGCGCCACAAGGCTGGAGCAAGATTCAAGAACTTAATGTTGCAAAAGACGCTTCAGGCGTCCAATATCAGGGTACTGGAACAATAGAAGACGCAATAGCCACTTTTAAGGCTGAGATGTTAAAGGCAGGTTGGAGCCATGTGCGAGATGAAACTCTGCAGGAAGGTTTCACTTTTTCCGTCTTGGAAAAAAATGGTTATGAGGCAACTATTATGGCGGTGGAGACTGAACCTAACAGAATAATAGTTTCTATTGTAGCAGCTAAGTCGAAACAGGAAGCACTTAAAGAGCTTGAACTGCCAAAGGAAGATGTTGAAGGTGAAGACTTGACAGATGTGCCTCGTTTTCCTGGTTCAATAAGAATAGCTTATGAGAGCTGTTCAGAAAGTGTTTACATCGAATATCTGACGTCAGCAAACGTTACCGCTATTACAGAATATTATGCAACTGAATTACCCGCAAAGGGATGGGCACTTGAGGGATTGACTGCGTGTGATGATAAAACAGAAATTTGTGCTATTAAAGTGAAAATGGGATTTGTTACGGTAGAAATTGAAGGCAGCAATTATTATGAAGATTACGCACGTATAAGCGTATTATTTCATTCTCTACCTTAAAGTTCACCAGAAAAATTGATTTCTACTGTTCTTTGCTTTTTTAAACACTGAAAATCCAAATGCCCTGAGCTTCAGCAAACCAAAATTCTAACTATTTAGGCATAAACAAGCAATTTAAAAGCTTATTTTCAGTGCGGGGGGTGGGATTTGAACCCACGAACCATGTTTTCTTCAGCTGTGTTCATGAGCTTAGCCTTCTATGTAGTAGCTGTTACGTATGTAATGTAAGAATTAATAACAGTTACTCGAGTTAGTTGAAAAATGATGGTTGATATAATGTGAGCATTTATGGATGTGGCTTCAGCAGTTGCCATAATCCAGCTTCCAAAAGCGAAAGCGCCATGCCAACAACGTGTGCGTATATACATAAAATTAATACTCGCAATAGAATAGGCGAATTCTGGCTTTTTTTGGCACTCGAATCATGTTTACTTCATAATTACTGATAAAGATGAAATTAAAATCTTAACTTTCAGCTCTCTTTTTCTATTTGAATAATGATTTTAGGACATTTTGGGCATTCTCCTAAAATTGGCTCTTCACGTTCCTCAATCTGCAGTATTAAAATACTTAATTCGCCATAGATTTCCTTTAAAACGTTGACGAGCCTCTCTTTAAGCTCCATAAGTTTCTCTACTTCTGTTTTATATTTGAATCTAGCAATAGCTTCCCATGGTAAACCAATCACTCTTAACATGAAGTCAGATAAACGCTCAGTCTTTGAGGAAAAAGGTATATCTGCAGATAGAACATTCTCTAGAGTGCCTTGTAAATATTCTGATTCAAAAGTACCATGAGACGCAATTGTGTTGAGAATTACCCTAATCTCTTTTGATATCTTAGAGCATTCTTCTATCTTCTGATGCACTTCTGGATATCCTGTTTCTAAATGCCTGTACGCACATTCAAGCAGTTCTTCAAGAATAATTTTGTCGCTTTCAGCATCTTCTTTAAACCCATACTTTTTCAAAGAAATAGAGGTAATTCCTAAACGTTTAAGCAATAAGGCTATTCCTGGAAGTAGCTCTTTTGAGTGCTTTTTGAATAATTCAAACTCTTCCTTGCTCCTTAAAACTAGCTTATGTGAATACCAAAACCACATGTTTGTTTTATCATCTTTATAAACAAGTCCCAAACTTTCCAAGAACTTCAGTATTCTATCTAGTGAGGATTTTGGAACGCATGTTATTTTTTCAAGTTCACTCCAGCCTCTAGGTTTCTCCTGGAGTGCTTTAATGATTTTTTGATAGTTGTCTAAGGAAGGAGGTCTGCCTCGCTCCCTTTTTCTTTCCATCTTTATGATATTTTTGGGAGTTGAATTCATGAAATTTCCCAATTAATCTATTATAAACTCCCAAAAATATAAGCCTTCTCACAGGAGGTTGTGAGAAGAATGGAGGGTAAGGAAATAGCTGTTTACATTCCAAGGCAACTATTCAAAATGATTGAGGAGACGCGTGAAAAGCTGGGTATGAACAGGAGCAGGTTCTTTCAGTATTGCGCAACTAAGACTCTGCAGGAACTTAATGTTTTGTCAGAAACCATTCAGAAGGAGACGCTGCAGGAGGCTTAGGTTGTGGTGGCTAAAACATCTGTTGCTAAGAATGACAAGGGCGCTAAAAAAGCCAAGAAAGCAAAGAAGGCAAAGAATGACAAAAAAGATAAGGCTACTTTAGGCGCTGTTCCTGAACCCTTAGTTTTAAGCGCTGTCTGCGTGTGTGGAGCAACCTACACAGCAGTAGTTGACCTGCCATTTCGCTGCGAACTCTCAGACGATAAAGGCAACGTCTACAGTCTAAGGCTTGCTGAGCATGTGATAGTGAAGTGTCCACGCTGTAATAGGCTGCTGAACGTGGGCAATGGCAGCAAACGCGAAACAGAACCACAAGAAAAAGACGCCAAGGGCATCAGCATTCAGGAACCAAACTGCGAGAAGAATGGAGAAAGGGGGATGAGTTAACTGCTAATGGAAAAACAGAGCATTAAAAACTTTGCTGAAATAGAAGGCTTTGAAACCCTTCCAGGATGCATAGGCTACTACGCTGCGCCCTTAACACCTAATAATTGCAAAGTATGCAAAGCCAGCAATCTCTGCGCGCGCTCGAACATGCGATTAGTGTCCAGAGAAGCGCTACCGATTGAAGATTTTCTGTGCATTTAGAGGAGAGATACGATATGGATGAGGACTTGACGCTTTTCCTTGAAGATTTTGTGGACATGCTGAATGGATATGAAGCAGCTATTACGCGAATGAAACAGCAGATCTCCAAACTCGTAGAAATCAAAAACAGCCAAAACTGGAACCCAGCAAAAATTAAATGGGAAAAAGCTCAGGGCGCTAAAGGCGAATTCGAGAAAAGCGAGGACATGGACAACAGCGACTTCAAGGCACTCATCAAGGATCTCGCTGCACATGATGGCAAGTTAAGCAGAGATGGATACTTCTACTGGCTTTACAGGAATGGCGCGACTGTTGGAAGAAAGAAGAAAGAGGCGTAACATTATGCGCTGCAACAGATGTCTAGCTGAAGTCTCAATTGAAGAGAAAACATGCCCAAAATGTGGAAGCACAGTCTTCACTGGAGAAGCAGACAACTCAGCAATACGCAACACAATACAGTTCTTTAGCACACCAATGCCATTCTACATAAAAGCCAAGCCTCCCACAGTTGTCAACAGCGAATTAGTCAGTTTCGAGACAGAATGGAAACTTTACATGGCAAGGCTGCAGCAGAACGCGCCATCAATTTTCCTCTGGGACAGAGATGGCTACCTTCCTGGAAAGCAAGAAGCAGCACTTCACCTGGTTGATCCAGAGGATCTCTCAGCAATAATCGCAGGACTTCCAATTAAGAAAAGAGAGAAACTTAGAAAAGTGCTGCAAAACGAGTGGGCAATACAGGTCGAAGATGACGAAGACCTGCTGAATAAGATTAAGGGCATACCATTATTCTATCAGCCAGTGCCCAGGCTTCGAGATCCAAACGTGTTGAAAAGCATTGACTGGAAATGCTATGTGGAGTCGCTTGCGTGTCCAAAGCCTGGGAAAGACAGCAGGCTTGTCGCTGTTCATTTGGCTAAACTTCTTCAGCCTCTCTCGATGTTTTATGCGCCTCATAGTTTGGAAGTTACAAATAGCAATACTGGTAAGACGCGATTCTATGATGCTGCAGGAGTGAAAGTGGATAAGGCAACACGCAAGGCTGTCCTTGGATTCGCAAAGAGCCCTGAAGAGGTTTATCCTGGAACCATCAATGGAACAAGTGTTCCAATAGCCTTCGATCAAGTTGAAAGCCAAGACAGCTATGAACTTGCAAGATACATGCTGGATGTGCTTGAAACTGGAAAAGCCTTAGTGGACAGTGGAGGCATAAGATTCGCAGTTGTAACCCATAGCAGCTTCGCTTACCTGGGTAATCCAATAGCTAAAGATGCAAAGGTTTTGGAAGGCTTCAAGGCGCTGCTAGATCATGTATGCGCGAATCCAGCCATGGGCAGACGCTTTGGCATTATACTGTTTGGAACAGACCTGAAGACCATTCAAAGCAGCGAGAAAATGTCTCTTCAAGAGCTAGACGAGTGGAAAGCTAATTTCACATTGTTCAGGGCAGTTGAGGAGTATGCACAGCCGAAGCTAAAGCAGCTTATCATGGACAAGCAAGTTTCTGAGTGGTTACATCAGCCCATCAAGGGGTACAGGGAAGCAATATTGCATGCGTCTGAGCAGCTGGAAGACTATAATCTTGCAGCTTTCTTCGAAAGCCATGCAGAAGCATCTCATAGAGTTAGAGGCGCTGCGCTGCATGCAGCCATCGCGCTTTTGCTTGATAAATTTGCTCTTGGGGAAGTCTCAGTTGGCGATGTCATCGCTGAAGCTGAAGAGCTGCTTACGCAATATGTGAAAATAAACTTGGACAGTATTGCAACGCTATGTCAGATGTGGGATGCACTGAAAGCTGATCAGGCAAAAGCTTTCTACGCAAACTGCCCAGATTACCTACGCGAGATAATCAGCGCATGCATCCTCTACAAAAAAGAAAAACCTGAAACAGTAACTGTTGCCTTGAGTGCTATTCCTTACCAGCCTGAAAACTACGAATACTTCTCTAAATGTGTAGATCGCCTCAAGAGGAGGAAAAACATTCAATCGCTGAATGAAACACTGCGCAGCTTCTTTGGCTTCCAGCTAATTCAAAATGATGGAAACTTTAATATTGAGTATTTCGAAAACACTAAGCCTCCAGAAGATTTGAAGACTGTTGGTTTTCTCAATTTCTCCAATTTCTCCATTTCTCAATTTACACAGACACCCACTTTTTCAAACAAGCACCTAAACGAATCAGGCTCAGAGGAAACAACACCAGCACAAGAAACAACAAATACACAAGAAAATAAGAATGGGGTGTCTGTAAACGTTGAGAAATTGAGAAAAATGAGAAATGGAGAAAAAATAGAGCGTGGCATTTTGAGCGTTGTAAGCCTTACACGCGATAATGTAGGCTTATGCGCAGTTTGCAATCAGAATGGGCAGAGACCTTTTCAGGTCAATTTTAAAGATGGCTCTTGGGCGCTTCTCTGCAGAGAATGTGGACAAAGCCTACAAGAGCACCTCAAGGGAAATGAGGAAGCATGAAGTTGCCTGAGCAGTTTCTAACTGAATGGTTCGGCGTTTTAGGCAGGGAACTGGGCTGTCCACAGCGCTTCTTCACTGACAATCCCAAAGATTTACTTGCTTTCATCATGGAATGCAGCGAGGAGCTTAAGCCCTGCTTTATTAGCGTGCAGCCATACAAGATGAGAGATCAGCCCTGCGCAGTTGAAAAACTGTTCTTTGACTTCGACTCTCCAGATGATCCAGCGAGGGCATGGAATGACGCACAATGCTTCGCTGCAGCTTTAAGGCGCTTTTACAAGGTTGAGCCTTTAATTGTCTACAGTGGAAGAAAAGGCTTTCACGTCTACGTTTTTCTAGAAAAAACTGTTAAATTTGAAGCAGGGCAGCTTCAGCTTGGTAGACGCGTCTATAGCGAGCTGCAGAAGCGCCTTTTGATGGGCTTAAGTTTTCAGACTTTGGATTTCAATGTGATAGGCGATGTTAAACGTCTTGCACGTGTGCCATTTAGTGTTCATGAGCAGACTGGAAGCCTATGCTGCCCAGTGGACTTGAATAGGCTGCCTATTCAACCTGAAGACTTAAGCTTTTACAAAACTTTGGATCCATCGCTTATTACATCGCTTACCAAGGAAATTGAAAAATGCGAGAAAGCATCGTTGAAGAATACGAGTTTTGCTTTTTCAGGAAGCAGGAAGGGGATAAGACCATGCATAGAAGCAGCTTTGCATATGCAGCTTACAGGTTCAGCTGGGCATTTGATGCGTCTTGCAGTTGCACGTGAGTATCTTCATGCAGGATACAGCATTGATGAGATCGTTTCTTTCTTCAAGCTTCAAAGCGACTTTAACCCTGATAGAACACGCTACTACGTGCAGTATGCGCAGACAAACACTGCAGCGCCATTCAAGTGTAGCACGATCAGGAAACTGGGCTATTGCCTCTCAAACTGCAGAGCTAAAGGAAGCAGGAACTACTCAAAAACTGCAGAGCAGCAATTAATTCATGTAACGAATAGAGGATAATGCTACGAATGCCTAATTGTAAGCAGGAGACGTAGGCTAACAATGCAAAAAAGGGCTTGTCATACGCAGAAAGATGAGCAGAAGGATGAGAGGGCATGATCAGTCTTTATGTAAGAGTTGGCATCATCGTCTGTGCGCTGGTAGTCTTGATTTGGGTAAGCTATGAGTTAGCTTCAGTCAAGGATGCAGCGTAATTTTTATCTAACACAATATGTCTTTATATGTACATATGGCATTGCTGATTGAGCTATGCGCACCTTATTCTCATCAAACTGTCATACGCATGCATCGTTATGGTAGCGTGCAGCTGCTTGAGAAAAAGGGCAATTACATGCGCATAAAGCTCGAGCCAAAGGATAAGCGCAAAACACTCATAGCACTCAAGATGCTACATCACCATGACTACCTCAGGCTACTAAGACTAAAAGAACAATAAGATTATTGATCAAGCCAAAAAAAATTAAATGTCTGAAAAACTGGTGAGTTAGTAAACAAAGTAGCTGCAGGGCAAGTATGGGGCTACGCATTTTGGATTATTTACCTCTTTATAGTCAGCACCTTTATCTTTGAATAAATATTTTAATCAGCAAAAGCAGAACTATAAAGTGGTTAGTAATGCAGAACCCATCTATCTCTAGGATTATTGAAGGAGATGCGCTTGAAAAACTAGATGAAATAAGAGATACAATCCATTTGACTTTTCTTGACCCTCCTTATAACCAAGGCAAAAGCTACAGGTTCTTTAACGACAAACAATCTCCAAGAAGCTACTGGCAATGGATTGACGACTTACTATCAAAGATATACAAACTTACGGCTGAAGGCGGTTGTATTTACTTCATGCAACGAGAGAAGAACACTGAACATGTATTAAGATCATTGAGAAAAACAGGTTGGACTTTTCAAAATCTGATTATATGGAAAAAAAGGACTTCGGCAGTACCTTGTTCCTGGCGATATGGAAAGCAGTATCAGATAATTGCCTTTGCAACTAAAGGAAAAAAACCCAGAGTTTTCAATAAACTTCGTGTGGATTATCCACTGCGACCTGAGTATAAATTGCCAAGGGAAGATGGAATTTTTGTTACAGATGTTTGGGATGATATTAAAGAACTGACATCAGGGTTTTTTGCAGGGGATGAGGCGTTAAGAGATAAAGAAGGAAAACGCCTTCACGAACAACAATCTCCAGTAGCATTGTTATTGCGAATAATTTTATCTTCAACACACATAGGAGACACAGTTTTAGATCCACTCGCTGGAACAGGGGTTACTCTCGTAGTAGCCAAACAACTGCAAAGAAACTACATCGGAATAGAAATTGACCCAAATTATGTTGAAATTATAAAACAAAGACTCTCATCTACCAGAGATCCTGATGATATTCATAAATATTATGATTATTATCGTTACACGCCTAATTTAGGCGAGATTTGGAAGCCTCTTTTAAAGCAGACCAAGCTCATTGAAGAACAACAAGCACGCCTTTCAACAAACTGCATATTTAAAGCGAAAGAACAAAAAGTGACACATCCATGACTACAAACTGTACTTTACGCCAAGACACGCAATTAATTAAAAATCTGATAGATAGCTCTGAAAGTTTTCTAAAAATAGTTGCTTTTAGATTTGACGCCAAAGAATTCGCTGACATGCTTACTATGAAAGCAAAAGATGGCGTGTGTGTCGAAGTAATCACTAACCCTCCTGATAATGTAGCAAAAGATAAACTGAGGCCAATTGTTGAAAAGATGTATGATGATATGATAAAAAATGGAGTAGCGCTATCCCTCTGTAATTGGGAAGCTGGCGAACCAAGGCTCACCACTACAAGCATGAGTGGAAAGCAGAGTGCAGGTATAGGTGAAAAATGGTACTCGTTACATCTACAACTTTTAATAAATGAAAAGCAAGTTTTAGTAACCTCAAGACCATTAACGTCAGAAAAAAGTTTGGACATTTATTATTTGAGTTCAGATGAATTTTTTATAACTGCTGCTAAAAACCAATTTGACAAAATCAAAAACCTATTTCTTAAACAAATAACAATAAATGGTCTAACAATTAATGGTGAAGTAATAAATTTTCTTGATAAAGAAATGTTGGAAGATACTCTAAAACTTTTCAAAGGGACAAATCGGCTTAACGCAAAACAATATTACTTGGAAAAATTGCCGAAAGCAAAGTTACAGAAAGGTATTTTCATTAGTCCCTTTGATGGTAAAATGCGAGATTTTCTGTATGATTTCATAGATTCATCAGAAGAATATCTGTATTTTTTCATAGAAACTTTCTTTGATGAAGAATTAATTGGAAAGTTACAAGAAAAAGTAGCTTTCACTCCTGGTATATCAATTAAGATAATAACAAGTCCACCAGAAAGAATAAGGCAGAACCCTCAAAAAGCAAAAGAATTGATTAAGCAAGCACTTAGTTTAGGTATCCATGTTAGCTACTTACCAGATATTCAAGCAAAGTTTTGGATAAGCGATAAATGGTTAGCTGTTCCCTCTGGGGACTTTAACAGAATGAATCTAGGGCATAACAAAGGAAAGTGCTATTGGAAATCTGATACTCAATTAATTCTTCTCGATGATAACAAAGAATGCATAAATCAGATGAAAAAAATATTCGATGAGGCATTCAAACCTATCGATTTAGGAAGTGTATGTGCCAAAGATGTTGATGCGTTATTGAGAAGAATGGTAAAAAGTAATAATCTTTCAGGTAGTAAGGATGCACGCGAATATCTTTCGCGTTTTAAAGCAGCGTTGATAATTAAGACTGAACAGGATGTAAGATACGTCATTGATTTGGCGATTAAACTTGCTAATCGTTTTAGCAAAAGAAAACTTGATGGAGCTTGTATGCTAATGGCTATTGTTCTTTATAACCTGCAACGCAGGGAGCATCGATTTGAAGAGATCACAGAAAAACTGGAAAACGTTGAAAGTGAGAGCCAAATCAGAACTATTGTAAAGCAACTTGAAGATAATAATTTGATACTCAAGAGTGGCGATGTTTATAGACTAAATATCAATCCTGAAAATTTTAAGTCTAACGCGCAGAAAAAGCTAAGTTCATTCTAATTGGCTTTAATACTGCAAGATTTACTTCGTGTATAATCTCATAGAACGATAAAAAAGAGTTAAGCTTTAAGTTACCTTCACATTGAAGGGTATTTATTTTTCTATTCACTCACTTTAACTTATCATAGTTTGTTAAAGTCAGATGGAGAGGTATGCTTCTTTCATGGAAACTTTGCGTGAGAAGCATGAGTCAATATTAATTTAAAATAAATATATACGCAAACTGGACATATACGTCATGCGCACATATGCGCAAAGAGACATACTGCTGTTCTGACTTATTTATTTTGGGCTGGCTCTTTCCAATGTTCACTACGTTCACTATGTTCACTGTATGCTGCAGAAAATAGGATGTCTGTGAAGATTGAGAAATTGAGAAAATGGGCTGTCTGTGAAAGTGGTTAAGTGGTTAAATTGGTTAAATGGTTAAGGCTGCTGGTGCTTCAGAGCGTGTTTTTTGGTTTCCTGAGGCAGTGCCCAAACTCTGTATGCGCTACATACTCATAGCCTTCAGCCAGCTTAGCAGCTAACTCAGCCTTATCCTGCGTGAACACAACATCATACTCTTGATCCTTAATGATGCTCTTGGCGATATGCACATACTTCATGGTATTCTGAATGTTCACATGCCCTAAAAGCTCTTTAACATGCAGAATATCCTTAGTGCGCACATATTCCATCGTGGCTTTCCAGTGCCTGAACGTTTTAAGGCTGATCAGGTTCAGGCGTGGATTATGCAGGCGCTGGGCTATGCACCTGCGCAGCTTACAGTAATTGCGTGCGAAGTGCTCAAGTTCAATGTCGAATCGGGCTGGATCAGCTGAAGGGCTGAACACGTAGCTGTTACGCTTAGGCAGCGCCAATAGCAGCGCTAAAGTTTCCTTGCTGATCTTGAGGCGTCTGGCATGGCTGCCCTTAGCAGGCGTAATAGTCACACACGAATTCTCAGCATCCACATCAGCCCATCTTAGACGCCAGATCTCCAGCGCACGTGCACCAGTATCCTTCAGCAAGCGCAGAAAAACGCCTGTGCGCAGCCTACAACTGCTGATTATCGCATCAACTTCAGACGCAGAGGGAATGTAGGGCAGCTTATCCATGCGCCTGATCTTAGGCAGGCTCACGCTTATGCCCTTCATAGCCATGTAGTCACGATAAACCTGCATAGCCAGCTGCTTAGTGCCATCAGCCCAGCCTACACTGTTTATCCATGTAACCACAGCGTCTGGATCAGCCAGATCCACGCCATGCCTGATCATGCTGCTCAAGATCTTCAGCTTACGCTTAATCGTGGATGGCTTGTTTGAAGTCTTGGCCTGCAGATACGCTGCGAACCTGAAAAGTTCAGGGGTGCAGTTGTGGTGCGGGGGGTGGGATTTGAACCCACGAACCCCTATGGGATAGGAGCCTCAGTCCTACGCCTTTGGCCATGCTTGGCAACCCCCGCTCTTCCGCGAATTAGCCTGCTTTCATGCGTTGGGGTTGTTTTTGTATGGCAGATAATAGAATAGTGTGCATATTAAAAGGCTTACTTTACGCGCAAGCAGAATTGTCTTTAGATTCTTGGCATTGGATGCTTGGCGAGTGGGTTGTTTGGCGGATTAGGTTTTTATATAGCCGTTTTCCAATATAACGTTGTTATAAAAAAGTTTGGTGAAAAAAATGGTGCGCATCTTCAGCAATGTTCTGGAAACAATAGGAAAAACGCCGCTCATACGCCTAAACCGCCTAACCGCAGGCCTAAAAGCCACAGTAGCGGCAAAGCTGGAATCGCGTAATCCAGGAGGCAGCATAAAAGACCGCATATGCCTAAGCATGATTACCGAGGCCGAAAAACAAGGACGAATCAAGCCAGGAACCACCGTCCTAATTGAGTCCACAAGCGGCAACACGGGCATAGGCTTAGCCATGGCTGCAGCGGTAAAGGGCTACCGCCTAATCCTCACAATGCCAGAAACCATGAGCATCGAGCGTCGCCGCTTGCTGAGAGCCTACGGCGCTGAGCTTGTGCTTACGCCGGGCGCTGAGGGCATGAGAGGCGCAGTTAAAAAGGCAGAAGAGCTTGCGGCGACCGTGCCTAACGCGTTTATTCCGCAGCAGTTCAAGAATCGGGCTAACCCGAAAATCCACAGGGAAACCACAGGACCAGAGATATGGAACGACACAGACGGGCAAGTTGACATACTCGTCGCTGGCGTCGGCACAGGCGGCACAATCACAGGTGTCGCCGAATATATTAAACCGC
>JBNARN010000005.1:35377-36524 GCA_049718365.1 Candidatus Bathyarchaeales archaeon
CTCGCCAGTGCTAAGCGGCGGCAAACCCGGGCCACACAAAATTCAGGGCATAGGCGCAGGCTTCATCCCTGACGTGCTAAAACTGAACTTAATCGACGAGATAATTCAGGTCAAAGATGAAGACGCCATGCAGACCTCGCGGCTACTCGCCTTAAAAGAAGGCTTGCTGGTAGGAATCTCGGCTGGCGCAGCAACTTACGCGGCGTTAAAAGTCGCTGAGAGAACCGAAAGCAGGGGCAAGCTAATAGTGGTTATCCTACCTGACACTGGAGAACGATACCTCAGCACGCCGCTGTTTCAGGAAACCACGGTGACAGCCAACTTTGAATACGTGAACCATCTATGATTGGGCTTACTCCTTATATCCAGCTCTATCGCACTATAAAATGAGAGGAATCAAATGAGCAGCGAGACAGACCAACAAAAAGCAGCAAAAGCAAACGCGCAAAATCAAAACGCTGAAACTTACTGTTGGATACCTGAGCGGATGCTGGAAGCCCTAATGAAAGGCGAGCTAAGCCTAGAGAACAACTGGCCTGAAAAAGGCTTACCACAACTCGTTGAGGAAATGGTCAGGAACTATGAGGCTTTCGGCGGCATGGACCACCTTGAAGGCAGAGACTTGCCATCCAAAAAAGTCGTCATAGAAGTTCTTGAGGACTTGTTTAAGGTGCTCTTTCCAGGATACTTCGGCAAAGAAGAAGTCACTAAGGCGAATATCCGCTATTTCTTGGGCAACACGTTAATGTCAATTTACACTCGGCTCACAAGCGAAGTGGAAAAAAGCCTCAAGTACATCTGCCGAAAAATCACCGAGTGCCCACATGATGTTTGCCAACGGAGAGCGCAAGTGGTTGTTAAAGAGCTTTTAGAGAAACTTCCTGAGATACGGGCAATGCTCAGCGGTGACATCAAAGCCGCCTACAGCGGAGACCCAGCTGCAGTAAGCACAGAAGAGGTCATCCTAAGCTATCCATGCGTTTTGGCGATAACAACCTATCGCATAGCACATGAACTTTACATACGCGGCGTCCCGCTGATTCCCAGAATAATGAGCGAGCATGTGCATTCTTTGACAGGCATAGATATTCATCCGGGCGCGAAAATCGGCAAGAACTTCTTCATAGACCATGGCACAGGCGTGGTT
>JBNARN010000006.1:0-24664 GCA_049718365.1 Candidatus Bathyarchaeales archaeon
ACGCTTAGCCTTTATCATAGGCGCGAAAACAAAAAGCGAGCTACTATTCCTAAACCAGCTCAGTGGGTTATGCACGGCGCAGAGCACTATAGCGGCAACGGAAGACGGTAGCTACGGTCTCAAGTGCTTGGCAACTGAACCCTTGGAAACATTGCTCCAGAAGGAAAAGTTTGATATGATTTATGCTTGTGGGCCAGAGCCCATGATGCGTCAAGTTTTCCTCATAGCAGAAAAGCACAGAATTCCAATGGAAGTCAGCTTGGAACGGCTGATGCGTTGCGGCATAGGCTTATGCGGGAGCTGCGTGATAGGCAAGTACCGCGTTTGCAAGGATGGGCCAGTTTTCACTGGAGCGCAGCTGCGCGAGGTTAAAGATGAGCTTGGCGTTTCAAAACTGGATTTTGACGGCAAAAGAATCCGCTTCTAATCCTTACAGTTCTTTGAAAAAAGCCTTTTAGATTGCTTGCCGGTTCATTTTTTGTTAATTTAAAAATGGAAAAGGGTGCTTGTGCTTAAAGCTCTTCTTCTGGGATGCCCATTTTCTCTAGGTAAGCACTGACGTATTTGGGGTTAGTGGCTAATTCTTTGCTTCTTAGGAGTCTTCTGTCAAGCCGGTCTAGCGCCACGCGGAATGTCGATTCTACTCCGTAGCCTTCGCTGGAGCTTACGAAGGCGCCTTTCACGGTTTTCAAGTGCATGCGGCAGTGGATAAGCGGTATCCCTTTGTGGCTTGCGCCATGGGTTTTCATGTAGACAAATAGTGTTCCCGATTCAAGTGCATCCTGATATTTACGTGCGAAGGAGTCGAACTCCGCCATTATAAAGCCTTGCTGGTCTGGGTTTATGGCTATGCCTTTTACTCCAAACTGAATCGTAAGCTTCTTTTCAAGCGCTTCTATCTGGGATATTGGCTCAAGAAAGTCCAGTTTTGTTACTATTCCCGCTATTTTTTCTTTTTCCGTTACTACCAAGCATGAAATGTTGAAGTCATGCATTTTCTTTTCCGCTTCCCTAAGCGTTGTCGAAGGCGAGACAGTGATGACTGGCTTGCGCATTATGCCCTTAGCTGGAACGCTTATTAACGGAACTTTCTCACCTACAATCTCGCCAAGTGTCTGGCGACGCTGAGGCTGGAAAATATGCTCTATAATGTCATGGGTGCTTATGATTCCTGCAAGTTTTCCGCCGTCGATTACTGGCACATGGGAAATCCCCTGTTCCCTCATTAGGCTGAGCACTGCGCCTACGGAGCGATGCGACTCAATCGTGTACGGCGCCTTTGTCATTATTTTATCTATTGTTGTGTTGCCCCATTCCTGGGTTACGGCGCCATGGATGATGTTTTCGTCGGTTACAAACCCCACTAGCTTATTTTTCTCGAACACTGGCAGCTGCCTGATGCCGCTTTCTATCATTAGCTTAGCCGCTTTACTTATGGAAAAATCTGGCGAAACTTTTGGTGCAGTTCGCATTAGAGTTTTCACCTTCGCCGTCGCGGGATCCAGCCTTGACCTTATAATCCATCTTCGCGTGATTACACCCACGTACCTGTCTTTTTCGTCTAAAACCGCAAGGACTGGCGGCATTTCTTTCTTGAACAGTTCAAGGCATCTGGAAAGCGGGTCGTTTTCGTAGACTGTTGCGAATCCTTTTGAGCAGACTTCTTTTACAGAAATCGGGTTCATCGTTTCCTTCCTCTTCTTGGTTATTAGCGTGGTCTAATTTAAACATTCTAAGGCGATGTTTTCCGCGGGTTTTTCATTAAAACCTGTTTGGGTGTTCTAGATGATTCAAATGCTTATGATAGAAAAATATATGAATGTTCTAGATAAATTGTATAGATGTTTCATTCTGCATTGTTTATATAACGGGCTTCGAAAGGAGAATGAAGGAAAGGGGGAGCAGCGCGGTAAGAAGAGTGCTGACAACGCCTTTGTTCTTATCCGCTCCTGTCAGGGAGGGATTTGATACCTTTGAGTCTTAATGACAAAGAACTGGTTGAAATCCTCAAGATTGAGTGGAAGCGGCTGTGGAGTGAACGGTTAGACGATAAGGTACGCGCTGAAGGCATAGCCACAACCGATTACCGCAATTTATTTGTTGAAAGGGGACTCATAATCCACGCCACAAAAGATTACAAAGCCTTGAGTTTCAAAGAGATTTTGGAGCAGCACCAAATCGCCAATGCTGACCGCTACCTTCCGCCTCCGCCTCAAATTGGAGGATGGACCAAATTCATAAAGACCCACATCGCAAATCAACAGCAACGTAACCGAGGGAAGCGTGCTCAGCTTTACCATGAAGAAGAGCAAAAAACGCGGCAGCAGCTGAAGAAAGGCGGAAGAGGCTGGCTGCACCTTTAGGCTTTCCAGTTTTCTATTATTCTGGCTTTTAATTGTTATGTAATGTTTTTCGGTGATTCCATTGGGTAGCTATAGAGGTCGCTTGGACATTATTGCTGATATTCTGCGTGCGGTCAGCCAGAACGCTAAAAAGACGCAAATTATGTATCAAGCAAACTTGAGTTATCAAGTTCTGCAGAAGTATTTGAGTGAAGTAAGCGAAGCATTGCTGATCGAGTTTAATTGTCAAGATCAGTGTTATGTGCTTACTGATAAGGGGAAGGCGTTTTTGGAGGCTTATAAGGAATATTCACGTGATTATCTGTATCTTGAGAAGCGGTTGAATGAAATTGAAGGTAAACGAAAAGTCTTAGAGGCCTTATGCTCAAGAAAATAAGCCAGTTATGGCCAATTTGCGGGTGGAAAGCATATTAGCATTTAATTGTTTGGTTTCCTAAAAGTGGTGTGTGAAGATTGACGCGGTCTGAGCAGTTATTTGAAAGGGCTAAGAAACTGATCCCCGGCGGCGTGAACAGCCCTGTTAGAGCGTTTCAGCCATATCCATTTTTCACTAAATGGGCTGCAGGTTCAAGACTTTTTGACGTCGACGGCAAAGAGTACATCGATTATTGTTTAGGTTACGGAGCATTAATTTTGGGACATTCTCATCCTAAAATTGTCGAAGCTGTTAAGGAGCAATTAGAGCTTGGCACATTGTATGGAACGCCTACCGAGCAAGAAGTCGCGTTAGCCGAACTTATATGTGGCTTGGTTCCCTGCGCTGAAATGGTGCGGTTAACCAGCACAGGCAGCGAAGCCACCATGAGCGCAATACGTGCGGCACGTGCTTTCACGGGCAAGCGGAAGATTTTGAAATTTGAAGGTTGCTATCATGGCGCTCATGATAGCGTGCTTGTGAAGGCGGGTTCTGGCGCAGCAACATTTGGTGTGCCCACATCGCTCGGCGTTCCTGAAGACACCGCTAGAAACACTGTTGTGGTTCCGTTCAATGACGCTGCGGCATTCGAGGCTGCAGTAAAAGCAAATAAGGAGGAGTTAGCCGCAGTGATTGTGGAGCCCGTTTTGGGCAACGTGGGCGTGATTCCGCCAGCTGAGGGTTTTCTGCAGAATCTGCGTGAGGTCACTGCAGCTTACGGTGTGGTTTTAATCTTCGACGAGGTTATCACTGGATTCCGCTTGGCACTTGGCGGCGCACAGGAATACTTCGGCGTCGTTCCCGACATGGTTACGTTAGGCAAAATTTTAGGCGGCGGCTTCCCAATAGCCGCTTTTGCTGGCCGACGTGAACTCATGTCTCTTGTCGCGCCCGCGGGCGGCGTTTACCAGGCTGGAACTTTCAGCGGTAATCCCGTTAGTGTTGCTGCCGCATTAGCCGCCTTGGAGTATCTCCAATCCAAGGGTAAGAGTTTTTATGAGGCATTGGAAACAAAAACTGATACGCTGGTGGCAGCTTTAGTTGATTTACTTGAGGCACGTGGCCTGCGTTTCACGGTGAACCATATTTCCTCCATGTTTCAAGTTTTCTTTACGGCAGCACCTGTTTCCGATTACTCGTCTGTAAAGACCGCTGATGTTGGTCTTTTCCAGCGGTATCACCGAAAGTTGCTTGAGAAAGGCGTATTTATCCCCCCATCTCAGTTTGAAGCCTGCTTTATTTCCGAAGCACACACAATGGAGGATATTAACAAAACTTTAGCTGCGATGGCTTCTGCCTTAGAAACTTAGGCGACTCAGCTAAGAGTTATTGCTAAAAGTGGAGGGTGCTTTTGAAGTTGACATGTAAGCGCTACTTGAGCCTTATTACTTGCTTAGCACTACTGTCTCTGCTCGTGCCCCTTGGTTTTGCTGTTAATTCTAATGAGGCCGCCGAGGCAGTTAACCAAGCAGCGGCTGATTTGGGGTCAGCATTTGCCGCCGTCGCTGAAGCTGAACAAGCTGGCGCAAACATTTCCGCACTAATGGCCAAGCTTGATGTTGCCGGCGTTTTTCTTACCCAAGCGCAGTCAGCCCTTAGAACTGGCGATTACGAAAACGCAGTTTCTTTCGCACACGCATGCAGCGATGCCATAGAGGGCATGGTTGCAGACGCAGCTCATTTAAAGTTAACTACAGAAAAAGCGCAAGCTGACTCGTTTCTTTTAGCTACAATCGGGTCCAGTGTTGGTTTGGTTCTGCTTTGCGTTTTCGGCTTCATGGGTTGGAAGTTGCTGAAGAAGTGGTATCTTAGCCGGCTTATGGATATGAAGCCTGAGATCAGGGATGTTGCTGAATGAATTGTGCTGATGTAAAATTGGCTTATATGCTCTCTTGCATTGTCTTAAGCCTGATTATACTATCGCCAACCTTGGCCCATGTAGTTTCTTTTCCTGAAGGCGAAAAGTTTTCCGAGCTTTGGATTCTAGGCCCAAATCGCATGGCTGAAGGATATCCGTTCAACGTTTCTGCCGGTGTGCCCCACCGCATCTATTTAGGTGTTGGCAACCATTTGGGTAAGTTGGCGTATTACAAGGTTTATGTTAAGCTTCGAAATCAGTCTGAGCCCTTACCGAACAGCACTGCTGGCGTGCCAAGCCCATTAGAGCCTATTCACGAGTTTCACGTGTTTTTAGCTGATAATGCAACCTGGGAACGTGAAATCTCTTTCTCATTCGAGCAAGTTTCCTTCAATGGAAATGTTTGCCGCATTGGCGGACTCATGTTTGATGGGCACTATGCAGCCGTGGATAAAGTTGCAGTTTGGGATGCTGAGCGCAACGGCTTTTTTATTCAATTGTTCTTTGAGTTATGGCTGTATAACGCTGATATTTCCGATTTTGAATTTCATAACCGCCATGTCAACCTATGGTTTAACATGAGCACCGTGCCATAATAGATTACTTTGTAGGTGATACTCTGTTATAGATGTTTTTTCCATATTAGTTTAAATAAGCTGTAGTCTATAGTAAGTTTGGAGAGTTTGTTAAACAAGTATTTGATGATTAACTGGTGTTTGAGTAATGCCGGAGAAGGGAGAAAACCACTTGTATTCCTCGACGTTAGTGCTACTAGCAGCCTTAAACGAGGAGGAAGGCATCCGGCTTACTTTAGAAGAGTTTAAACAACATTTATGTGGCGCGCGTTTTCTTGTTGTTGACGGGCACAGCAGCGATAGAACCGTGCATGTAGCCAAGAGTTTAGGCGCTGACGTGCTATTTCAAGAAGGCAAGGGCAAGGGTGGCGCAATAGGCTTTGCACTTCGCCATTTAAGCGACGATTTTGATTATATCGTATTAAGCGATGCTGACTACACTTATCCAGCCGCATATGTTCCCGAAATGATTAGGATTTTGGATGAGAATCCACAGGTGGGCATGGTTTGCGGTAACCGGTTTAATTCTCATCTACATTGGGGCGCGATGCGCGATTCCTTTTATCTGGGAAATAGGCTTCTGGCCTTTTCTCACAATTTGCTGAATGGCGTTGCGCTTCGTGATCCGTTAACTGGTTTGCGAGTAATCCGCTGGGATATCTTGCGGGGTTGGCAGCCGAAATCCGCTGGATTCGACATTGAAGTCGAATTGAATCATCATGTTGAGCGCATGGGCTACAGCATAGCAGAGATCGAAATCCCCTACAGGCCACGTGTAGGCGAAAAAAAGCTGAAGCTTAGACATGGCTTTCCCATTCTGCTGCGGATACTTCGTGAAAGCATATAATCCTCTGCAGTGATCTGCTGGCCTTTGCGGTTTTATTAGCTGCGCCTCTTTAGCGGTTTAATAGATTAGCTTCTGCCTTCTCATTGCTTATGAGCTTTTTTGTGCCGGTGATGTCTCAGTGCTTCCTAGAATGCTTTATTATTTACATGGGCTTAGACGAAATCTCCGCTTGCGACCCTCTGAATTGCAGCGCTTACAGCTAAAGCGGCTTAAAGCTTTGGTTAAGCACTCATATGAGCATGTGCCTTTTTATCATCGAAAGTTTAGAGCAGCTGGAGTTAAACCTGAAGATATAAGAAGCCTCGAAGATTTGCGCAAGATTCCTGTGACGACAAAATTCGAGTTGCAAGCCTGTGCGCCAAACGATTTGATTGCTTCTGGCGTTGATGTAGCTTCTTTAGTGAAGCGAACAACAAGTGGTTCCACCGGTGTTCCGTTGACTATTTTTTTAGATAATAGAGTTGAGGATTTTTACGCAGCTGTTTGGTTGCGCGCCATGTACCAAGCTGGATTGCGAGTTTTGGATAAAATGGCTATTATTGCGGATCCCCGTAGTTTTCCCCGCGGCCGAAGTGCTTTTCAGCGGTTAGGTTTGGCAGAGCGCAAGTACATCTCTATTTTTGATTCTGCTGAAAGGCAAATGACATCGCTTCAGGATTTTAAGCCTGACATTGTGAAGGGCTATGCTTCCAATTTGCACATTTTGGCAGCCGAGTTCGGTAATTCATTGCATAAGCTAGGTGCACGTTTAGTTTTTAGTGGAGCGGAGCTTCTGGATGCGGTGAGTAGGCGCCGGATTAGTTCGGCCTTTGGATGTGAAGTTTTTGATTTTTATGGCAGTAGCGAGTTTAGCCTGCTGGCTTGGGAGTGTAAAGAACACAATGGTTACCATATTAACGCGGACAGTGTATTAATGGAGCTTTTGGACGATGAAGGCAAAGCTGTGGCTTCTGGTGAGCGTGGTAAAGTTGTGTGCACTGGATTATTTAATTCTATTATGCCCTTGATACGTTATAGTTTGGATGATATTGCTGTGCCTATTAGCGGTGAGTGTAGTTGTGGCATAGCTTTGCCGCTTGTTCAAGTTGTTGAGGGACGTGCTGACGATTTTCTTGTTGCCTCAGATGGTAGGTTGATTTCGCCGACTGTTTTCTTTCCGTTTCCGTTTGATGATGTTGAGTGGATACGGCAGTTTCGTATTGTTCAAGAAAGCAAATGCAAGCTTGTTGTCCAAGTAGTGGCTAAGGATGTTGCTGTTGATCAATCTCGTGTAATAGAACTTGCTGGCCGTAGGCTCAGGGAGCTTTTTGGCGAGGATATGAATATAGAGTTCAAGTTTTTAGCTACGCTACCACGTGATCGTTCTGGGAAAGTTAGAAAGGTTATTTCGTATGCTCCTGTTAAATTTTGTAATAGTTAACTTAATGCTTTAATGTCGTTGTTTGTTGTTATGGTTGCGCATCTTCTAAACAGAGTTTAAATTATGTTTTTGTTTGATTCTAACTTTGAATTGTTATCTTTTTGTTGTGCAGAAGGTGATTATTTTAGGTTCCTGCTTAGTCCTTTTTTATGAGAAAGATATTTTTTAGTTAGATGTAATAGTGTTTTGGTGTTTTAGTTTGGCATTTTGGTTAGATTTGTTAAATACTGCTCAATGCGCGGCCTTAAGTACTACGGCGTTGTCTTTGCATTGCGGTAGGCGCTGGCTGGACAATTTTTCTATTATTGTCTGATTTATTAAATAATTATATATTTTTAGATTAAGCTGAAATTTGGAAGATTTTGTGTGGTTAATGTAGATTTTAGGATTGATTTTTATTAATAAACATGGATAACTTTAACAATTTTTGTCTTCAACTTTTATAATCGTGTTTAATCTGTTACATTTGAATGATTAATTATTTGTAGTTTAAGTGTCATGGTTAGTGAATTACATGAAGGTAGGAATTATTGGTTTAGGAAAGATGGGTTTGTTGCATTCTTGCATTTTACATACCCTTCCTAATGTTGAAGTGGTTGCAGTTTGTGATAAGAGCATGATTATTCGAAGATTTTTCAAAAAATTATTCAAAAATGCTGTTATAACTGATGATTTTACCAAGATGGCTTGCTTAAACTTAGATGCTATCTACGTAACAACACCTATTCCTTCTCATTATCCTATTTTAAAGGAGATTTATTCAAAAGGAATAGCTTGTAATGTTTTTGTAGAGAAAACTCTTACATCCAGTTTTAGTGATTCAGAGAAGTTGTGCAGCTTGGTCAAGAATATTGGTGGCGTTAATATGGTTGGTTATATGAAGCGGTATTGTGTTACTTTTAGAAAAGCAAAGGAACTTCTTGAGCAGAAAATTATCGGTGATATAACATCTTTTTCTGCTGGTGCTTTTTCCTCTGATTTTGTTGAAGTTGCCGCGACGGCTAAAGAACCGTTGGCTAGAGGTGGTGTACTTAAAGACTTGGGTTCGCATGTTATCGATTTAGCTTTGTGGTTTTTCGGTGATTGTTTTGTAGACGACGCCGTCATAGAGAGTGTCACTGCTCCTGGATGTGAAGACGTTGCTTATTTTAGAGTAAAGACCCGTAATGGTGTATCTGGAGATTTTGCTGTATCTTGGTGTAAAAAAGGTTATCGTATGCCAGAGTTTGTCTTGTCAATTCACGGTAACAAAGGTGTTATCGATGTAAATGATGACAAAGTTAGTTTAGCCCTTAACAATGGCACTTCACGTTATTGGTATCGTCATGATCTTTCTGATAATGTTGAATTCTTGATTGGTGCCTCTGAGTACTATCGAGAAGATCATGCCTTTATTGCATCCATTCAAAATGGTAGTGCTGCTTCTCCCTCCTTTTTTGAGAGTTTGAATGTTGATTATTTAATAGAGCAAGTAAAAAAGAAGGCTCGTTACCAATGAGTGTCGGTAAACAAATTAAATTGTTAGTTGGAGATAATCCCTTTCATGGGATAAGCCATCTTTCTCAGGAGCGTACTAGAAATAGAGGCATTGCGCTAGTTAATGTTGAGTATTTTACAAATTTACTTGAAATCGCTTTGAGAAATGGCGCTGATGGTTTCATGTTTTCTGTAAGTGATGTAACTCTTTCTATACTTGAGGCACTTTGTAAAAAAAGAATCGTAGCTGATTTTGAAACTTATGCAATTGTACCCTACGCTTATGAATATGTACGCCTTGCAACCCAAGCTGGTGGCCTTTTAGGTTTAGGAAAAAAAGTCATCAAGGACATTATTCTTTCAGGAAATGTTAACGCCGCTATTTTAGGTACTAAAGGACTTCTTCACACAGATATTACTGCCTTTCTTGAGACTTACCTTCTTTATGAAATTTCGAGAATAAAAACTTCAATTGGTAGACCTCTAAAGTTGAATTCAATTTTGCTACATGAGGTAATTACAGAAATTGCGTTGTCTCTTGACCTTAACTGGCTTATTACTGATTACATAAGTTTTATGCGAAGACTTAATATAAGTCCCGGTTTTGAAACACGAAATTTTGCCTACCTAGTACGTAAATTTAAGGAGTGGAAAATTGACTTTAATGGGTTAACGATTGCAGCACCTTTTAATAAAATTGGTTTCCAAATGAACCCTTCTCGCGAAGAATGCGAAAAAGCTCTTTTAGAAGTGGATGGAGCCAACATTATTGGAATGAGTATACTAGCTGCTGGATATTTTAAACCTATTGAAACAATAAGCTATTTAGGAAAACTACCGAACCTCAATGGTGTCGTTGTTGGTGTGTCTAAAGAGCAACATGCGCGTGAAACATTTAACCTTCTTAATAAGTATTTGAAATCTAGATAATTTACGCAATACGTTAATCAAGTCTATCTATTATAATAAGTGATCTCTTTTGCTACCTTGGCCTTTAGTTTTGGTTTTGCTTTTTTTATGGGCAATTTTAATTATGCCTCAAATAGCTTACTATATTTTGGTGTCCAGAAAAGGAAAAAAACCTTGGAATATAATTAAAAGTTGCGCATATTTCCCTCGGGTATCTCTGGTTGTTGCAACGTACAATGAAGCCGCTGTTATATGTGAAAAACTTAAAAATATTCAACGGCTTAATTATCCAAAAGATAAGCTTCAAGTGATTGTAGTAGATAGTGGTTCTGATGATGGAACACTTAATTTATGTAATGAGTTCTTGGCAAAAACTACTTTTCCTTTTGAAATAAAACTGATCTCTGAGCAAGAGAGATATGGTAAATCTCATGCGCTTAATACAGCATTAATGCACGCCGATGGAGAAATCATTGCAACCTCTGACGCTGACGCTTTTTGGGAATCTGATGCGTTACGCAATGCAGTTTCTTTCTTTGCAGATAAAAGAGTAGGCGCTGTTACTGGCAAAGAGAAAATAATAAATCTGAACAACAGTATTCACACGTTATCTGAAGGACTTTACCGCAAATTTTATTATTATATAAGGCTCGGAGAAAGCAAAATTCATTCTACTTTGATTTTTCAAGGAGAATTAGCTCTTTATAGGCGATCTGCTTTTGTTCGCTTTGAAGATAAAGCAGGCTATGCGGATGACACTGGAACCATAGTTAATATACTGTCAAATGGTTATCGATGCATTTTTGTTCCTGATGCAATTTTTTATGATGCTGCAGCAGTTTCTCTAAAAGGAAAATTAACCCTCAAATCAAGAAGGGCTCAGCATTTAGTAGCAGGTCTTATTCTTTCAATGAAGCTTAAGTTGGTAGGAAAACTTCCAATACCCTTTGTCATTGTGTTTTTTAATTTCTACATGCACGTTATCTCTCCAATTCTCCTAATTACTGCTTTGAGTGTTTCAGTCACCGTGTATTTTTTATATTTCCACGTAGTTTGGTGGCTCGGAATATTGGCTTTTCCTTTTCTTTTAGTTAAGAAATTAAGATTATTTTTGGTTTCATATGTTACAGGCAACTTGGCTTTGATTGCTGGTCTACTCCGACATATTGGAAAAAGGCGCAGCAAAGTTTGGCGTAAAGTTGATGAGATGAGAAATAGCCGTTTTATATTGGATGTAGGATCTTGATATGAGAGTCTATCAGATTTGCCCTAAGTATTTTCCCTCGATTGGTGGAGTCGAGGAACATGTTCGAAATATCAGTGAAAGATTGGCGAAAAAGTTCGAAGTCTATGTTTTAACAACTGATTCATCTGGAAAATTACCAAAAGAAGAAATTATGAACGGTGTTTATGTTAGGCGTTTCCGTAGTTTGGCACCAAGCGAATCCTATTTTTTTTCACTTTCACTTAAGAAGTTTCTTTCAACTAATTTTCATGGTTTTGGTATAATCCATGCTCATAGTTATGGTGCGTTTCCTGCCCTTTTCGCGGCTCAGGAGAAAAACAACAGGAAAATGGTTTTTTCACCACATTATCATGGAAGTGGGCATACCTTTTTTAGATCTTTGCTTCATCGTCCGTACAAATTTTTTGGAAAAAAAATTTTTGATAAAGCTGATGTAATAATATGTGTTTCAAATTATGAAAGAAATTTAATAACTCAACATTTCAAGATTAATCCAACGAAACTTTTCGTTATTCCAAACGGTGTTAACAAAAATGAATTTAAAAATTTACAGAAACGCTATAAAAATCACAAGGTCATTTTGAGCGTATGTAGGTTGGAAAAGTATAAAGGGTTACAATATTTGATACAATCTCTTCCGCAGCTAAGTGATGAAATAAAACTTGAAATTGTCGGTAAGGGACCTTATAAGGAATCTTTAGTTAAACTTGCAAAAAAGTTGAATGTTGCAAATAGAGTTATGTTTTACCAAGATCTGTCTAGAGCTGAGCTTTTGCAAAAATATGCTGATGCAGATGTATTTGCATTATTGTCAGAACATGAAGCATATGGTATTAGCGTTGCAGAAGCCCTGTGTGCTGGTACTCCTTGCATTGTTACAAAAACCTCTGCACTTTTAGAATGGATTGATAACAAAAATTGTTTTGGGGTCAATTATCCAATATGCTTAGATGAATTGGTTCTGCTTATTAAACATGTTATCGGAAAGAAGGCTATTATGCCAAAAATTTATGATTGGGATGAGATCACTGAGAAGTTAGCTCAAATTTATCAAAAATTATAATTTGTGCAATGAAAAAGCTATTTTTGATACTCTAAAACTTTTAAAATGCGGAATCATTATATGAAGCTAAAGATAGGTATTACCCGTCGTGAATATTTAACGAATCTTGACGGCGTGAACCGATTTCTATTTACCCTATCTGATGGACTGCGCCTTTTAGGTCATGATGTATCTATTATTTCATATTCCTTCAAAGACTGTGCTTATTCAAACTTAGCTTGCACTCTAAAGAGCGTTTTTAACGTTGAATATCCTCAAAAAATCTATTCACTTACTGCTGCTCCTCAACCCGAGTCATGGCCCAAAATAGCTATGGCTTGGTATTCTCGGGGAAGTAATCTGATAAAAAAATTAGATTTGGATGCGTTAATTATAAATGGTGTCGTTCCTCTTAAAACAAAAGCAAAGAAAATTGCGGTAAATCATGGTATTCAAACAGGAATCTTCCCAAAACTAAAAGGTTTCAAAAGATTACTATATTTACAGTCTGCAAAATATCTGTACAAATATAATGCCGATTCGATTGTTTGTGTATCGAGTCAGCTTAGAGAAGAGGTGCAAAATCTTTTTGGTGTTGAGGCTACATTTATACCGTTACCCATCAAATGCCACTTATTTAAAGCATGTAGTGAACGTAGTAATCTTATATTACATATAGGTACCAGACGAAGAAAGAATGTAGAAATATCCATCAAGGCATTGAAAATATTAGTTGAAAGGATGAATGTTAAAGCTCACCTTGTTGTTTTAGGTCCCCGTAACGCATATGTTGAACAATTGTTAAATAAATATGCCAAATTAATTCCTAAATATTTAACTTTTTTATTTGATGTAGACACTGGTACCGTGGCAAAATATTTAGGTAGAGGAAAAGTCTTAATTTTGCCTTCTATGTATGAAGCGTTTTCTTATGCTGTTTTAGAAGCATTTGCAAGCGGTTTGCCAGTAGTTGTTTCCACAGCCATACCGGAAGGTGTAGTTAAAGATGGAGTCAACGGTTTTCGAATATCTGGATTCGAGCCCGCTGATTATGCTAAAAAGATTTCTATTTTATTAAAGAATGAAGATTTATGGGCAAAAATGAGCCGATCTGCGCAAAAAGAGGCTGAAAAACACTCTTATATTGCGATAGCGAAGCAGTACGAGCGTATAATAAGAATGTTGAATACAAACTGATTAGGTTGTTAAAGAATGAATATTCTAATTTTGAGTGAATTATTTTATCCGCACGGTGGCGGCGCTGAATTAGCCACTTACTTGTATGCAAGGTTTCTGTCTAAAGAAGAACATAACGTTATTGTAGTTACAAACAAGTTTCATGGGGAACCAATGTTTTCCAGGAATCAGAGATTGATGGTGTATCGCCTATCACTTCTTGGAAATAGTACTGGTACTGTTAAATATTCAATTTTGGAAAGGTTTGATATTCTATTTTCTGGGTTTATGAGAAAACTGTTGAAATGGGCTGATATAGTTTATGTTCCGCGTTATTGGTTTTTGTCAATCCCTTTAGCGAAATTTTTTGGTAAACCTGTTATCGTTCACTTGCATGATTATATTCCTGTTTGCGCTTTGGCTACTCTGTACAACACAAGAAAAAATTTGTGCAATGCTAAAACTTTTCTTTGTTCACCAAAATGTATCTATACCTATGAAAAATTACGCGGGAGAAATTTTCGTGAAAATTTAGCTTCGGTAGCGTTAAACTCCAGTTTAGGTTGTTATCTCTCTCAGGCTATCCAACTTAGCGATGCCGTGATTTGCGTTTCTAAAGCGCAGAAGGACCTTATTGCGCAGAGAGCAACACTATTGCGGCATAAGCTTTCTGTTGTATACAATCCGATTCCTAAAATAGCGCAAGTAAAGATTGCGGGCCATGATTTTGGTTATTTTGGGGGCTCTGATTTCTTAAAGGGCTTTTATGTACTTTCTCAAGCCGTGAAAAATCTAAAATTTATCAACTCAGCAACAATTAAGATCCATGCTACTAAATTTAACCTCACTAATAAGCAACTATTAGCTGATTTAGAAAAAAACGGCTTTTTGTTGTACGGGAAGCTGAACAAAACTGAATTAATACGTATTTATGAGTTTATTCGTTCAGTTATCGTGCCTTCTATTTGGCCTGAACCTTGGCCATATGTTATCGTTGAGGCATTAGTCCAAGGTCGCTTTGTTATTGCCTCATCTGTTGGTGGTATTCCTGAGCAGGTTGAAGGTTGCAAAGGTGTTAAGCTGTTTGAGGCTGGTAATCCATGTGAACTGGCTGATTCTATAAAATTGGTTAGTAATTTAAGTAGAGACGAGATAGTAGATTTAGGCATGCAAAACAGAGAGACTTTTCTTAAAAGGTTTGATAACGAGTCTATTATTAAAGGTTTTATTAACATCTGCGAAAAATTAATTTGAACTTTTGTCAAATTTTAACCGCAAGATGTGCGCGCTTTACACAATTTTAGCTATTGTTCTTACACAAAATTTGGGCTGAGACAATGAGTATTTTGGTTTCAATATCCTTTGATGATGGAAATGAAAATCACTTTACAGAATTCTACCCTATTTTAGAAGATTATGGATTGAAAGCTACTTTTTATGTTATAACTAGCCTTTTAGGCAAAAAAGGTATGCTGAACAAATATCACTTAAAAGAACTTTATAATCATGGAAATGAAATCGGTAGTCACACGCATACGCATCCAAACCTTACTAGACTCTCTACTGACTCGTTAGTTCTTGAACTGAGTAAATCAAAGGAGATTTTGAAAGAATTTGGATGTACTACTATGGCATATCCATATGGTTACTATGATGAAAGGTGTATTTACTACACTAAACGTTTTTATTCGGCAGCTAGGGGCTATGGAAAAAAGGATTATGGAATAAACCGTCCAGAAGCATTGAACCTTTATTCTTTAAAAATGTTGCCTACCCAACAATTTATTTCCAATCACAGTTTTCCAGAAGGCCTTGCTATATTTGTTTTTCATGGCAAATTTAGTATATCTTCTGATTTAATTTTGTGGTTTCTAAGAAATAAGCGAGTAGAATTTTTACGTCGGAAGGCTTTGCGTAATTCTCTTGTGCGTATAAAAGACTCCGTCTTTAAATCTTCAAGAAGTGTTAATAAAAGTGATTCGTTAACGCAATTTAGAAACTTATGCGATTTCCTTTCAGCTAATGACTCTGTAAAAGTTAGAACAATTTCAGATGCTTTAAAAGATTTGGGTTTAATTGATAACCAAGAAGCTTAAGTAGTTTAGGTGTATCTTAGAAATTCTATCGTGTTGATGTAACGAGGTTATATCTATGAGCCTAATGGTGCAGGTTACAATTGTATTGCGCTTTTGTGGTTTTCAGTTTATTTATGACAAATTTAGTAGGTGAATTAAAAAGATGGGTAAGCTAAATGTAGCAATTGTCGGTTGTGGTTATGTTACAATTGGCCATTTAGTAGCTTGGCGTAAAGTGCGTCAAGCGCAAATTGTAGCAGTTTCAGATTTAAATGAGCCATTAGCTAGACGGACTGCAGCAGCTTGGAAGATTCCTAAATACTTTACTCAGTTATCTGATCTGTTGACTCAGTGTAATGTTGATGTTGTTGATATTTCTACTCCTCCTCAAGTTCATGCTGATTTGGCGATTGAAGCTATGAAGTCGGGCGTTAATGTGTTAATTGAGAAACCCATGACCATGACTGTTAGGGATGCAGAGAAAATTGTTGATTGTCAACGTGCTAGTGGCGTGAAGGCAGGGGTTATACATAATTGGCTTTTTGATGACCCGGTTCTTAAGGCAACCTCCCTAATAAAAGAGGGCAAGTTGGGTGATGTATTTAATGTTGAAATTGAGGCGTTAAACACAAATTTTGATTCTATGGCGGCTAATGAGAAACATTGGTGTCATACTTTTCCAGGCGGTCGTTTTAGCGAAATGTTGGCGCATCCGATTTATTTGGTTAGGCATTTTCTCAACGGTGACCCTGATGTTGTTAGTGTGGCAGTTTCTAAGATTGGTGATTATTCCTGGATGAAGTCGGATGAGTTGTGCGCTATTTTTAGAGTTAAAAATAAGCTTGGTAGAGTTTACGTTTCTTTTAATTCCTCAAGGGATGCTATCTACATTAGCGTGTATGGAAGTAAGGGTATTTTGAAGTTAGAGTTGATAAGTTCCACGTTGTTGTTCCTTCCGAAAAGAAAAACTAGTCGTTTTTCGAAGGGCTCTGATGCTATTAAACAAGCGTTGCAGCTTGCAAAGTGTACTGTTGCTAATGCATGGAAGATTAGCACTGGACGCTGGTTGAGTGGTCATGACTTTTACATTAAGTCTTTTGCGGAAAGCTTGCTTAATGGTGGTGGTCCTCCTGTTTCTGTTGAGGATGGCTTAGCGGTTATCAGAACGCTTGATGAAGTTTGCAAAAGAATTGTGATTCAAGAAAAGTGAATTCTGTTGCAATCTAATTTAGTTTAGCCAAGTGAGTTTTAATGAGTAGTGCTTATTCTTTGTTTGCAGAGAATTTACTGTTACCATTTTATGATTTCGTTAGAGGTACTTGCAGGTTTAAGTGCAGTCGTGTTTTAGATAAGACTCAGTGGTTGTCCAAGAAGGAGATTCAAAGAATTCAAGTGGATAATCTGCGAGCTTTGTTAACACATGCTTATGAAACAGTGCCTTACTATAGGCGTATCTTTAAAGAGAGGAAGCTGATTCCAAGCGATATACGGTGCACTGATGATTTGGTGAAGCTGCCTGTTTTGAGTAAGGCTGATATAAGGCGGCATTATTGGGATTTGGTTTCTAGGGGTTTCCCAAGAAATAAACTGGTTTCTTCTGTGAGTGGTGGCACGGGTGATCAGATTAAGTTTTTTGTTACTAAGGAGCAGCAAAGTTGGGAGGTTGCTGCCGAGTTTCGTGCTTATGGCTGGGCTGGTTATCGTTTTGGCGATAGGTGTGTTGTTTTTTGGGGTTCTCCTGTTGATTTGTCAAAGTATAGTGGTCTCATAAAGCGTTTCACTAGTTATTTGGAGCGGGTTTTTGTTTTAAATACTTATGTTTTGTCTGATGATGTCTTAGAACGGTATGTTCGTATAATGCGTAAAGTTAGGCCGTTAGCGGTTAGAGGTTATGCCAGTTCTGTGTACATGGTTGCAAAGTATATGTTGAAGATTGGGTGTGATGATATTCGCCCCCGGGTTGTGCTTACTTCTGCGGAGTCTTTGATGGATTTTCAGCGCAAAACAATTGAGGATGCGTTTGGTTGTAAGGTTTTTGATTATTATGGTAGTCGAGAAGTTGGTGCTATAGCGGCTGAGTGTGAGGAGCATTCTGGCTATCATATTAGTGCTGAGAATACCCTTTTAGAGTTTGTTAGGGACGGTGAGCATGTTTCGGCTGGTGAATCTGGAGAGATTTTGGTTACTAGTTTGAGGAATTTTGGTATGCCCTTTATACGTTACGCGATTGGCGATGTCGGTAAGCCCTCTGATGAATTGTGTCGTTGTGGGCGGGGTTTACCTTTAATGTCGTCTATTGAAGGTCGCGTGTCACAGTTTATGGCAGTTTATGACAAGCAGTTAGGGCGCGTCGTTCCCGTTAGCACTGCGGCACCTGGTCCTTTTAGTTGGGTCTTGATGCAAGTGCCTATAGAAAGCTACCGCGTTATTCAAGAAAGCCTAGATCGTATTGTTATTGTTGCTGTGAAAGGCGAAGCTTATCGTCAGGAGCATAGCGATTTTGTTATTAATTACATGCGGAAATTGCTTGGTTACAATGTTACAATTGAGTTTAAGTTTGTTGATTACCTTCCACCATTACCAAGCGGAAAAAGATCCCTATTCATCTCAAAAATAAACCCATTTAAACTACACAATATATAGACGATTATTTATCTCTGGAATATAAGCAGAATAAAATGGCATTGAAACCCAATGTGAGGATAAGATGACTGTCATTACAATAGGTCTTTGTGTTAGAAGCCTTAAGGAAGTAGCAACAGAAACTATTGACAGTATATTAAATCAAGATTTTCCTAAGGAGAAGCTCGAACTCGTCATAGTTTCTAGCAAACATCAAGAGGATATTGATCTTATTTACCCGATTGTAAAAAAGCGTATTAATGTAAAATTTTTTACAGATAAAGGAAAAGGATTGGCAGTTGCGAGACAATTAGTCATTGAAAACGCGACTGGTAAATATATCCTATGGGTAGATAGTGATGTAGTTCTTTCGCAAGATTTTGTTAGGCAGCAATTAGCTTTTATTAGCAAGGACCTAGGGTTAGGTGTAGTAATTGGAGAATTTAAACATAAAAATATACGAGGCAGATTTTTCTCTAATGTTATGAGCCTCTATTGGTGCATGCTAAAGCAGATCTATTTTGGTGCGACGCTCTGTAGAGTTGAAGCACTAAATGATGTAGGTGGTTTTGATAGGCGAATTACAGGGGCAAGTGAAGATACTGATCTTGTCTTTAGGTTGGTGGCGCAATGTTGGAAACTTGCAATAAACCCCTCTGCTACCTTTGTTCATAAACAAAGAGAGACAATGAAAGATTTGCTTAAAAAGGGTATATGGTATGGTTATGGTGGCCATTTTATGGGTCATAAATATGCAAGTGCGTCAAAGGTCATTTTTAGAATCCCGCCAATTTATTTCATAAGCGGACTAAAATTTTCAAGAAAAGCTTATGTAAAATATTTTGAGAAAAAAGCATTTTTGATACCTATTGTTACGACTGTTTTTAGTGTGGGCTGGTGCCTTGGTCTAATATTAGGGCATTTATCTGGCTATGGGCATTCCATTAAAGTTCCCGAGGTGCCAAAGCAAAAAACTGCTTATATATTGCAGAAGTTGCGTCTTATGCTCTAGTTTTTTGGTGATAACCTAATGAAATCGAAAGCTGAAAAAGGCTTCTTTGCAAAAATTACGCTCATAGCGTTTATACTTTGGCTTTTTTTGGTTCCTTTTTTCTGGCGCTTTGATGTAGCGCAAGGAACATATGGTTTTTATGACCTATTTTTTATCTCTAATTACAGTGTTTTACACTTAATAGTTTTTTATGTATTAGGTGCAATCTCCATATCATTTAATCGACATTCTTTATGGCCTCTCCTACTTTTTGCGATGTACTTCCCCCTTATTCAACTAGTGAATTATCCATATTTAACAATGCGTGATACCTATTTACATGCCGCACCAACTAAGTCATTATTATCAAATGGAAATTTAATTAACTACAAGGATGCTGAAGTAAGCTCTTGGCCTGGCTCTTTCTATATCCATGGCATTATGACAATTATTTGTGGGTGCGATTTAGTAACCGCAAATTATATTCTGTATTTTGCTTTGGTTGCAGTTGTAGCAGTTATTGCCTATTTATTTGGAAGATTACTTCAGCAGCAAAGCTTTAATTTAGTATGGCTTGCGCCTTTTTTATTTTTAAGCTTGTTCTTTAATCATCTATTTGACAATTTCCACCACTATTCGCGTACATCACTCGCCTTTACTCTTCTTTTTATTTTCTTTTTCTTATTTTTCCGTATGGAGAGCCACCGAGGTTTATTTCTAAAATTTTTACTTGTTTGTTCTGTTATTATTACTCATCCATTTCAATCTCTCGTTCTAGTTGCGTTTTTACTGGTTTATATCGCCTTTAATTTTAGGGTGAAAATATTTACCTTTGCTTTCTTTTCTCTTGTAGGTTTTGTTGGCTGGATGCTTTTTCAAGGATCATCAACACTCTCTGAGGCAATTGGGCGTCTTCCATCATTTTTTTCTTCCGAGTATATACAGCCCATCATTGAAACTTTGCCAACTAAAGAGACTTTACCTTGGATTGGTGGGTTATTACGAGAGTACTTTAGATACTCTTTTCTTGGATTGTTTGGATGTGTTGTAATTGCTTCAGTTATTTTGATTTTGTTCAAAAGAGATAAAATGAACCCCATAATTTTTGGTTTATTGTCCTTTTTATTTTCATCGATTGTTATGCTATCGTGCTTGCTATTACTCCCTGATTGGCATGTTGCTCGTTTTACCCCCTTTGCAGCTTTTCCATTGGCTTTTTCATTTTTTGTTCTTTTTGAAAAGTTAATTTATAAGAAACCTGTTGGTGAATTTATTCAACTGCGTAGGATCCTGTCGCCAAAGATCACAGCAATTTTAGCTCTTTCTTTTGTGGTGAGTTTATCGGCGACCGTTATGGTGCTACGATTCGAAAGAAACTTTTATTTCGGAGAGATGTATCACCCATCTGAGATGTCTTCGCTTTCGTTTTTTTTCAATCATTCCGAAAATTCAACTGTAACAGTTGTTTCATGGCGAACCTGCATATATTCAATATATTTTAACGAAAATTTCGCTCACAAACTACAGAGAGTATGGTATTTAGACTTAAAGGAATTTGGAAGCAATGCTTCCAAAGTAATTTTTGCTTACACTCAACTGATTAGCCAATCAAATGTCGTTATTAGAGGTTTGCGTGATAACTATACTCTTGGAGGACAATTATTTGGTGATTGCGTTTTACAAGTTATTGATGATGAACTAAGTTTAAGAACATTTTGCGTATTTTACTCAAACGGTTACTATTTTGTCCATGAACGTATGGATTCTGTTTCTTAGACGCTTTGAAGTAAAGCAATTGTGTATCCATTTAAATTTAAAGGCTCTGCAGAGTTGATAGTGCCTGTTTGTATATTTGCATTCTCCCAAGGTATTGTATTATCTATTTTTATAATATTAAACTGCTGTTGTGATATGCCGTTTAAGTAGAGAATCCTTGGTTGGTCAACCTTGGAAATTATCAAAATTACTATCTTTCCGCTTTGAACCCATGATAATGTTCTGATATCCTCTGATGAACTCTCGGAAACAACTATTTGATCGCCAACATTTAGATTTTTCCCAATAAGCCATTGGCAATAATAAGGATACCATGGACTATTATTGTCAAAATTTACCATGCCAAACCCCACTCCACCAGACTCCTTATTCTGTCGTTCCCAAGAGGCGCTGGATGCAAAGGAATAATAAACGCTGTAATCAAGACCGCTCAATACAGCTTTCCTTAACATGAGTGCTACCCATGTTGCTCCAAGCATTTGCTGAATCTTTGGGTCTGTTCCTGTTTCACAAGCACTATTAAAGTTACTTTCCGAATTAATTACAATAGGCGTTTTACCTCTATACTGTTTGTAGATTTGTTTTAGTTCGCGTATGCCATAATATGCTGTGGAGCTTTCAAGTTGCAAAGTTTCAGCTCTAGTAAGCATCACGCTGTCTGCGTAGTAGTTAATTTCCCCTGAATCATACTTGTGGAATGATATGAAATCAAGATCAGCACCACCATTAGATAGCCAGTAATTCAATACAGGTTTTCTATTCGCTCCTTCAAAACCAAGAAGAATCAAGTTTTCTTTTCGCATCGACCTCGCTGCGGTGTTAAATACCTCCATGAAATATGATATTCGCGTGTAATTATCCCATCCAAAATACATCCATGGCTCATTTAGTATTTCGTAGTATTTTACTAGTTTTTGTGTTTGTTTGAAGTGTTTTACCCACTCTGCGCAGTATGCGGCGAAACTCTCTGGATTTGGCAAGCCTGTAGTTGCATTTATCGCCATCCCCGGCGGAATAATTATCTGGGTCGAATCGCAAAATCCTATGCATATCAATGGTTCAGCACCAATGTTAAAAATTTCTTGAACAAGCGTATCAACATTTGCCCAGTTGAAAGTTCCAGTTTTAGTAGCTTCATTCCAATAGCTACAGGGTTCTATCCTATGGCTGAATAAGCGAACTAACTTGAAATTAGCATCCCTCGCCAACTGCTTCAACACAGGTCTATTAAGCCAAATATTCCACTCATGATCAAGCATAAACCCTAAAGATAAATTATTAACACCAATAACTTGGTTGACGTTAACTGTGACATCTACACGCGGCAAATAGCTAATTGTGCCCGTCGAATATATGGTGTTAACTGCTTGTGCTGCATAACTTACAGATAACGTGGAAATGGCAATAATGCTAAGTAAGAATGTAGTAACCCCTGCTCTCTGGCGCTGCCGCGACAAGCGTTTCCCCACGACATTTATCTTATAAATTACGATATAATAAATTTTGCCGTTTTCACGTTCAACACAAATACACATAACCTAATGATAGAACAAGCACACTGCAACAAAAAATTTGACTCACCCTTCCAAACCGCTATCTTTTTTAACTCTAGAATAATATTACATACATACTTATATCACTTATAAATCCACTTTTCAGAGATAGCAAAATTAATAAAAATAGGAGAAGGGAGTAACAAAAAATGAATCCAATTAAAAAGCATATCCGCAAAAAAATACTAAGTACACTGTTTATAACACTAATATTCGCTTCTTTCTTAGCAGTAAACGTAACATCAACATCGGCCGCGCCAGCACTTACTCTAAAATGGGTAAAAAACCTAGGCCCCTACGCAAAAACATACATAGGACCACTAGCCGCAGACATAAACAATGATGGCAGACTAGACATAATCGTAACAGGCGGATCAACCGACGGCGGCACAGACGGCCTAGTCACAGCACTAGATGGCATAACAGGCAACATAATCTGGCAAGTCCAGCCAGGAGGCATCGGCATGCACAGCCCCGCCGAAATAGCAGACATAAACAATGACGGCATATTAGAAATAATCGTTTCAGGAACACGACCAGTTGTGCTGCGAGGCACAGACGGCGCCACGATATGGAGAAACATCGATGTTTCCTCTTACAACCTATTTAGCCCAGTATGCGACATAGACGGGGACGGCTATTATGAAATCTTCGTCTCTTCAGGCAACGGCCCACTATATGGATACGACTACATAACCGTACTAAGTTACGACGGGAAAATTCTTGCTCAAAACCCAACAAGCTGGCACCCTTGCTGGGGCGGAATGACAATCGGCGACCCTGCCTCTAACGGCACCTTCATCCTATACCAAGGTGACCGAGACATTTACTATAACCCTGCTGAAGACCCATACAAATATGGCGGATGGGGAGTGCGCGCCTTAGACCCGCGTACTCTAACACCTTTATGGAATGACTCCTCCATTCGCTGCAGCAGTCACACTCCCATGCTTGCAGATGTTGACAAAGATGGAATCTTGGACGTGGTGGTCGCGCACCAAGGAGGCGGCTTTGCAGTTTACAACGCCTTCACTGGAGCCGTTCTAACAACAGGCGGCGTGTATCGCAAAAGCCTCAGCTTAGGCATCACTAGTCACTCCCAACCAACCATCTACGACATAGACGGCGACGGAAACTTGGAAATAATAACCTGCCGCGAATCAAACATCACAATTTGGGACTTGTATAGATGGCAGCGCGACGTAACCCTGCCGCTCGTAGCATGGGAACCACCAATGGTTGGAGACGTAAATGGCGACGGCAAAACTGACATAATCGGCGTAAACGGCACACACATACTAATTTACGATGTATTCCCAGACGGTACATACACCCTATTAGAAACAGTCGGCCCCCTAAACAGCATCAGCGCTCACACTCTACTAGCCGATGTTGACAATGATGGATTTATGGAATTAATACTAACAAGCTACGCTGCCGACCAAGGAAGAGTATACTGCTTCGATACAATCGCACCTAAACCAAACCCCCACCCAAGAACAAACTGCCAATTCTACAGCGAACGCCACTGCGGCGCAGCAGAATATGTGCCACCACCAGGGCCAAAGGCCCCACAAATCAATAATCCAACACCAGCTGACGGCGCAACAAACGTTCAAACAACACTCACACAACTAACTTTCAGGCTAACCGACTACCAACGTGACCCAATAAGCTACTCAGTCACCACAAATCCAAACATAGGCTCAGCTACCGGCATAAACGTGCCAAATGGAATAATCACCGTTCCAATTAGTGGTTTAGCTTATTCTACAATTTACACGTGGACAGTAACAGCAACCGACGGAACCAACATAAACACAAAAACATTCGCATTCACCACAAGCGACCTCCCACCATGGTACAGCACATACTGGCAATACCGCCGAACAATAACTATCGACCGCACAAAAGTAAGCGGCGACCAAACAAACTTCCCAGTACTAATCGACCTAACAGACCCTGCTTTGAAAACTAAAGCGCAAGCAGATGGTGACGACTTCTTATTCACCGACGCAAACCAAAACAAACTAAACCACGAAATAGAATCCTACGATAGCACCACAGGCCGCCTAGTCGCATGGGTAAACGTGCCACTTCTATCCTCTACGGTTGACACCGTTCTATACCTATACTATGGTAATCCCTCATGCGGCAGCCAGCAGAACCCAACCACAGTTTGGGACTCAAGCCACAAACTGGTTCTACACCTTGACGAAAAAACTGGGACTCACTATGACTCAACAACAAACGCCAACAATGGCACCCCATATAACGGCGTGCTTCAAGGTGTTACAAGCAAAATTGACGGTGGCGACAC
>JBNARN010000006.1:24764-36417 GCA_049718365.1 Candidatus Bathyarchaeales archaeon
GAGTGGTATGCTAGTTTTGTTCCTTCGGCTGGTGTGTGGTATTATGTTGTTGTGGTTTGGGAGGCTAATGCTGTTCCGCGTTTCTATGTTAACGGCGTTCAGGTTGCGACGGTTGGCACCGCCACCATACCCTCAATCTACAATAATCCCAACACGCCGCTTTTCATAGGCAGATGTCCATACAATAATGCGCGGTACTTTAGCGGTTCATTAGATGAGATTACAATATCTAATCCAGCCTGTTCTGTAAGTTGGATACAAACAAGCTACAACAACCAACTTAACCCCGCCGCATTCTACGGTATAAGCGGAGAAGAGACATTTGCAGAATATTACACCTTAACAATCTACAAAGTAGGTCAAGGGACAGTATCCGCAGATCCTCAAAAGCAATATTACAAGAGCGGCGACACAGTAACCTTAACAGCCACACCTGAATCTGGATATACCTTCCAAAAATGGAGCGGAGATTTAACAGGAACCAACAACCCCGCAACAATCGTTGTCAATAGAAACATGGTAGTTACCGCGTACTTCACTATTAAACAGTACACAATAACTTCCTCGGTAAGCGGAGAAGGCGGAACAATATCGCCTTCAGGTTTAGTAGCTGTATCCCATGGTGCAGACCAAACATTCACAATAACCCCCGACGAAGGCTATCACATCCTTGACGTACTTGTTGACGGCGAATCGCAAGGACCAATAACCACTTATACATTTACCAACGTTAACGCAGACCACACAATAACTGCTACATTCGCCAGAAACGAATACACCTTAACAGTGCAGTTTTCCCCCGAGGGAAGCGGCACAGTAACCCTAAACAATAACGGGCCATACTATCACGGCGACGTCGTGGAGTTAACTGCAGAGCCAAATAGTGGCTGGTACTTCCTTGAATGGGCTGGAGACCTGTCTGGAAGCCAAAACCCTGCAAGCATCATTATGGACGGAGACAAAGCCATAACCGCCATGTTCACTCAACAACAGCAGCAACAATACGCTTTAACGATTACCCTCGTAGGCAGCGGTTCAGTCGAAGCGAATCCAAGCAAGACACAATATAACGCTGGCGAAGAAGTTATGTTAACCGCGACTGCTGATGTAGGCTATAGTTTCGCAGGCTGGAGCGGCGACATAACCAGCACAGATAACCCGCTTACCCTAATTATGGACAGCAGCAAATCTCTAACAGCAACTTTCACTCAAGACCAATATACCCTCACCGTAAACATTGACGGACAAGGCTCAGTCACACTTAATCCTGACCAAACAACATACACATATGGCGCAGCTGTTGAACTAACTGCCACAGCCGCAGCGGGATGGGAATTCAGCCACTGGAGCGGAGCACTCACAGGCTCAGAGAGCCCTGCTACACTAATTATTACAGGCGATGCCGTAGTCACCGCTCACTTCACTCAAATTCCACAAAACCAGCGCACGCTAGTAATCAACATAGTAGGAAACGGTGTTGTAACAAAAACCCCTGATCAAACCACTTACGCTGACGGTACAACAGTTGAATTAACAGCAACCGCCGCATCTGGATGGACATTTTCACATTGGAGCGGCGACGCAGCAGGAACGAGCAACCCAATAACAATAACTATGGATGGCGATAAGACAGTTACAGCATACTTTGCACAAATGCTTTTAACAGACTCAACCTTCGACGCAAGCATTGATAACGCTGATTTGCGAACTAATAGTGCAGGGCAAGACTGGTATGAGAGTCGCAACGATGATCCTACACTTCTAACACTTGACACAAGCAACATCGGAGGCAATGCTGGAAAGAAAGCTGCTTTAAAGAATTATGCTACAACCAAAAATGCCTATCTTTCACAAGAATTCAGTTCACCACAAACAGGCACATTCACCGTATCCTTTGACATCTATATCGACAGAATAGCCGATAGCAGTAACTACGATCGCACAGGTCATGTATACATCGGATGCGACAGTAACGATCGAGGTCCAAACGGCTATGCTCAAAATCGCTCCATCTGTCTAGCATTTTACGACAGCACTCCGGGCACTTCAGGAAACGACATACAACTAAAGGCAAGAACTTTATCAACGCAAGCTTGGGCTACAACATCGCAATGGGTAACCGTTCGCACCGGCTTAAGCTATGACACATGGTACACAATCACCCTAGTCATTAACATGGCAAGCGGCACATACGATATCTACGTAAACGGCGCATTAGCCATGGCCAACATACCAAAATACGACAACTACCCCTACAATTACGTAACACACATTAGTTTCGCAGCTGACAGCGACGCCAGAGGCGACTTCTACGTCGACAATGTTTATGCCACCGCCTTAATTCCTTAGAAATGCCCAAAGTAAATTGACGGTTGGCCAACAGAACCCCTACTTTTTATTTTCTTGTAATATTTTTAGCAAACAAAATTACCTATGTTCTACGTTAGTATGCAAGATTGCTTTTGCAAACATATATCAACCCATTTTTACACGCTTTAAGTGGTGATCAAAGATTCGCAAAGCTAAACTGATCATGTCACTTCTCTTTCCAATGCTAATAATATTACTACTATGCTGCATGTGCTTTATGGAAGTAACACCTGTTTCTGCGGGTAGATCAGTCGCGCTTTATACGCCTAAAAATCAGATGATCGCTCAATGGATGGCCCTCTGTGATGCACATCCTGAATGGGCCTCCTACGAGTCTATTGGCAAGAGCATCCAAGGAAACGACATCTGGCTTTTCAAAATCGGCACGCCCACCGGCGGCAAAATAATGTACGACGGCCAGTGTCACGGTTCAGAAGATGGTGGAACCGAAATCTTGTACAAATTCTGCAAGTGGTTGCTGGAATCAAACGATCCGCTTGCAAACCACATCCTCCGATACAACTATCACCTCATAATCCCCATACTCAATGTTGATTCCACAGCGCGGCAAAACATGCGGCGCGAATACATCCTCGAAAACGGCACTATAATAAAAGTGCCCTACGGCGTTGACTTAAACCGCAACGGCATCTACCGCTGGGGCGAAACAGGAAGCGCCGACCCAAACAACGACTATGAATATCGTGGACTTTATGGCGGCAGCGAACCAGAAACCATGGCACTCCACAATGCAATGGGAAAATACCGCCCAGACATCTACGTCAACACACACAACGGCGGAGAATACATGCTCCACTACGCTAACACGCCGCTTGAAGACAAAATAAAAACCCTAAAAACACAATACGAACAGCAATACAACATAACGACGCCGTACCCAGCAAACCGCGGTGGACGAGGCGGCTTCCTATCCGCTGATGCTGCTGGCTCATGGAACGCGTCAGGATGGCTTTGGGAAATAACAACATGGGAAAACCTAACACCAACACTTGATGAGTGGCTATCAAAATACTATCCAAGGGCCTTCCCGGTTTTGCTTGCATTCGCCGAGGCTGTAGAAAAAGAACCGCCCCCAATCCCAGGAACACCGCCGCCTCCAATTATCATCCCTCCAACCGCACCGCCAGAAACCAATAACAACACCAATCAAGCAACAAACGCCGTTGAACATGATATAGCGATAACAAACATGACTCTCTTATCACCGCAAAACATACCACAAGGTGAAATAGTAAACGTCAGCATTACTGTTTGCAATAACAGCACACAAACAGAAACCTTTAACCTAATACTATACGCAAACAACATCCAAATAGCAACACAACAAGTTACACTTCAATCAAAAAGCACCACAACCATAACCATACTATGGAACACAACAAACTTTACCGAAGGCAACTACACACTCAGCGCATACGCCACGCCAATACTAAACGAAACCAGCACCGCAAATAACACATTCGAACTAATAGGATACCAAATAACCTCCACAAACGAGAACACGCCCAAAGGGTCTGACGCGACTTTGACTATCGAAATAGCCGCATCAGCTCTACTAATAGTTGCTGTGCTTCTCCTAACGCTTGTGCCTAGGCTAAAGCGGCAAACCAAAGTCAAAAAACAATGGTAGGACAGTAAAATTATCTGCTTTTTGATTCTGAAATATGCTTTAAAAACATTAACTTCATTTAGACTGCGGGAACGATAAATAACATGGAAAAAACAAAATTAACAGTCCCACAAGGATTCCCAGTTATACATAACAATTTATGGTTAATTCTAAAAGCGGTAGCTATACCAGCTGCAACATTAATTTTATTCTATCAAGATCTAGCCATAATCTTCTCTGACGCCTTTAAAAGCGAAGCGGCAAGCTACATGCTCGCAATCCCCTTCATCCTCGCTTATTTGCTCTATCGCAAACGTGGTATCCTAACCGCTACACTTTCACTTAACAATAAGGATCACACAAAAATTCAACGAACTTTACAGCCTGTAGCTGGCATTCTACTAGTTGCAACAGCCATTTTGCTGTATTGGCATGGCTCCTATACTTTTACGCCAATAGAATATCACCTACTTGCACTTCCCATTTTCGTAGCAGGCACCGTACTGCTCCTATTTAATGCCAAAGCACTGCGCCAACTGGCATTTCCTATCGCTTTTTTGTTCTTTCTTGTGCCGCCGCCAACTGAAATCCTCTACACCGTAGGCGGCACTTTGTCAGCCTTCAGCGCCCAAGCCTCCGCTACCATTGCAAGCTTAACGGGAATACCAACATCATTGGTTGCTGAATATGGCAATCCGCTTATTCAGATTACACGGCCCGATGGCACAATACTTAACTTCACTGTGGACATTGCTTGCTCAGGCATATACAGCCTCCTAAGCTTCCTCATCTTCGCTCTGCTAGTAGCATACATAATTCGCGATAAGCCATGGAAAAAAATCGCCTTAATCCTTACGGGCATCCCGCTTATCTACTTGCTTAACATAGTCCGCATAACCACGCTACTAATAATAGGCTACCATTATGGAGAAAACCTTGCTTTACAGACATTCCACTTGCTCGGCGGCTGGGTTCTAATCTTCATAGGCACTCTCCTATTACTTGCAATCTCAGAAAAAATA
Organism: Candidatus Bathyarchaeales archaeon; assembly: GCA_049718365.1. GTDB lineage: Archaea > Thermoproteota > Bathyarchaeia > Bathyarchaeales > Bathycorpusculaceae > JAOAIV01. The sequence continues at coordinate 29,787 of JBNARN010000006.1, forward strand.
TTCAAAACAAAAATATTTACAAAGACAGAAAAATGCGTGCAATGCAATCCAAAACCGCCAGCAAACCAAGGCTTCTGCTTTAACTGCGGAAAAATATTCAGAGCCGCTGCCGGCACAAAAGGCAAAACCGACATAGTAAAAATTGCTGCCATACTCCTAGTCGCAATTGCTTTAGCCTCTATTCAAGCACCTACCTTCGCTTTGGCAGACCGCCCAACCATACTCTTAACGACCACTGCTAATGGCGAGCAAGCATCAACAGAAATACTTCCAGACATACCTAACTATACGCTGCAATTCGCCTACAGAGACACAGACTTCGAGGCGACAGCTAAAACCGACATGGCATTAGCTTACATCTACGTGCCCCATAACGAATCGCAAAAACCCGTATGGGTCTCTCTTGAAATCGCCTCAGCCCGCTCTTCACTTCACAGATGGGAAGTCTGTTTAATTACATATCCGCTATCGCAGGGATGGAAGCCCAAAGTATCCGAAATTGAACTGCGCGAAATACAGCTCTCCGAAAACCCGCCATTAATAAGCCGCTTCTTCGTTTTCCAATACACGAAAACAGGTCTTATTCAAGCGGTGCTCTACTGGTATGAATCCGCCACGTTCAACGTTAATGGCACGCTGCAGCAAAAGCACATAAAACTAAGCCTCATAGCATACCCTGACAGCATGGAAGAGCTTGCAGAAATCGAAAATCAACTGATCTCGCTTGCCACGCCGATCGCCAACTACTGGCGTCCAATCATAACATGGTCACCAATCGCCCTCATCTTGTCACAAAATGGTGGACAACTAACTGTTGCTGCCAGCTCAATTCTAGGAGCCGCGGTTGTAGTCGCAGCCGTGGAAGCGAGAAGACAACAAAAAGCAAGAAAAGCAGTCTACAACAAACTTTCTGACGCAAACAAGCGAATAATAGATGCCATCCGAAAAGCCGAAAAAACAACAACGCCAACATTACGTAATATTGCCAAAGCTTACCAAGAAGCAACAGGCGCTTTCATAGACGAAAAGATATTGCTACAGAAGCTTACTGAGCTAGAAGCTATAGGCGCAATAAAAAGTGAAATAGCCAACAGCCAAGACGAACCCATACAGACTTGGAAAACATAAAGAAGGTTAAAAATATGATCCGCTACACCAAAACAAGACAAGCCCGCCCCGTTATTCCAGTTAAAAAAAGCAATCTGCCACTATTTTCCATACAAAGTATGATGCGGCAAACTCAAACCGAAACTACCGCGCCCAAACCAGCCGAAGTTAGAAAAAAGAAACCACGTAAGAATCGCCAGTTGCAAATAGTCTCTTACTCGCTTGCTACCTTAGGCGCCATAGCCTTGGCGGCCTCAATATACTACGCTTCCTCAATTTTGGCATTTATCGGTTTAGGCTTGCTATTCTGGGGCATCCTCTTCGCTTACATGCGTACAGAGGAATACACAAAAAAAGCGTTGCTAGATGCAGTTGCCTCTTCGCAGACAACAACAATCCGAAACTTAATAGAGGGCATGGGATACAAAGGTAGCGCCATATACCTGCCACCAAAATATTTCACAAATCCCCAAATCATTAAAGCCTATATACCAAAGCATAGCGCTACGTTGATTCCTACGCCCGAGCAGGTTCAAAAACAAGAAGCTGAAACAATCCTCGCCGACCCAGACAGCATGTTGCTAACTCCAATAGGCGCTGATCTCGCAAAGCTATTCGAAAAAACCCTATACGTAAACTTTGCCATGGTAGACTTGCGATATTTACAGCAGAACTTGCCGCGGCTCCTTATAGAAGAATTAGAGGTTCTCCAAAACTTCGAAATGGAAACCGAAGACAATAAAATTACAATAAAACTAACCGAAGCAACAAGCAACAGGCAAAGCCAAAATCCCTTAACCGAAGTGCTGGCTAGTGCCTTAGCATGCGCCCTAGCAAAAGCGACAGGCCTACCAATAACAATAGAAAGGCAAGAAGCCAGCCCAGATGGCAGCGAAACAACCATAGAATACCGTATATTACCAGAAGAGGCGCAAACTAAACAATGAACTTCCCGCTGAACTTCTGGGATATTAGCCTCCTGCTCGCCATAATTGCGTTAATACTGCTTGTGACCTCGGAGATGCTGTCACCTTACCACGGCAAAGTAAACGTGCTGATTAACAAGAAAAAACTAAAAAACACCGCCATAGCAATCGCAATTTTATTCCTATTCACTGTTGCCATACGAGTAATTAGCATACTTATTGCGCCCTAACCCTTAGGCATCAATTAGAACATGAGCATATTTCTTCTATATCAATATTCGACTACTCTTAAATATGGGAACGCCGTGTTTATTTTTGAGGAGAAGGACATATGGCAAAATTGTTAAAGCTTACTCCAGCAATAACGGCCATTCTAGTGCTAACAATCATAATCACGCCAGTTTTCGCAAGTGGTCAAGGGAAAGGCGGTGGTGGGCATCTATGGTTTTACTCTCAAGATCCAGGAAGCCGCCCGTTGCCTAACCCAGAATACTGGGATCCAAAATATGTCGCAACAAGCTCAGATCCATGGCTAGATGATAGCATTGTTATTTCGTCAGGAGATTGGGATAAACCATTCACAATATGGCTTGGCTGCGCAAAATTTGAGTCACTAAACACCAAACTTGTGGTATCTATTAACAAGGCTGCAAAAGCCGCAATACAATCAATCACCATCAACGGCGTCACAATCACCTCATGGAAACTTGGCAAGCCATCCGCCTTGGCACCGCACGGCATCTTCAACTCAGCAGAATTCGCCGGCTACGCCGAAGTAAACCTTGGCAATCTCTACTCATACAAAGACCCATACAAGAAAGCAATCACCATAGACATCACCCTTAAGCCAGGCGCTGACCTTTCAAAGGCAAAAATCCACTTTGACGCCTACGGCAAAACAAAGGACTGCGGCCTCATCTTCAGCCCATACTCGCATGACCTAACATTCGTCGTTCCAGAACCCGCCACAGTACTCTTAATGGCATCGCCGCTGCTGGCCTTCGGCTTATACGCTTACAAGCGCAAAAGCAATAAGAACTAGCAGTTTATCCACCATTCCGCTTTTTATTAATTCTAATTTTCGAAACTATTCTTATATAGGCTAATTTTCATTCCAATGCTGAGGCTAAACTCTATTGACCGCCAATGTCCCTGCTGAACTAACTAATGCAATAATCCAGATAATTAAAGAGAATAAACCACAAAGCACACGCCAATTAATCCTTCTTGTACAAGAAAAATTTTCACTGCCTGAAGAGCAGATCGTCAAAGCAATCGTCACGCTTCAAGAGCAAGGAAAAATTACATTTGTAATTGCTCCTAAACAACCTCCACTTAATCTTGCGGCATATCTGAAAACAAACTCTGCACTATGGTATTGGATAACAATAGCAGCTGCATCAATAACGACGATACTTGTCTTCGCGGTTCCAGAGAACGCATACCCGATAAGCTACTTAAGAAACATCTTCGGTGCAATTTTCGTGTTGTGGCTTCCAGGTTACGCCTTTATTAAGGCGCTTTTTCCAGCTTCGACGCCCCTAAAAACCAGCAGCGAGAGCCTCGACAGAATAGAGCGTGTAGCCTTGAGTTTGGGTATGAGCCTTGCCCTTGTCCCGATTGTGGGCTTAATTTTGAACTATACACCGTGGGGAATACGCTTAGCCCCCGTCACTCTAAGCCTTTTAGCGTTAACGGCAGTTTTTGCTACGGCAGCAGTAATAAGAGAACACCAAACCAAATTGCGCAGTGCATTAACAGCGTGATTTTCCATGAATAGCGAACTAGCTGAAGTAACCAAGGATTCTGCAAGAGGCGGCTTTTTCCTGCTTTCAGGAACCGCCACAGCCACAGTAATTATGGCAATAGGCTCCATCATAGTAGCCCGAGTGCTCTCTTCCGACGCTTACGGACAATACTCTCTTGCGCTTGTAGTGCCCCAGATACTCTTGCTCTTTACTGAATTAGGAATAAGCCAGGGAATCACAAAACTCGCAGCAGAACTACACGCTAAGGGCGAAACAGACAAAATCAAAAAAATAATCACGCATGGACTATTGCTTCGCGCAATAGCTGGAATCGCCATATTCGCCGTCAACTATGCTTTCGCTGATGTGTTCGCTTCAGTTCTACTTCAGCGGCCTGAACTCGCCTTTTACGTGCGCATAGCATCAACGGCAATACTGTTTCAAGTAATTCTTACAACTGCAACGTCTGCCTTCGTAGGCATCGACAAAACTGAATACGCCGCACTATCCGCCACTGTTCAAGCTACAGCCAAAACAATACTTTCTATAGCGCTTGTACTCTTGGGCTTCGCCATAACAGGCGCCATAATCGGTCATGTTATAAGCTACATAATCTCATCCATAGTAAGCATAAGCATGCTTATCCTCATCCTAAGAAAGAGTAAAGCCGCCCAAGAAGCAAGCAACTTCGCTGAAAACACTAAAATCCTCCTCAAATATGGCGCTCCCCTTTATCTTTCTATACTTTTAGCAGGCTTCATTCCGCTTTTTAACAATGTCGTATTGGCTTTCTTTGTAAGCGACGTGGCAATAGGCAACTACAAAGCCGCAATAAACTTCGCTTCGCTTCTAACCGTTCTTGCCACGCCGATCACAACCGCCCTTTTGCCCGCTTTCTCAAAGCTTAGTGCAAAAAACCATGCCATAAAAGATTTCTTCAAAGTGGCAAACAAATACACTGCAATAGCAATTGTGCCTGCTGTAATCCTTGTTATTCTCCTCTCAAGCCAGATAGTTGAGATAGTTTATGGCTCCACATATACGTCCGCAGCTCCCTACTTGGCAACGTACTGTTTACTCTATCTCCTAGTAGGCCTCGGCTACCTTACGCTCGGCAGCCTCTACAACGGATTAGGCGAAACAAAAGTCAACATGAAAACAAGCGCAATAACATTCACGATCCTCGTAGGTCTATCGCCTCTTACAACAAGCGCGTATGGCGTACAAGGCTTAATAGCAGCATTTCTCATCGCAAGCACCGCAGGCCAAATCTACGCGTCATGGTACGCAAGGAAAAATTTTCAAATAAAATTTGACACGCCAGCACTGATAAAGATTTACGCCATTTCCGCGTTATCCGCCGTGATTCCCTTAATAATTATAAACTTCACCCGCTTCCCATTGCTCGTAACAGTCGTGGTATGTGGCGCTGTATACGTGCTTACCTACATAACCTTGATGCCCTTAACACGGGTTATGGCATCCGCTGAGCTGCAGCAAGCCGCGCAAATATTGCGATGCATACCCTTAATCTCTTGGGTTATCCAGCCTGTGTTAAGATACCAGCAGAAACTGCTTACACTAACCTAACGGTTTCCAAAGATTCCTGAACACTTTAGGCTCGGAATATATCAAAATTCAGAAATCAATATTAATAGTCATTACTCAATAATCAATAAGTAGATTTCAAGAGAAAGGAGAAGGCACATAATGAACCTAAAAAAAGCACTTCTAATAATAGCCGTAATAATAATTACATCTGCAATCCTGTTTAACTATACAACTGCCGCCAGCGACCCACTACTGCTGCCAAAAGGGTACCCTGTAATCTTGGAAGCCAGTAATGGGACTCAATCTTATTTCCTAACAAAACTAAGTAATGTCCCAAGCTATTATGATGTGACTGATGGAGTATATCTTGGTTGGTGCATTGACACAAGAACAGAGCTGCCGCGGTCGCCAGCCAAGCATACCGTGCTTCTGTATTCAAGCTTGACTCCTTCGGAATTACCTGCCGAGCTTGCAAAGCAAAAATGGAACATAGTCAATTATATTCTTAACAATAAACCTGCAGGAGCACAAGCTCAAGACATTCAGGAGGCAATATGGTACTTTATCAACTTAGATGGAGGCTACACGCCGAAAAGCAATGTGGCTAAGGCGCTTGTTGCTGAAGCAGAAGCTAAAGGCGCGTATTTTGTGCCCACGCTGGGTCAAGTTGCCGCGGTAATCGCCGTGCCAGTCTATCCATCGGTAGATGTTCAAGTTAGTGTTATTGAGGTAACAATTTCAATCAGAGCTTATCCAACTCCGCCAGAAGTATCACCTACGCCAACACCTAATCCTGCGGCATCACCTTCACCAACCCCAACGCCCTCTATCAGCCCTGCAGCATCACCTACGCCAACACCTGAAAGCCAAGGTGTTTCCCCATCGGGAAACATGAATAATCCAACTTCGCCTCAAGCAACTCCAACTCCATCTTCGCCCACGCCGACACCAACTTCGCCAAGCACTTCGCCAGCACCTACTGATCAGGATTCAAGTTCGCCTACGCCTGGTAACGCGGGAGAACCTCAAGGGATCAGCCTTTACATAATTGCGGTAATCGTGTTGTTAATTGCTCTTTTGACGTCGCTATTGATTGTAAGTCGACGGCGAAAACGCAGAAAATAAGTACATCATTTTTCTTCATAAGCCTCTTCTTGTCTTGAAACAAGCGGATGAATGTTTAGGGCATAATTTTTTCTACGTTTAGGCGTCTAAAAAGAGAAGGGATATTGGCTGTTCTTAGCTTGTTCCTGTTATGACTATGTTTACGCTGAAGCTTGAGATGCCGCTGATGCTGCT
>JBNARN010000007.1:0-35728 GCA_049718365.1 Candidatus Bathyarchaeales archaeon
AGACACGATTTCCGGATAAAGCGGCAGCCCACCTGACATCGTAAAAACCATCTCACGCGTTTCCTGCATCTGTTGAAGATACTTTATCAAGCTGACTCGTTGTGTTTGATCCATAGCTTGATCCATAACAGCTTTTCCGCGCCCCACAGGAACCAAGTCGTAAACTGCAACTTGATCTGCGCCCAAATTGGCTACAAGGTCTATTCTCGCGGGGACGTCGCTGAAGTTGTCTTTCATGGCCATCGTGGTAATCACAACTTCTAAGTCAACATCCAAACAAGCTTTGATTGCCTGCACCGCCTTCTCAAAGGTGCCGGGCACGTTCCTAAGTTTATCGTGACATTCCGGGTTAGAAGAGTCTATTGGAATTCCCACAGCCATGATCCCAGCTTCCTTCAGCTCAACTGCTACTTTATGATTGAGCAGCATGCCGTTTGTCAGCATAGCCGGGATAATGCCAATATCGACACAGTGTTCTGCAAGTGCCAAAACCAAGTTTTTTCTAAGTAGCGGCTCGCCACCGCTAAAGATCAAGGCTTGGGTTCCAAGACTCGCCATCTCTTCTATTGCCCGCATCGCCTCCCATAAGCTCAACTCGTTTGCTAATGCTTCTTGGGCTTCCACGTGGCAGTGCAAGCATCTAAGGTTGCAGGCTTTGGTTACCGCGTAAGAAACGATTAGCGGCGTGTTCAGTTCTCCTTTTAGCCCTTTGCCTAAGAGCTTTTGGCGAAGAAGCAATTCTATCAGCTTAAGGCCAATTCCCATCCTACGCGACGCTCCTCGCTGTTTGCGTTTTCTGTGTTTTGGCGCTCAAATCTATGCTTTTGAATGTATCATCCACATTTGGATAGCTCTTCGCAGAATCCATGCCACAGCGAAGATAATGGATACGGCGATTACTGCTATTAGCAGATTAGGTCCAATGTCCACCTGCGCTGTGACTGTTTGCGTCTCAGGCGCGAGGTCACTGATTTGAATTTCGTCAATAGTTACTACCGCATCGTGTCCGAAGTAGACTTCTGTTCCGTTGATTATCTTGCCCGCTGGGTTTTGTGTGCCATAAATTGCTTTGACGGACTGCTCGACGCCGTTCACATACAAGTGCATGCCAGTAGCGAGGTCGCGTTTGAACGCCACATGGATCCACTCGTTTAGAGGCACCACTGGCTCCGTTGTCACTATCTCGTTGAAGCCGCCGACGTCAGTGTAGACGTAGCCGCTAAGTGCTCCCACAGGCACCGCATAGCCATTTTGAGGCAGACCCGCTTTCACAGCAATGCCATAAATTCTGGTGACGTTCTCGGTGGAGGCGTCGGTGCGTGTGCATTTAATCACGATGTTGTTGTAAGTTACATTTTTGAATTCATGCACTTTTATCCATGCTTCAATTTGGATTTCCTTCTGGATGTCGAGGCTTGTGGAAATAGGTATGTATATTGGTTGGGGCGAAGGCGGAAAGCCTACCAGAAATCGAATAGGCACGTAAACGCCGTTGTTTCCATCGAAACTTAAGGCTTTGTTGAATTTGCCCTCAACCAGCGCAGGCGCTTTGGGCGTAGACACCAGAATCCCAGCGTTTCGCCCCATAGCGTCGGGAGTTACTTCTCTATAGCCGTCTGGCATGATTTCGTCGAGATGCCACAGGCTAACCGTGTAAGCAGCGCCTATGCTAAGTGCTTCTACAGAGGTTGCAAATCCAATGGTTAAGATGCCTATGCAAGACAGTGCCAGCAAGAATTTTGCTTTTTTATTTTTAATTTCCGCCATTTTCTGATTCACCTGTTGTCTGCTTGATGTTTGCAGTGGAAACGCGAAATTGCTGAAATTGTTTCAAAAATCCAGCGCCTAATGACGTTGGACTTAGAAATGGCAAGTTCTCGGCGTGATTCAGCATTAGTTTCCATAGGATCAACTCAATTTTACTTATTGAAAAAGTGATTTATTACTCTTCCCAGAGAACGCGCTGTTCTTACAGAAGAACGCAAAGCAACTGCATTTTTACCCATTGCAATTTTTCAGGGTATGCAGGCTTTTTACGGCTCTAACCACGAAATCAAAAATCTTCAGAAGAACATATGCCCCCTCATGATTTAGATAAAACTAATACGCATCAACCGCTAAAACATAATCGCTGCACAAAGAGGCTTAAACTTTGAAGAATGCCGGTGCCGAAGAACTCGAGGGCACAACCTTAAGCGTTTACCTTTACACTGTTAAGAAAGGCAAACCAGTAGGCCCGCGCGATGTCATGAAGGGCGTGCGGCTCAGCAGTCCCAGCGTGGCTTACAGGCACCTGCAGAAGCTCGAAGATATGGGTTACCTACAGAAAAACCAGTACGGCGAATACATAATCAAGAGTAAAGCACCCGTAAAAGGATACTTGTGGCTTGGGCGGCACATAATGCCGAAAATGCTGTTTTATGCCGTCGTTTTCATGTGTATCTTAATTACTGAAATCATTGTTCTCGCTTTACATTATCCCGTAGAAAACTATGTGTTCAAAATTTTCTTTCTCTTACTAATACTGGTAACAGGCTCTGCCATGTGCGTGTTCACGGCTGAGTGGTTAATGCAGCGCAAGCAAATTAAGCGAAGCATCCAGCCAGAATAATGGCTTAAGCGCTTTCACATGAATGTTCCACATGTCTCATGTGAAAAGGAAGGTTTAAATAAATTACGACTTACTTTCGTAGTTAGCTCAAGTTTAAACGGTTGAAAAAGTAGAATGTCACAAGAATATCGCCATATCCTACGTATATTGGGTACAGACGTACAGGGTACCCTAAAGACTGTTTACGCTTTAACAGAAATCAAAGGCATAAGCCTAAGTTTATCAAACGCCATACTGAAAAAGGCTGGGGTAAACCCTGATTTGAGAGTAGGGTACCTCACAGAAGCAGAGATTGACAAAATAGAAGATATAATCAAGGAACCAGCAAAATATGGATTGCCAAGCTGGCTTTTTAATAGAAGAAAAGAAATGGAAACAGGCAAAGATGTTCACCTCATAGGCGCTGATCTGGTTCTCAGAACAAAAATGGATATTGACCAAGCGAAAGAAATCAAATCTTGGCGCGGCTATCGCCACGCTTACGGCTTGAAAGTGCGGGGACAGAGAACAAAAACTACTGGTAGAGCAGGAAAAGCTTTGGGCGTCAAAAAGAAGGCGGTCATGCAGAAACCCGGAGGGGCATCAGCTTAGCTGGGTGATGATAAATGGGTGATCCAAAGAAGCAACGTAAAAAGTATGATACTCCGCGTTTTCCTTGGCGCAAAGATATACTGCAAGAGGAGCTTAAGCTATTAGGTCAGTATGGACTAAGGAATAAACATGAATTATGGCGCCACAAAACCTTGCTCTCAAAAACCAGAGGCATAGCTCGCTCGCTTATAGGAAAAACTCCTGAAGAGCGCGCAAAAATGGAAAATGAACTCCTAGCGCGGTTGAAAAAACTAGGGGTTCTTCCAGAAACGGCAGTGCTCGACAATGTGTTAGACTTGAATATAGAAGACATTCTTGAACGTAGGCTCCAAACAATAGTTTTCAGAAAGAATTTATCAAAGACAATCTATCAAGCTCGGCAGCTGATAACTCACGGCCACATAGCTATAGGAAACCGCAGAGTAACCGTGCCCAGCTACCTAGTGTCAAAAGAAGAAGAAGCGCAAATTGGATATGCGCCGCAAAGTGCTTTAGCTAACCAAACGCATCCATTACGGCAAGCAATGGCATCTGTTGCCAAGCCGCCGGAAATAGAGCAGCCTAAAGAAAGAAGAGGGAAAAAGGGTGATAAATTTTGAGCAGTAGCAAAAGAAATGAAAAATGGGGCATCGTCCACATCTATAGCTCATACAACAACACTATGATTCACATAACCGACATATCCGGCGCGGAGACAATCGCGCGCACCAGCGGCGGAATGTTTGTTAAAGCCGACCGCATGGAGTCTTCACCATACGCGGCTATGCGCGCCGCCACGGCAGCCGCAGAAATAGCTCGCGACAAGGGAATAACAGCTATACACATTAAAGTCCGCGCTCCAGGCGGCTCGGGTCCACGAACACCAGGACCTGGCGCTCAAGCGGCTATACGAGCGCTTGCGAGATTTGGCTTCCGCATAGAGCGCATCGAAGAGGTCACGCCTATTCCTCATGATGGCACAAGAAGGCCTGGCGGTCGAAGAGGAAGACGCGTATAGCTTCTCCCACTTTTTTAACAGAAAAATTGAAATAATGCACTGTTACTTTTATTGACCCGCACAGTCATTATTCATAACTATTATGGAGTGGCAACATCAAGTGGAAATAAAAGTGCTTGAGAAGAACGAAGCGAGTATTCGCTTTATAATAAGAGACGCGGATGTTTCATTAGTGAATGCGTTGCGGCGAATCGCGCTTGCTGAAGTGCCAAGCATGGCTATAGATGAAGTTGTTATAATTGAGAATTCATCTATTTTACAAGATGAGATAATAGCTCATAGGCTAGGTCTAACCCCCCTCAAAACAGATCTGGACAGTTACAACCTTCCTGGGGAATGCGAGTGCCAGAGCGAGTTTGGCTGTAGCCTTTGTCGTGTAACGTTTACGTTGGATGCGGAAGCAAGCGAAGGGACGCGAACAGTTTATTCAGGTGAATTGGTCTCTGAAAACCCTGAGATAGTTCCAGTTTCTGATAAAATTCCCATAATAAAACTAGCAAAAGGGCAAAAGCTTAAGCTTGAGGCATACGCCAGGCTTGGAAAAGGCAAGAACCATGCGAAATGGCAACCAGTTTCCATGTGTGCTTACAAATATCTCCCAAAAGTTGAGGTTGACAGCGAAAAATGCAAGGACTGCGCGAAATGTGTGGAAATATGTCCCAAAAAAGTGCTTGCAGTAAAGGCGAATAAGGTAGAAGTTCGAGACCTTCTCGCATGTAACCTGTGTATGGACTGCGTTGAGGCTTGCCCGCAGAAACCGCCAGCGATAAATGTTACATGGGAGAAAAATGCTTTTGTAATGAGTATAGAATCAACAGGTGTGCTTCCTCCTGAAAGAATTATTCAGGAAGCTACTAAAATATTGGATAAGCAATTAAAGGAATTCGAAGAGCAAGTGAAGGTTGAGGTAAAGTGAAAGAAACCAAATCTACAAATCCAGAGCTCGTCCAGCTTATTCTTTTCCTAAAAAAGCAAAGCAGAGAAAAAAACGCGGCTATTTGGCTGGATGTAGCGAGGCATTTAGCCAAAGCAAGAAGACAACGTGTCGCTGTAAACTTGAGCCGCATAAACAGGTATACGCAAAAAAGCGATGTCGTAGTTGTGCCTGGAAAAATCCTAGGCGCAGGCTCGCTTGACCATGCAATAACAGTGGCGGCTTTCGGCGCTTCTGAAAAGGCAAAGGAGAAATTAGCGGCTGCAAAAGCAAAATACTTATCTATTCCCGAGCTTGTGGAAACAAACCCCAAAGGTTCAAATGTTAAAATAATCCGGTGAAAAAATGCAAACAATAAAACCCCAAGTTACTATAGTGAATGCGGATGGGCTCATTCTTGGTAGAATGGCCAGCGAGGTTGCCAAAAAACTGTTGAATGGCGAAAAAGTGGTAATTGTTAACGCTGAAAAAGCTGTGTTGTCTGGGAAAAAGAAAAGCAAAGTGGCGGAAGCTAAAGAGTTTCTTGAAGTTGGTTCACCAGGTAGAGGTCCTTTTCATTATAGACAACCAGATCGAATATTGCGTAAAACCGTTAGAGGGATGTTACCGTTCAAGCAGCCGAAGGGAAAAATGGCTTATAAAAGGTTGAAAGTGTTCATCGGTGTGCCTGAAGAGTTTAAAGGTCAACAGATGATTACGTTTGATGAAGCGCAAGCGTCTAAGCTAAGAGGTCCCTATTTTACGCTTGGAGAGTTAGCTAAAGAAATAGGATGGAAAAGTGAGTAAGTATGCCCGCCAAGAAAGTTTTAGTTGTTAGTGGAAAAAGAAAAACAGCTGTAGCCAGAGCCTTCGTCAGACCTGGCGTTGGTAGAGTAAGAATAAACATGGTTCCCGTGGAAATTTTTGAGCCGGAAATCGCTCGTGAAAAAATCATGGAGCCTTTGATACATGCTGGCGAAGACGTTTGGAAACAGCTTGATATTGACGTTAAAACCTCCGGTGGAGGTTACATGGGACAAGCGGAAGCCGCCCGTATGGCGTTGGCAAACGCTTTATTGAAATGGACAAAGAGTACCCACTTACGCACGGTCTTTGTTGAGTATGATAGAACTATGGTTGTTGGCGATCCGAGAAGAAAAGAACCGAAGAAGTTCGGCGGTCCAGGTGCGCGTGCGAAAGAACAGAAAAGCTACAGATAAAGGGGAAATTGGATGATAATTCCTGTTAGATGTTTCACGTGCGGCAAGTTGATTGGGGATCTCTGGGAAGAATTCGCTCGGAGAGTAAAAACGGGCGAGAATGCCAGCGATATTCTGGATAGTCTCGGTGTTAAGCGATACTGTTGTAGGCGGATGTTGCTTTCGAATGTTGAGATAATAGATGAGATTTTACGCTTTTACGAAGAAGCTGAAAAAAGACGGGAAACCCGCAACCTATACTAAGCCTTTGTTATCCTCTTGTTTTCGGTTATTTTACTTCGAAAGTGGTGCAGATTTCTTCCACTGTCCGATTTAGCGTTAACTCCGCAATATCTTGAGCGTAATCCATTATTCGCCTCGAGTTATCCATCATCAATCTGAGGATCGCCGCTATGTTCGGATCCATTTTCTTGCTGGTCATTAGCCTGATAAGCTCGTTTTCCAATGGTATAAAAGACCCCCGTTTGAGAATTATTTTCTCGGCGTCATGGTAGGCTCTTTTGAACATTGCCTTTATGGATTCCTCGAAAAGCTGATGTGCGTAAGTGTTGAAATTAAGCATTTGTGAATAGACTTCCTCGTCAATGGGTTCTTTTATAAAAAGTAATTGCTCATCTATTTGTTTTTGTAATGCCGCCAAATTATTGATTATGTTTAGTGCGCTTTCACTGATGTTTTCTATATTGTTCACGATTATTCTATACAAGAGGAATTCTTTAGGTGTTTTGAAACCTAATTCCCTAAACAAGTTTCGTTCTATGCCGAACTTCAATTGGCGAACAGCATATAAGCCTAGTCTGTTCGTATCATGGTGCGCGTTAATTACACTCTGAAACAAGTCGTTACTTCGGTTTTTAAGTGCCAAAAAGGCGTCTCTGTTAGCTGAGAGGGCTATGACAGCCATTCTTCTTACAGCATTTTCAATTGGAAACTCTGAATGTTTTATGAGAATCTGCAATGTGATTTCGTCTGGTTTTTCATCAATAACTTCTGCGCCTAGGAGGGTGTCTCTGGCGAAATTTTTTATTATTGCTTTGCTCTTGTCCACGTTTTCGCCTTTGAAGTGGACTCGTATGAGATCAGCGCTTATGACATAAAGCGCCTTTATCATTCGGAGCGTTGACTTCAAGTTCTCCTCGGCTGAATCTACAGTGATGTAGTATTCTTTGAGCTTAGCGTGCTTGTCTTTTTCGTATTTTTCTTTTATTTTTCTCGGGATCAAAATTAGCGATGAGTCGGGTTGCACGATGAAGTCGACTTCGTTTCCTCTTTTCAAGCCAATGTCTTGCACCCACTCTTTTGGCAAGGATATTATGTATGAACCTCTTCCTGTGCATTGAACTCTTCTATAGCCCAAGTCTCTTTCCGCCATGAGCGTTTGCCTCATTCACATATTTCATTTATACAATATACTTCATTACTTTGCATATAAATGCTTTTCAGCAAAGTTATATAAAACATATATCATTTTACTTTGCAACAAACTTACTAACGGGATCACTAATGCCACACAAGCCCTGTAAATGCCAAGCAAGATACACTATACACGCGATAGCCGAGGATATAGACTCTCCGACGCTAGCCACCCAACTGCTTGTTCCCTGTGATCCCATAATCTGCTTTAACCTATGAAAACGTGAAGGGAGTCGGTATGAAAAGAATTGTAGCAAAGGAAGAATTTTGCATAGGTTGCGGACTCTGCGAGGTTTACTGCACCACCCAGCACTCCAAATCAAAAGACATCATCAAGGCTTATAACAGAGAAAATCCTCGCCCCATTGGCCGAGTAAGGCTGGAATTGAATAAGCCTGTTTCTTTCGCTGTCCAATGCAGACACTGCGAAGATGCACCATGCGTTACCGCTTGCCTCTCAGGCGCCATGAAAAAAGACGAATCCACGGGGCTTGTGATTCACGATGCTGAGAAATGCATGGGTTGCTGGACCTGCATCATGGTTTGCCCATATGGCGCCATCAAGATGGACGCCTCAGGTAAAGTCGTTTCGAAATGCGACTTCTGTTCAGGGCTGGATGTGCCGGCTTGCGTTGCTAACTGCCCTAACGGTGCTCTAATACTTACGGAGGTGAAGCCGTGATGGCAAAGTACGTGATTATAGGTGCTTCAGCAGCGGGGATCAGCGCAGCGGATGCTATTAGAGAAGTAGATCCAGTTGGCACTATAACTGTGATTTCAGAGGAGACTTGTCCGCCGTATTCGCGGCCAATGATTTCCGATTTGGTCAGCGGAAAAGCCGATTTCGAAAAAATGCTGTGCCGCGACCGCCAATTCTGGGCGAAGAATAATCTGCAGGCTTTGGCGGGGCAAAGAGCTGTAGGCCTAAATTTGAACGAGAAATACGTGATGCTTGACAATGGCACATGTGTTTCTTTCGAGAAACTGCTGATTGCAACCGGCGGGAAGCCTTTCGTGCCGAAAATAGAAGGCGCTGACAAAGAAGGCGTTTTCACGTTCACCAAGCTTTCTGATGCTGAAACTTTAGCGGCGGCAATTAAGAAAGCCAGGAGCGCCGTGGTTGTAGGCGGCGGCCTCATAGGCGTCAGCGTGGCTGAAGCACTGGTGAAACGGGGCTTAAAGGTAAGCATAGTTGAGCTGCAAGACAAGATTCTTAGCCTAATATTGGATGCCGCGGCTTCAGAAATGATTACTAACGTGATGGAACATGCTGGCGTGACAATTGTTACAGGGCAATCAGTTCAGCGAATACTTGGAAAGCCTGAAGACGACCGAGCTGTCGGCGGCGCATTATTAACAAGCGGTAGCCAGATTCAATGTGACATAGTAATAATTGCAATCGGCGTTGTTCCACGCACTGAGCTTGTCCTAGGAACCGATGTTAAGACGAATAGAGGCATTCTTGTTGATCACTTCATGCGCACAAGTGTTCCCGACGTATATGCCAGCGGCGATGTTGCTGAAGCCTATGACTTCATTTCTGGCGAAAACCGCCTGTTGCCTCTCTGGCCTCTCGCTCAGCTTGAAGGCAAAATTGCAGGCTATAACATGGCAGGTAAAAAAGCAGAATACCCCGGTGGCACAGCCATGAGCGCCCTGAAATACTTCGGCATACCCATCATATCAATTGGACTGGTCAATCCGAAGAACCCTGAAGGCTACGAGATCTTAACCCGACATGAACCCGCGAAGCGACTTTACAAGAAAATCGTCCTCAAAGACGATGTGATTGTGGGCATACTGCTGTTAAATGATATAGAAAGAGCGGGGATACTGTTCAATCTAATGAAAAATGGTGTTAACGTGAAAAAGTTCAAGCAAGCGCTTCTCTCAGAAAATTTCGGTCTCGCCGCTTTACCGTCATCTCTGAGAAAAAGACTGTACTTGGAGTGATTATGATGAAGAACATAGGCAAAATAAACAATCCCTATAATGACGATAAGGACTTCGCCGGTTGCTCACTGTTCGGCATGATGAATTTAGATGGCAGACGATTCTCGGCGCGTGATCCAGTCAGAGCCATAGCAAACATGCACGAGCGTGGAAACGGCTTGGGCGGCGGCTTCGCAGCTTACGGCATCTACCCCGCCCATAAAGATGACTACGCTTTTCACATAATGTACCTGAGCAGGGAAGCTAAGGAGAAAACAGAAAAGTTGCTGCGCGAGAACTTCGAAGTACTCCATGATGAGGCTATACCTACAAGGGCAGCTAACGTACGTGATCCGCCATTGGTGTGGCGCTACTTCGTCCAGCCTAAAAAGCAGCGCCTTGAGGAGCAGTCTGAAGAAGACTATGTAATAGCGCAAGTGATGCGTATCAACACGGAAACGGGCCGGGCATTTGTTTTCTCAAGCGGCAAGAACATGGGTGTATTCAAAGGCGTCGGCTACCCAGAAGACATAGCAGACTTCTTCCGCCTAGATGAATATGAAGGCTACATGTGGACCTGCCACGGCAGATTCCCAACGAACACGCCGGGCTGGTGGGGCGGTGCACATCCATTCAATATCTTAGACTGGACAGTGGTGCATAATGGCGAGTTGTCCTCTTACGGCATAAACCGCCGCTACTTAGAAATGTACGGTTACAAATGCACCATGCACACGGATACAGAAGTGTTAGCCTACGCTGTGGATCTTCTCATGCGCAGACAACATTTACCCATAGAAATAGTCGCCAAAATCTTCGCTGCGCCCTTGTGGAGCGAGATAGACGCGATGGAACCCAAAAAGCAGCATGTTCTCAAAGCGCTGCGCCAAACTTATGGGAGCCTTTTAATGAATGGGCCTTTCAGCATAATCATAGCTCATCACGGCGAAATGATTGGGTTAACCGACAGAATCAAACTGCGCCCTCTCGTCGCAGGCACCAGAGACGGTTTTCTCTATCTGTCTTCGGAAGAGGCGGCTATACGCCTTGTCTCTCCCGCATTGGATCGTGTTTGGTACCCGAGAGGTGGCGAGCCTGTGGTTGGGAAACTTGGTGAACGACCCGCTATTGAAATGTTGGCATGCAAGGAGGAGAAGGTTAAATGAAGACGTACTTGCTTCCCGAATACATCGTTGAACGAGACCCTGAGCGTTGTATCCGCTGCAAAGTCTGCGTGAACCAGTGCACGTATGATACGCATTATTATGATGCCGAAGATGATGTCATCCGCAGCAAAGACGAAAACTGTGTTAACTGCCAGCGCTGCGTAACCTTCTGCCCAACCCACGCTATAACAATACGTAAAAATCCTAATGTATACCGGGAAAATTCTAACTGGACTTTGGAAACCGTTAGGGACATCAAAAGACAAGCTGAAACAGGCGGCGTCATCTTAACAGGCATGGGCTGCGATAAGCCGCACTTTAGCTATTGGGACAGACTTTTGCTAAACGCTAGCCAAGTAACTAACCCGTCGATAGATCCGCTACGTGAGCCCATGGAAATCCGAACCTACTTAGGCGCAAAACCCGATGCGCTTGAAATGGAGCTGGAAAACGGCGATGTCGTGTTAAAATCACAGTTAACGCCGCAGCTGTGCTTAGAAACGCCCATAATGTTCTCAGCCATGTCCTACGGCGCCATCAGCCTAAACGTGCAGGAGGCGCTGGCGCGCGCCGCCGCCGAATGCGGAACCTACTTCAACACCGGTGAAGGCGGCTTGCATAAAAGCTTGTACAAGTATGGTTCACGCGCCATTGTTCAAGTTGCTTCCGGCCGGTTCGGTGTGCATCCAGAGTATCTTGATGCTGCCGCTGCGGTGGAAATCAAAATTGGCCAAGGTGCAAAGCCGGGCATAGGCGGTCACTTACCAGGCGAGAAGGTAACTGAAGATGTTGCACGTGTGCGTATGATTCCGCCGGGTACGGATGCGCTGTCGCCTGCGCCTCAGCATGACATCTACTCAATTGAGGATCTCAGACAGTTGATTTTCGCCATAAAGGAGGCTACTGACTACACTAAGCCTGTTTCGGTGAAGATTGCCGCGGTTCATAATTCCGCAG
Source organism: Candidatus Bathyarchaeales archaeon (assembly GCA_049718365.1). GTDB lineage: Archaea > Thermoproteota > Bathyarchaeia > Bathyarchaeales > Bathycorpusculaceae > JAOAIV01. The sequence goes on from JBNARN010000007.1 coordinate 11,801, forward strand.
CCATCGCCAGCGGCATGGTTCGAGCAGGCGCAGACATCATTGCGCTTGATGGTGTTAGAGGTGCTACCGGCGCTGCGCCGAAGGCCATACGGGACAATGTGGGCATCCCCATCGAGTTAGCCATTGCGCAAGTGGATCAGCGTCTTCGCGAAGAAGGCATAAGAAATAAGGCTTCCATCGTTGCTGCGGGGGGCATCCGAAGCAGCGCTGACATCGTTAAGGCCATAGCTTTAGGTGCTGACGCCGTGTATATTGCCACTGCTGCGCTTGTAGCTATTGGCTGCACAGTTTGCCAGAGATGCTACACGGGCAAATGTCCATGGGGTATCGCCACGAGTGATCCATGGATTTCTAAGCGCATAAATCCTGAAATAGCTTCTGAGCGGCTGGCGAATCTGCTTCGTGCATGGAGCCTTGAGATTAAGGAGATGATGGGCGGCATGGGCATAAACGCTATTGAGAGTTTGCGTGGGAACCGTTTAGCTCTTCGCGGCGTTGGCTTAACAGATACCGAGCTGAAGATTTTAGGCGTAAAAATGGCGGGAGAGTGAATAATGGATGTTTGAAGAAGAAAAGGCAATCGCGGAAATCAGCGCCAAGTTCCTTCCGCGCTTGAAAGTGGAAAAAAATGTTTGGAAAATCGACGCTGAAGGGCTGCATTACCGTGAACTCAACAGCCTGCTAAGGGCTATCAGCAGAAACGGCGCTGAACGAATCGAAGTGCACAATGTTTGTGGGCAAAGGTACGTAGGAACAGATTTGGACGAGGCTATTCAAATCGACATTTACGGGACTCCTGGTAACGATTTAGGCGCCTTTATGAATGGGCCCACGATTGTGGTTCACGGGAATGCGCAGGATGGCTGCGGTAACACGATGAATGAGGGGCAGATAATAGTTCACGGTAACGCTGGCGACATAACTGGGCATTCGATGCGCGGCGGAAAAATCTTCGTGCGCGGCAATGTGGGCTACAGAGTGGGCATACACATGAAAGAATTCCAGAATAAGACGCCACAGCTTGTAATAGGCGGCACTGCACAAGACTTCCTAGGCGAGTATATGGCGGGCGGCGTAATTCTGATTCTTGGCTTAGACCTGCAAGAAGGCGAATTCTGCAAGGCGCGGTTTGTAGGCACAGGCATGCATGGCGGCGTAATATACGAGCGTGGCAACATTCTCAAACCAAGTAAAGAAACCAGCGTTATGCAAGTGGGCAAACGTGATTTACGCGTCATTGAATCCTTAGTTAAGGAGTTCTGTGGACACTTCGGCGCAGATTACAATGCGATTATGAACGCTAAGTTCCATAAAATAGTTCCAGTCTCCAAAAGACCCTACGGCAAATTATATTCCTAAGCTTTAGCAGTTGAATGTATTAGGCAGATAAACCTTTTAAAGGTGCGCTGTTTTCAGCGCTCTCTTAAATTTTTATCTTGCTTATTCTAAGAAAATGATTAAGTGTTGTAATCATAATTTTTCAAATAACCAATACGTTAAAGCGTATTGTAAGGGTAAAAGTTTATATTTTCCGCTGGTTTTTGCATATTTCCGATTGGTAAAAATTCTGACTTTAAAAAGCGAGGTTGAAGATATATGGCGTATTTAACAACAACAGGTTCAGGGCAACCGGTTCTTATTCTCAAGGAAGGCACGTCCAGAAGCAGAGGCAAGGAAGCGCAGCGCAATAACATTATGGCTGCACGCGTAATCGGCGAAGTGCTGAAGACGACGCTTGGGCCACGCGGCATGGACAAAATGCTCATTGACAGCTTAGGCGACATCACAATAACAAACGATGGCGCAGCAATCCTAAACGAGATTGACGTGGAGCATCCAGCGGCTAAGATGATGGTGGAAATTGCTAAGACGCAAGATGACATGGTGGGTGACGGAACAACTACTTCTGTTGTGCTTGCCAGCGAGTTGCTTAAGAAGGCTGAGGAGCTCATTGATCAAGGCATTCATCCCACAATACTTGTGAGTGGTTACCGAAAGGCTGCGCAGAAGGCTGTGGAAACCATAAACAAATTAGCCGTGCCCGTTGACATTAACGATCGTAAAACGCTTCTTAAAATTGCATTGACATCCATGAGCAGCAAGGCGGTGGGTACTGCTAGAGAGCACCTTGCAGAAATCGCTATAGATGCTGTGAAGCAGGTTACAGAGCAACGTGGCGATAGGCGAATAGCTGACATCGACAATATTCAGCTTGTAAAGAAAACTGGCAAGAGCCTTCTTGAGACGCAGCTTATAAGAGGCATCATCATCGACAAGGAAGTTGTTCATTCAGGGATGCCTAAGAAGAAGGAAAACGCGAAAATTGCACTTCTGGATTGTGCGTTGGAAATCGAGAAAACCGAGATAAGCGCTGAAATCCGCATTCGTGATCCCACTCAAATGAAGGCGTTTTTGGATCAAGAAACCAGCATGATGAAAGCTATGGTTGACAAAATCAAGGCTGCAGGTGCTGATGTTGTCTTCTGCCAGAAAGGCATTGACGACATGGTTCAGCACTTCTTAGCTAAAGAAGGCATAATGGCTGCTAGACGCATCAAAGAGTCTGACATGGAAAAGCTGGCGCGTGCAACGGGCGGACGCATTGTCTCCGATCTGGAAGACTTGTCCGCGAAAGATCTTGGTCAAGCGGGTTTAGTTGAAGAGCGCAAAATCGGCGAGGACAAGATGATTTTCGTTGAGAAATGCAAGGATCCTCATTCAGTGGCTATACTCTTGCGGGCAGGGCTGGAGAGGATGGTAGATGAAGCTGAAAGAGCAATGACTGACGCGCTTTCAGTGATCTCCGACGTCATCGAAAACAGCAAAATCGTCGCAGGCGGCGGCGCAATCGAAATTGAGGTTGCCAAGGAACTGCGCAATTATGCCACAAAAGTCGGCGGCAGAGAACAGCTTGCAATAGAGGCTTTCGCAGAGGCTGTCGAGGTGATACCTAAGACTTTGGCGGAGAATGCAGGTTTTGAGCCAATAGACATAATAGTGGAACTTCGAGCTGCTCACGAGAAAGAAGACGGCAAATACAAGGGAATCAACGTTTTCACAGGCAAACTTCAAGACAGCTTCGCGAACGGCGTTATTGAGCCAGCTGTGGTCAAAGAACAAGCCATAAAATCCGCCGCTGAATCAGCAGCCATGATATTGCGCATAGACGACGTTATCGCTGCCTCAAAACCAAAAGAAGGCCCAGGTGGCAAGACACCACCAGGCGGCCCTGAAGGCGAAGAATAAACTTCCCTACTTTCTTTATTTTACCTGTCTTGTTCCTCTTCTAATTTTACCGCAGAATTATTGTGCACTTAGATTGTATCTGGCTAACTTGAATGCGGCCTTTTCAATTTGAACTGCATGCTTTTGTGCTGTCTCCGCCGCATAGACCCCTCTCTATTGTTTTCTGCATTGATTGGCTAATAGCCGCCAAATATGAAAGGTGCAGGCGCTATTTTTATTAAACCAAAGTTTCTTACGGTAGGCATCGTATAGTGCTTGCGCTCCGGTAGTATAGTCCGGTCAAGTATAACGGCCTCTCGAGCCGTGGACCCGGGTTCAAATCCCGGCCGGAGCACTACAAATTTATGTCAAACAAAAAAATACGCGGGTTCAGTCTCTTTTTATGCGGCATCCGTTTTAGGCCTGTTTGTGTTCCTTTTGTTGCTCCAACACCTGTGCTGCAATAGTTGATAGAAAGATTATGCTGAACGCTAGTGCGGCTATACCAATTTTATACGCAACTTCAAGGTCGGAATATAAGATGGCGAAAACTGACACTAGCATAAGCGCCAACACTAAAATTTCCTGCACTCCATTTAAGTTCCTCAAACCCAATCTGAAGCTCATTTACATCCCGAATGTGAATGCTTTATTAGCCGATAGCGCCACATATTAATTTTCTCTTAGACCCACTATCCCACAAATGATTCATCAATAGGTTTAGCTCAAAAATGCTGGATTTATTGCAAAAACTTCTTAAGAAACAACCAGCGTCCAGAAATGAAGCACTGCATAAAAAATGTGGCTCTTTAGATGCTTGCCATAGCCTCGCTTGTAACATTCGCCCTCGTGATTATACTGATATTTAAGCAGCCAGCACTTAAAGTGCCTTTCATAAACAGGGAATTTAAAGTGGACTATGGAACTGCGCCTATTTTAGGCGTCATCATTCTTATGGCTACATTATCGATAAATCAGGAATCAATCATAAATGGGATAGTTGGAAATTCGGCAATACAGCCGTATGCAATTTTAATCCTTTTCATGTCGCTGGCTTACATCTGTATCTCGCTTGACTCTACCGGATTATTCGCTTATTTGGCAGTACGCGCAAATCGGGCCGCCGGAAACTCTGGCAGAAAATTGTTTCTTTACTTCTTCTTGTTAAGCAGTTTTCTTACAATGTTCACATCAAACGACATCGTAATTCTAACCATAACCCCTATAATTTATTATTTTGCAAAAAACACGAAAACAGATCCTGTGCCTTTTCTTGTAGCACAATTTTTTGCTGCAAATATTTGGAGCGTTGCCTTGTATACTGGGAACCCAACAAACATAATTGTGGCGCAAGCTTACAATCTTTCGTTTATTGAATATTCAAAATGGATGGTACTGCCTACGATAGCGGCTGGAGCTATGTGCCTTGGAACACTTTGGGTTATCTTTAGACGAAAAGTTCCAGCTAAAACCTTGCCCACCGAAGTTACTCCAACAGCTGCACTTACCGACAAGAATGGCGCAATATTTGGTGTGTTGTGCCTTGGCGCTTGTTTGGCATGTTTAAACTTTGCTTCGTTATTACACTTACCCGTATGGCAAATAACTCTGATTTTTGCATCTGTTGTCGCTGCGCGAGATGCCTTTTTACACCAAACCTTCGTCGATAACGGAAAGCCAGAGTTGGCTAATCGTAGGGTAATTCAAAATTTGAAAAGAATGCCGTGGAAGATAATGCCTTTCATAATAGGAATGTTCATCTTAGTTGAAAGCCTTTTGGCATCAGATTATATCAAGATTCTTATTGAAAATCTGAACTTTTTGAAGGCAAACTTTGTTTTAGCTTGTTTTGGAATAACCTTTTTATCGTGCTTTTTTGCGAATCTAATAAGCAACCAGCCAATGACTATATTGTTAACTAGGGTATTGCAAAGCCTCAATTTTTCTGGTGCTACTGGTGCAGAAATAGCAAGCATGTACGCGCTGATAATTGGAAGTAACTTTGCTGCAAACTTTACGCTAATTGGCTCTCTTGCCGGATTAATGTGGAACAAACTTCTAAGAGACAAAGGTGTTAAAATTTCATTTAAAGAATTCTCAAAGTATGGGTTCTTAATCATGCCGCTAACATTATTTGCTGCCTGTTTAGTGTTAATCATTGAAATTCTATTATGGCTTTAACCAAGTTTAATGAAAGGTCAAATGGCTACTTTTTTGAACTCAATTGCCGTGAGAGAAATACAAAAACATTGATGCCATCAAATAACCGAGATTTAGAAAACACATGTAAGCAGCTTTGCCAATGTGATTTAAATAAGCTTTTTTATATGAATTATAGAGAATGATTATGAATAACAACCTTGCTTTAGACGTGAGGGCTTAGACTAAATGCCCTACATCAAAAAAATAGAGCTTAAAGGCTTCAAGTCCTTCGGACCGCAAACAGTTAAGGTAGCCCTAGATAAGGGCTTCACCGCGATAACCGGGCCTAATGGAAGCGGGAAAACCAATATTATGGACGCAGTTTTGTTCGCTCTAGGCGAGTTAAGCACGAGAAGGCTTCGAGCTGAAAGCGCGACTAAGCTTATTTTTCACGGCTCGGAGAAAGCAGGTTTAGAACGGGCAAGAATGGCTAAGGTGACGCTTCAATTTGACAATTCAGATGGCGTAATGCCCGTTGACACCGCTACAGTCACGGTTTCAAGGGAAGTTTACAGAAACGGACAAAGCGTTTACAGGCTTAACGGTCGAAGAGTTTCGCGAACACAGATACTGGAAATTCTCTCCGTCGCCGGCATAAGCAGCGTTAGCCAAAATATAATTCCTCAGGGAACTATAACACGTTTGACTGACATTAACCCCTTTGAGCGCAGAAAAATCATCGAAGATCTTATCGGCATTGCTCAGTATGACGCTGAAAAGGCGGAGGCCGAAGAGAAGCTGCGAGCAGCAGACATCTCAATCCGCACCGCCATGGGCAGAATAGATGAAGTTCAGCGGCGAGTGGACGACCTGGAACGGGAACGCAACCAACTTTTAAGATACAATTTCATTCAAAGCGAAATCAAAAAATTTGAAGCAGTCAAAATTTCCCATGAAATCCTCCAGCTAAACAAAAAGATCGAAGAAACCTCCGCGCAAATCGATAAAGTCAAAAGCAAAGTTGAGAAGCTCCGGGAGCTCCGCAACGCTCAGAGAGCCAAAAGGCACGATGTTGAAGGAGAATGGCGAAAACTTAGCGCTGAAATTGTTGAAGAAGGCGGCTCGCAAGTTCTTAAAGTGCAGATAAAAATCGGTGAATTACGATCTAAGCTAACGGAGCTTACGTCTAAGATTAGTTCTGGGCAGGCAAATCTTGAAAGCCTAAAAAGAATAAGAGAAAACAACGCAGAGCAGCATCAGTCTATTGGAAAGGAAATACGGGAAAATCGATTAAGAATACGAAAGGCACGCGCCGAGTATGAAAAGCTTGAGGCTGAAATAAAAGCAAAAGAGGCTGAACATGAAGCTCTGGCGCGGGAAACCGCGCAGCTTTGGGGCGGCTTAGACGAAAACAGCAAGAAAATCCGCCAGCTTGAAATACAAATAGATGCGCAATACAAGAAACTTGCTCTTTTGAGATCGGAGTATTTGAAGGAAAAAACTGCTGTTCAGCTTAGTGCAAGAAGACTTAGGGAACTTAACGAGCGGAAAGAGAGATTTATCGCGACGATTTCGGAAATTGAGCATTCTTTGGCTGAGCTTGATAAAGTTCAACAGGAACAGAAAGCGCAGCTTAAGAATCTAGAGCAAACGCTTGAGCGAAAGATAGCTCAAAAAGAAGCTATTTTAAAGGAAATTTCTGAAGCAGACAAGATTGCTAGCTCGGCTAAAGAAGCCGTTATAGAATTTGTTACGCAGCGCGAACTGGCCGAAACCATCGCGGCTGAAGAAAAAGCTTTGAGAAGCATAGAAGAGCTAAGCGAGTTAGGCGCGATAACTGGAGTTTACGGGCGACTGCGCAACCTAATCAAGGTCGATGGCGCCTATAAGAAAGCGATAGCTGCGGCGGCGGCTGGCTGGCTAAACGCCTTGGTCGTCAAGGATATTGACGCAGCGTTCACATGCACAGAAACGCTGAAGCGGATGAAGCTTGGAAGAATAAAGATTATCCCACTTCAGGGAGCTATGACGCCTAAATCTATAAAAATTCCTGAGAGGCAAGGCGTCAACGGTGTTGCTTCAGCTTTCGTGAAGTGCGCACGGACTTATGAACCGGCTGTTAACTATGTTTTTGGAGACACATTAGTCGTTTCTAATGACAAAATCGGAGTTGCACTTGCAAGCGAAGGCTACCGCGCAGTAACCGTTAACGGCAACCTTTACGAGGCTGGCGGCGCCTTTGAAAGCGGCTACTACCGTGCGCCCATCGACTTCTCCAAGATTATTCCAAGCGAAAACGCCATCAAAAGCCTTGATGAAGCGGTGAAAGCGCTTCAGCAGCATCTTTCCAAGAGAGATAGTGACATAGCTGCTTTTGAAGAGGAGATTGAACGGACAAAAATTGAGATTGCCCGCCTTTCCGAATCAATAGTTACTCTTGATAGGGAAATAGATAGAGTAAAACATAATGTGGTTCGAACCGAAAAAAACGTTAGGCAAATTGAACGGTACTGCGAAAAACTTGGAAAAGACATCGAATCGGGTAAAACCCAGATGGCACTGTACAAGTCTGAGCGAAGCGCCATTCAAAAGGAAATTAAAAAGCTCCGACTCGAACTTGCAGCTTTAAGAAAGAAAACAGACATCAGCCACATTCAGGAATTGGAAGTAAAACGCGATAAGCTTGCAGAGGAGATAATTGCTCTACGCCAGAATTTAAGCACCATTCAAACCGAAATTTCTACTCTCCAATCTCAATTTGAAAACGTATTGCGAGTTGCATATAAAAACGCTAAGATTCAGCTGTCGAAGGTTGAGCAGCAACAACGGAAAGTTGAGAAGGAAGTGGCTGAAGCTCTCCAGGAACGTGAAGCGCTCAAGCAAGAAATCGCGGAGCTGGAAAAGAGTCGAGTTGAGCTGTCTAAGGCGGTTTTCTCGGCAAAAGAGGAAGCACAAAAATTCACTGCCCAAATAGACGCAATCGACAATGAACTTCGCGTGTTAGACGCGGAGTATGAGCAAGCTGACCGGCTTCTAAATCAGCTGCAGCTTAGCGTGCAAACATGTCAGTTGCAGCTTCAGCAATATCAGAGCCAACTGCGGCAGTTTGGGTATGAGCAGCCTTTAGCGGTTAATGAGAAACAGGTTGAAGAAGCCGAGACCACAGTTCAAATGATGCGGTTTGAACTTGAAAGAATCGGCGCTGTGAACCAGCTTGCCCTGTCGCATTATGAAGAGCAGATCTCGAGATATCGAGAGTTATCTCTGCGTTTGAATGAGCTTGAAAGAGAAAAACAGGCCATAGTAAAGTTCATGGATGAAATCGAAGCTAAGAAACGCAAAGTCTTCATGGAAGCTTTCGAAAAAATTAACTTGAACTTGCAGACTTACTTCTCGAAGCTAAGCGGAGGAGGCTCTGCCTTCCTGAAGCTTGAAAACCCAGAGGAGCCGTTTCAAGGGGGCATAGACATGATTGTCCAGTTCCCCACCAAGCCCTCCATAGTTGTTAGCGGTGCAAGCGGTGGCGAGCGCTCTCTTTCCGCGGTTGCTTTCATATTCGCCTTGAAAGAGTTTACACCTGCGGCATTCTATATTCTCGATGAAATAGATGCGCACTTGGACGCTTTTCACGTCTCAAAACTTGCCGAGGTGCTTTTGGAAGAGTCTGCGAAAACGCAGTTTATAGTAATCACCTTAAAGCCTGAGCTTGTGAATAAAGCTCAAAAGGTCTACGGCGTATATGGGCAAAACGGCGTTTCAAACGTTATCTCCGCTAAGTTCTTGGAGGCAACGACCTAAATGGCAACAGTGACAAAAAAGCCGTTTTATCTGAGACCTCCATGGAACATCCTCTTCGAAATCAGCAAGCTTGAAAAGCTGACGCCTTGGAACGTGAACATCGCTTACCTGCTTACTTCATTTCTCTTGGAAATGGAAAGAACAGGCAAAGTGGATTTCCGCGCCTCCGGCGTAGCCTTGGATTCTTCAGCGCTTATCTATCTAATGAAGTCAAAACTCCTGCTTACTCTTCAGGAGCCGCCTGCGCCGCCGAAGGCACCGCAAGATTTTGTTCCGCCGCCTCTGTTCCTGCCTTTGAGACATGAGTTTACATCAACAACCATTCAGCATTTACTGGAAGTTTTAGACGACGTACTGAAGGGAGAAAAACTGCCGAGTTTGGATAAAGTTGTTGCGCAGCCTGTTCTACCCGCCGTCTCTGACTTGATGCCTCAGCTGGACCTCTTTTTGATGGAAATTGAGATGCAGATGGAGAAGCTGTATGCTCTTCTCTGCGAGAAAGTAAAAGGTGTAGGCATAATCGAGTTTTCATCCCTTATAAAAGGGGTGACGCGCATAGAAGCGATTCGCACATTCATTCTGCTCCTGTTTCTGGCGCAAGAAGGAAAAATAAGTCTATGGCAAGATGAAGCGACAGAAGAAATATACATAGCGATGGGGAACCTGAACATTGCAGGAGACGAGAGAACAAACGTCTAGCACAAAGGACGAGAGCAAGCCAGCGCAAGAAGCAGAGAAAACGCAACGTTGCCTAAAGTTGCTTGAAGCCGCCTTGTATGTTGCAGGCCGCCCCTTAAGCCTTACCGAGTTATCTTCAGTTTTAAACACGCGGTCTCAACAGAAAACTAAAAAATACCTTAAGACGCTAATGCAGGAATATTCGTCGCGAAATACGGCGCTTGAAATTTTGGAGCTAAAAGATGAGCGCTATGTTTTGCAGTTAAAAGCGGAATTTACGCCGTTGGTTAAGAAACTCGTCAACAAGCCTCTGTTATCTGCTGGGCCGCTGAAAACGCTTGCCTACATCGCGTATAGGCAGCCAGTTACTCAGAAACGAGTAATCCAGGTGCGCGGGCAACATGCCTACGGTCACATAAAGCTTTTGAAAGATATGGGTTTGGTTGCAACTGAAAGAAGCGGGCGCTCCATGAGCCTGCGGACGACTGACTATTTTGCGGATTACTTCGGGTTAAGCCATGACATTTCGATTATGAAGAAAGAGTTGAAACGGATATTTGGAGAAGCCGCCAAGGAAGAAGAGCAACCCACGGTAGGCGCATAAAAAAGTATTCAATAGAAGCGTGCTTATTAGCTAAAGCAACAAAAAGGAACATATAGTCTAGGCGAGCTAAATTAATAGGCTAAGAATAGAATTACGCAAGCGCCATCACCCCTGTAATATCAAAAAGAATTAGGAAGTTCGTATGAAAGCGAAGGTTGCGGTTGCTACAGTTTCGGGGAAAGCCTACTTCTTTATAGTAAACAAGTTGAAGGAAAAGAATATACCCTTCATAAGTTTGATTCCAGGCGAAGATGTGCCCGCGGAAGTTTCAGTAGTTCTGACCACGGCAAAGGAAAAACATCGCGTAAACCATCAAAAAGTGTTGGTTTATGACGCTGAAACTGAGCCAGACATCATGGCAGATGAAGTGAAGAAAATTCTTCAAGGCAAAGAAGCCTACGAAAAAATAGTTATAGGCGTCGACCCAGGCGAAGTTTTCGGCGTAGCCGTTATAGCCGACGGGAAAGTTACTGAAACCGAAAACTGCTTCAGCGCCTATGAAGTAACAGCAAAAATCAAGGGCATCATAAAAACCGTTGATTTATCCTTCACCGAGGTAACCATAAAAATAGGCAGCGGCGTAGCCGCGTACAAACCGCTCTTAGAACTTTTAGACGAAGCTCTGCCGCTTGAAGCGGTTTTGGAAGTGGTCAGTGAGGCTGGAACAACGCGCTCTTTCAAGGAAAATACTCATAGGCGATGCATTAAAGATATAGCTTCCGCCATACGCATAGCTGGAAGAGCAGGGCACGTATACCCAAGGAGGAAAAATGTTGAAGCAAACAGTTGAAAAGGGCAAGACGCTGTTAGCCGCTGGACCAGCGGCCGTGTTGCTTGTATCTGGGAAAGCAGAAGTATTAGGTTTCCAGGTCAAAGATAACCGCAGGATTGTGATTCGAGAAGGCAAACAGCTTCCCTTTTTTGTCACGGAAAATGCTGTTTTTGACGTTTCATTAGGCGAAAATGCAAGTGTTGAAGAAGTTGACGGCAACACTGTTCCAGCTTCATGGGCAGACGCTGTTAAAGTGCTTATGGGGTTCCAGAAAAAGCCTGTGGTTGCCCTAGTTATGGGTAAGGCTGACTCTGGAAAAACCAGTTTCTGCACCTATCTCGTAAATAATTTGGTCAACGCGAAAAATAAGGTTGCAATTTTGGATGGAGATTTAGGGCAATCTGACATAGGCCCACCTTGCACGGTTGCGTATGCATTCGTAGATAAACCGCTCATAGAACTGTACGGCTTAAAGGCGGAAAACGCCTTTTTCGTGGGAGCCACATCTCCTAGCGGAGCAGTAAATGAAACGATTGAAGGTTTAGCTTTAATGAAATCAGAGCTTCTGGATAAGGCAGCTGATTTTGTGGTTGTGAATACTGACGGTTGGGTTGAAGGCGAAGACGCTGTGGCGTACAAAGCTCAATTGGCTAAGGCTATTGAGCCAGACGTGATTTTCTGCATTCAACAGAAAAATGAGCTGGAACCGTTACTTGAAACTGCAGCACTCAGGAAGATTGTAGTAGAATCTTCTTCCGCTGTCAAGCCGCGAAGCCCCGAGAAACGCAGGAACCTGCGAGAGATGAGCTACGCGAAGTATTTGACTGGTGCGAAAGTTAAGTCTATACCTTTGAACCAGCTGAAGCTGGAAGAAAAGACTGCTTTGAAAATCAAGCAGGGCGCGGAAAGAGGCTTATTATTGGGGCTGTATGGTTCTCAACGTAAATTTTTGGGCATCGGCATCATGCACGAATTTGATCATAAGCGAAAAACATTGAAAGTTCTCACACCAGTTTCGAAGACCCCGGTGACTGTTGCCTTCGGCAAGGTGCGACTAAACGAATGCTTCAAGGAAGCGCACCCTTTTGAGGGCTAAGCGGCTTCGACGCAGGTTAAAGTTTGAAGAAGCCGCGAATTTCCCGTGCGAGAACTTCATCTTTACAGGGCAAAATCTTCAATCCATCCGTTATCCATGAAGGTAGAAAGCTGCGGCAGTAATTTGTAGCAAAGCGATAGTCCAAGAAAACTATGGCTCCCCTGTCATCCAAAGTTCTTATCGGCCTTCCAGCCGCTTGAGCGGCTTTTTTCATTGCGGGAAGAACGTAACCATATTCTCTGCCCAATTTAGGAAAACATTTTTCGTAATACTCGATTTGAGCTTTCACTCTCGGAGTAGGCTCTGCGTATGGAACGCCTACAATTATAACTGAATTCATCTGGTTGCCTGGAAAATCCACGCCTTCTGAAGTGCGGCCGCCTTGAACGCCTAGGAATACGGCGCCGTCACCTTTACCGCAGGCTTTGAATTCAGCTACCATTTTTTCGTTAGCTTTAGAGCTCATCCCTCTGCGTTCGTAGAAAAGCGGCTTGTTCAGCGCGTTCTCTAATCCCTCGGCAATAAGCGCGTTTAGAACATCGAATGAAGCGGCGAAAATTCCTGTGTTCGCTGGCGTGTTCTGCACTACTTCCGTTATCCTTTTTATGATTGTCTGGTACATGTCTCGTGTTCTTTTTTCCATGGCGGTGGTTACGCCGAGGCAAACAACTGAGAGCACGTGCTCCTTGGGAAACGGTGAAGGCAAAACGCAGTGCACCGTGTCTTCTGGGAGCTTGGTCATTTTCGCGTAGGCCTGCAGGGGCTGAAGAGTGCCTGACATGATGACGTTAGCGTAGGTGGATGAAAAAACTGGCGCGGTGACTTTTGCTGGATCCAGCGCAACTATCTCCAGCTTGGCGGTTTTCACGTTTTCTCTGGTCGTGTATCTGCTTGCCACGTTAATGTAGGAGTCGTCGCCTAAGGTTTCCAGCCAGCGGAGTAGAAATTCGCTCATTCCGTGAATGTAAGAACGCGGATTTTTGCCTTCAGCCAGCAAGCTTCGCCTAATGGAGCTGCCTACCTCGTGCATATGCTCGAAGAAGTCTCGCGGATTAGATACGCTTCCCTCTTTTTGTATAATTTCTATAAGCGCTTCAGGCGAGATTATTTCCTCATGCCTTATTTTTTCCGTCATTTTTTCAATTTCTTTTCTGAAAAAATTCACGAAGGCTGCAACATCCTTATTTTCGTATCTTGCTGCTTCAAGCTCCGCCTGCTTCAGAACGAAGAGGGATAGGCTGCTGCTTGCTATGTCAATGGCTGTTTCAGGCAAATTGTGTGCTTCATCCACAATTAAGATGGTTTTCTGAAGTTGAGAATCCAGATTTTTGAAGAATGCTGTGCGGATAACGGGGTCGAAAACGTAAAGGTAGCTTAGCGCGATAACGGTTATATCTGGCAATGATGCCTTGACGAGTTCGTAGGAGCATAACCTCTTTTTTCGGCATACTCTTTGAATCTCCGATGCCTTGTAAGGTCGCGTGGCCAGCTGATGCTGAAGCTGCAGATACTCGTATGTCTGCTCCTCGGGTGACCTATGATATTGGCATCGGCCTTTTGCCTTTAAAAGCTCACAAACTTCCATGAGTGACCTCGCGTCAGATGCGCTTTTTGAAGCAAAAGTGTTAAGGCACATCTGATTGCGCCCGCGAAGAGACACGCCTGAAACCCCATGCTTTTTGCACACTGCTCTTAATTCTTCTATTACGCGTTCATGTTGCCTGTGGGTCCGCGCCACATAAAGTATCTTCAAGTCTTTTTCAACTGCGACGGGGAGGCAGGCAGAAAGCGCCGAGATGGTTTTGCCTAAGCCGTTGCTTCCCTCGATGAGAACAGAACGTTGCTCTTTAACAGCGTCGTAAACAGTTTTTATGAACTGGTCTTGGTGAGGGCGCACGCTCGTGTAAGGGAAATACTCTTGGACTGCTTCAGGCAGTTTAATCATTCTTATCCCATATTCCTTTTGAAGGGCAATACATTCTCACGGGGCACTGCTTGCATAGCGGCCGCCGAGCCTTGCAATATCGCCTGCCATGCGCAATCAGCAGTACATGAACAGCCAAATAATCGCGCGGATTATAAAGCGATTGGAGCGACAAGCGTACCGCCTCGTAATCACCGTTTGCTGGCGCGAAGCCAAGCCGCTTCGCCACGCGATTGACATGCGTATCCACTGGGATTGTAGGCTGTCTTGACGAGAAAAGCAAGACAACATCAGCTGTTTTCGGTCCCACTCCGGGAAGCGCCATAAGCGTTTTTCTTGCTTCCTCAAGAGGCTGTGACAATATCTGCTGCATTGCGCCGTGAAATTTCTCAACGACTATCCTTGAAACAGACTTTATTGTTTTAGCCTTGTTCCTGTATAGGCCAGCCACGCGTAAGGCTTCTTCAATCTGGCTGAGCTCTGCGTTCGCCAGCACTTCGGGCTTGATTTCGAAACGCTTCGAGAGCCGTTCGAAAGCTCTTGCAGTGTTCCGGTCAGCAGTATTCTGCGATATAATCGTCACAATCAAGATTTCAAATGGGTTACACTGTGTGCTTGCCCACTTTGGCATCGGAAAGGTTTGCTGCAGTATCTGCAAGACGGCTTCAGCGCGTTTTTCTTCCATCATACTGCCTCGTTTCTTGAAAATGCTAAATAGTGAACTTCATTAAACTATAAATAGTAAATGGAGAACGGCTCGATGGAGCGTGCGAAAGTAGTAAAAGAAGAATTAATAGAGCGTGACACGCGTTTTCTGGCTGTTTATGTTGAAGCCAAAAACTCTTGCCTAATCATGCTGAGCGAAAAAGAAGATAGAATGGGAACCCTTGCGGTCGCAGTTCCCAAACCCAAAGATTTGCTTGGGCCAGCCACGTCATCAGTGCTTTTAGGCGATAAGCATGCGGTTTCAGCTCGTATGTTCGCTGAATACGTTGCCGCTAAGAAGGAAAAAATCGCCCTAGTTTCCGTTTATCTGGAGAAGCTTAGTGAAATGCAAGCACAGGCGTTTTTTATGCGTTTATTAGAGAAGGTTCTTCGAGCGGGAAGTGAAAAAGAGGCTGCAGCGGGTTCTGCCTAATCTCTTAGCGCGTCCTTCTATGGTAGATAAAACAAATGATAAGCAAATTGCAACCTGCCGATTTCAAAGACGCCCTACACGTTATTAATGATGCTGCCGCGGCTTACCGCGGCGTAATCCCCGCGGATAGATGGAAGGAGCCCTACATGTCAGCCGCCGAGCTTCAAGAAGAGATTGAAAGCGGCGTGGAATTCTATGGTTGGGTGGAAAACGGCGCTTTGGTGGCTGTTATGGGCATCCAACCCGCTAATGATGTCACTTTGATTAGGCATGCATATGTGCTTACTAATCGCCAAAGAAGAGGCATCGGAGCGAAACTGCTTAGGCATCTTCTCAGTTTAGCCGTAACCTCCAGGGTTCTTGTGGGAACTTGGGAAGCAGCCTACTGGGCTATCCGCTTCTACGAGAAACATGGCTTCTGTTTGGTGACAAAAGACGAGAAGGATAGGCTCCTCAGAAAGTACTGGAAAATCCCTGAGCGGCAAATTGAAACTTCTGTTGTGCTTGAACTCAAAAAATGAATTTCACCTACTGATTTTCGCTGTAGTTAGCTTATATATTCGGATTCAAAGCTTAATAACTGATGGTTTCGATGCCGCAGGCAAATGACGGCAAAGCTGAGGTTTCGCTGCGCGTTGATGACGTAATGACAATGGACGTCATAACCATAGACGAGAATGCCTCGGTTAAAGAAGCAGCTGACGTTATGAACAAATACGAGATAGGCTGCGTTATTGCGCTTAGAAAAGGAAAAGCCATAGGCATAATAACGGAAAGAGACCTGCTGAAGCGCGTAATCGTAGAAGGTAAAAATCCAAAGGAGACCACAGTTAAAGAAGTCATGTCGAGTCCGCTGGAAGTTGTTACGCCTGACATGAGTTTGGAAGAGGCTTTGCAGCTGATGTTCCAGAAAAAAATAAAAAGACTCCCGGTAATTTACAAAAACCGCCTTTTAGGCTTAATCAGCTTAACAGATATCGCCCGCTCCCAGCCAGCAATAATCAAACTCTTAAAAAGCTTTGCAGCCACATATGACCCGCCGAAAAGCCTGAAAAAAGTTATAGATTACTACATTGTCTAAGAAGGCTGCCTATTTAAGGGAATACTTAACAAGTTACTTCCGTCTTATGCATTATATGTTGACGGTAGGCTACTGAAGAATGAAGCAGACTCTTGTGTTAAAGGTTAACCCTCATAGGCCAAGCCTCAAAAAAGTGCAAGCTGCAGCAGACATCATCAGAAAAGGCGGTTTAGTAGCGTTTCCTACAGAGACAGTCTACGGCTTAGGCGCAGACGCATTGAACCCCGAGGCTGTTTTAGCGCTGTTTAAAGCAAAAAATCGGCCACTAGACAACCCGCCCATAGTCCACGTTGAAAACATAAGCACCGTTCATGAATTAACAGAGCATGTTCCGCCAAAGGCTGAGCTGCTAATGCAGCAGTTTTGGCCCGGACCCTTAACCTTGATTTTTAAACGCTCACAGCGCATTCCTGACGTGACTGTTGCAGGATTAGACACAGTCGCCATCAGAATGCCACAACACGCGGTCGCTCTAGCGTTGATCCGTGAAAGCCAATGTGCTATTGCCGCGCCCAGCGCAAACCTCGCTGGGAAACCTAGCCCAACCTCCGCGGAGCATGTTCTTGCTGATCTTAATGGGCGAATTGACGCGATTTTGGATGGCGGCTCCACACGCATAGGCGTGGAATCCACCGTTTTAGACTTGAGTGTCGATCCTCCTCAGGTTCTTCGTCCAGGCGGCACACCCTTTGAAGCGCTGAGAAAAGTTCTTGGCGATGTGAGGCTTCACCCTTTTGTGGTGGCCGAGGAAGATTTGCCTGTTGAAAAAGCGCGGTCGCCAGGGATGAAGCACCGGCATTATGCGCCGAACGCCAAGATGATTGTTGTGGAAGGTGCGATTCCCGCGGTCATCGCCAAAATAAAAGAGTTGACCGTGTCTTACAGGCTTAAAGGCGTTAAAGTGGGCGTGTTAGCTACTGATGAGACAATATCCAGCTATGAGGCTGATGTTGTCAAGTCTCTCGGCAGCCGCTTTAACTTGGAAGCAATTGCACAGAACCTGTTCAGCCTGTTAAGAGAATTCGATGAGGAAGACGTGGGCATAATAATTGCCGAGGCTGTTCCAACGGAGGGTTTAGGCTTGGCGGTTATGAATAGGCTGCGCAAAGCCTCTGGCTACAATATTCTCAAAGTAGCATAATGTAAGAAACACTTATATCAATGGGTTAAGTGTTGCGTTTATAATTCAACGCTTATGCGTTAAAAAGGAAAAGATGTGAAAAAGAAATGTCTGTAGGTGGAGGAACAGTTCCAGTTATAGTGCTGAAAGAAGGCACAGGTAGAACCACGGGGCGTGAAGCCCAAAAAAACAACATAATGGCCGCGAAGATAGTGGCTGAGGCCGTCAAAACCTCGCTGGGGCCGTGCGGCATGGACAAGATGCTGGTTACAAACTTCGGTGACGTTACCATAACGAATGACGGCGCAACCATAATGAAGGAGCTTGATGTGCAGCATCCAGCGGCAAAGATGCTTGTAGAAGTCGCAAAGGCACAGGACAACGAAGTTGGAGACGGCACCACAACCGCGGTGGTCTTAGCTGGCGAGTTACTTG
This sequence comes from Candidatus Bathyarchaeales archaeon, assembly GCA_049718365.1. GTDB lineage: Archaea > Thermoproteota > Bathyarchaeia > Bathyarchaeales > Bathycorpusculaceae > JAOAIV01. The sequence goes on from JBNARN010000007.1 coordinate 29,814, forward strand.
CCAAAGCAGAGGAATTGCTGAACAAGAATGTGCATCCAATCGTGATTATCGACGGCTTCAAGAAAGCCAGCGAGAAAGCGCAGGAAGTCTTAGAAAAAATCGCTATCCAAGTAAAAATAGCTGATGACAAGACGCTGCGCCAAGTTGCAGCAACCACTTTGTCCAGCAAAGCCGTCAATGTGGCTGTTGATCATTTCGCCAAACTGGTTGTTGACGCGGTTAAGCAAGTGGCTGAAGAAGCCGATGGCAAGTATAAAGCAGACATCGACCTAATCAAGGTCGTTAAGAAGCACGGCAAAAGCTTGGAGGAAACAGAGCTTATCAAAGGCATAGTTATTGATAAAGAAGTTGCCAGTTCTCAGATGCCTAAGCTCGTTGAAAACGCGAAAATAGCCTTGCTTAATACTAAGCTTGAAATAGAAAAGACCGAGTTTGACGCTAAAATCAACATTGAATCGCCTGAGCAGATGAAGCAGTTCCTAGACGAAGAAGAACGTATGCTGAAAGAGATGGTTGAGCAAGTCAGCAAGACAGGCGCAAACGTCCTATTCTGCGAGAAAGGCATTGACGATTTGGCGCTGCACTTCTTAGCTAAGAAAAACATTCTTGCAGTCAAAAGCGTAAGCAGCGGCGACATGGAGAAGCTGGCAAAGGCCACAGGCGGCAAGATATTGGCCAGCATCAAGGACTTAACCGCCGACGCGCTTGGAAAAGCCAAGACGGTTGAAGAGGTCAAAATAGGCGACGACAAACTCATCTATGTGCGCGAATGCAAGAATCCGAAGGCTGTTACAATCGTTATCAGAGGCGCCTCACCGCATGTTGTTGATGAGGCTGAGCGTTCGTTGCATGATGCCTTGTGCGTCGTCAGAAACGCTATTGAGGATGGTAAGATTGTTGCTGGTGGCGGTGCGCCGGAGGCTGAGGTTGCTCGTCAGTTGCGTAAGTACGCTCCGAAGGTGGGTGGCCGCGAGCAGTTGGCCATAGAGGCTTTCGCAGACGCAGTAGAAGCCATTCCGTTAACTCTGGCTGAAAACGCTGGATTAGACCCAATTGACACGATGGTATCTTTGAGAGCTGAACATGAAAAATCAGAAAACATTCATTTCGGCATAGAAGTGACCACTGGCAAAATCAAGAATATGCTTGAGCTCCAAGTTCTCGAGCCGCTCAGAGTGAAGCAGCAAGTGATTAAGTCGGCAACTGAAGCAGCAAACATGATACTGAAGATTGACGACTTGATATCCATTAAAGGCGAAGGAAAGGGCGCCCCGGCGCCGTCAGGGATGCCTCCAGGCGGCATGGGCATGGGTATGGGCGGGATGCCCTCCTATTAAGAGCTTCTCATCCTTTCTTTATTTTTTTGCAGTCAAATGCGGAAGAAGAGCCTTTGTTTCTGAGACAAAATCCAGGTTGCAAATAGGAAAAGGCTTGAAAAGCTGAAGGGTGCTTCTTAGGTTGTCCAAAACGAGAATACTTGCAGGTTCTCGCCAAACTGCTGTTTTATAAAGGCTATTATGTCTTCGTCTTCTAGGTAGCGGTTTCCATTTTTGTCTCGATGTATTGGGATTCCCGTCTCTCTTAATCTATTTTCGCCTTCGCCTGGGAAATCGATGTAAACGTGGTAGCCGCCTGTGGCGAGAAGAATCAGCCTCAGCGCTGTGGGCTCTTTTGTCTTTGACATGGCGTTCTGGTCTATGCTATAGACAAGCGAGGTCGGTTTCAGCTCGGCGACTAGCCGTTTAAATTCTTCCCATTTTCTAACTCTAACCAAATCGCTCAAACCAAACGCCCCTCATCTGCAACCGCTTTTCTTATCCGCGTCTTCTGAGGCTTCCACGATTGTCTTCGCAATTCGCGCTGTTTTGCCGCTACTCTTAGGTTTAAGCAACTCCTCCACAAGCTTGAATTGCCGCTGGTAGATATGGCAGTTCTTTGAGTGAAAAATTAGCTTGCCCGTCTCCAAGGAGAGATTGCCGCGTCGGTTGATTTCTTTCACAAAGGCTTCATTGAAAAGCTGCAGTCCAGCGATGTTGGCAGGCAAGCCCGCGTATGCGTCCCATGACCTGAAATAGCATGTTAAATGCATTTTTCCATTCAGAATCTCCGTGTCTATAAGGCTTAAGCAGGGCGGCTCATGCCTTTTAGCGCCTATAGTCTTCTTTATGTCCTCTGGCAATCGGATGACAAGCGTGACTTGCCTATCCCGCTGCTCCTGCACGTATCTTTCTATTGCCTCTTCTATCTGGTTTACAGGATAGTTGAGCCTGCTGCCATAGGTGTAAGTTTCATCCTCTTGCTTCTCGCCACACCACAAATACTCAAGGGCATAACCCTGGACATACTTGATGTCGCAAGGCGCCTTATCGCTCACTAATGGCCTAGTTTCCGGATGAGTGATTTCTATTGTCAAATTGAGCTTTTTGGTTTCTGTAATCTCTGAACCATAACCAACCTGAAAAGAGTCCCCTTCATGCCAGATGCGGCTTAACGCTTGAAACCAAGCGTCCGGGCAATCAAACGCCGTGATTTTAACATGCTTCATAACGTTGTTTCCTCTCTCTAAAACTGCATATTAAGCGTTACATCCGAACTAATTTTGCCTGTTTCCTGCATATAAATCTGCAGTTTCAACACACAAGGCGACTGAACAAGCAGTTTGCCGCGTCTATAGCTGGCATTCTGCAAAGTTATTTATCCACCATGTGCTCGAATAAAATTTGAAATGATTGGTGAGGTACTTGGCGGAAAAAGAAGCGAAGTATAGAAAGTTAACCAAAGAAGAAGAATACGTAATAATACACAAGGGCACAGAGGAACCCTTCACTGGCAAGTACAACGACTTTTGGGAACGCGGCACATACATCTGCAAAAGATGTGGCGCTCCACTTTACCGTTCTGAAGACAAATTTAACCCCGGCTGTGGCTGGCCCAGCTTCGACGATGAAATTCCAGGCGCTGTGAAGCGTGTTCCAGACGCCGATGGACGCCGCACGGAGATTATCTGCGCCAATTGCGGCGCACATCTGGGCCATGTTTTCGTCGGCGAAGGCTACACAAAAAAGAATGTTCGGCACTGTGTTAATTCGATTTCGTTGGATTTCGTATCTAACGGGGAAAAATCTGGCTAAACCTGTAAAAGCGTGAAAGCCCCTGCTGCCTCTTGCTTCTAGGCCATGATAAACGCTAAGTGTTGAGAAAGGCAAAAATACGGTGAGGCTTCTTTGTTTAAACCTGGAGTATAAACTGATGAGTGCAGACAAAAACATTGGAAAAATTGAGACGCTTGCTGCTCGCGCGGTAGATTTAGCTGGGTTAATTGCTTATCAACCAAATTCGGTGGTAAGCCGCACTCTACTCGACAAGGAAGCAGGAACCGTGACTCTTTTTGCTTTTGATCAAGGTGAAGGGTTGAGCGAGCACACGGCGCCTTATGACGCGCTGGTTTATGTTCTTGAAGGCGAGGCTGAAGTAATTATCTCGGGAAAACCTGTTAGATTAAAGAAGGGTGAACTTCCTTAATGCCCGCCAACAAGCCTCATGCGCTATCCGCAGTGGCAAGGTTCAAAATGCTTCTCATAATGATAAAGGCCTGATATTCCGACCGATGCCGTGCAGTCGCCGAGTAGACCCTCTACTGGTTTCTGCAATGAATTTCTAATAGCCGCCAAATATGACCTTTGTTAATCTTAACAAAACCCTTTTATCGGCATAGAACCTACGTTAAGTAAAGGGTTACTTGTGGAAAAGAGGGCTCTGTTGGTTGCTGCTTTGGTTTTGGTGCCTCTTTTGTCAATTGTAGCCGGAGGCAGTTTGATTAATTGGGTAGAAGCTAATTTCATGTCTCTTCTTGAACTTCCACGCCGGTCTGCATACGAAGTGACGGAAGCATTGATCCTCCTTTAGCGCCTCTTCGTCGTATTAGCGAGCTTTACACTTTCACTGGAAACGTCAACAATACGATCGAGGTTCCGCGTTCAAACGTGGTAATTGATGGCAACGGCTTTACTCTTACAAAAAACCTTTCAACTGAACCGCTGCAGTTGAAAGAACGTTTTTATCTAATCTGCACATAGCTATTCTCAAAAAAAGGGTGTTATGTAATGGGAAAAGGTTATGGTTTCGGCAAAGTAATCTTGTTCGGAGAACACTTTGTTGTTCACGGTGTTCCCGGCATTGTCTCAGCAATTGATTCAACAACAGAGGCGGAAGTAAAGAAAACGCCTGGCGGCATAACCATCAAGGATGAAAGAAGAGGCTCAAAGGGTTATACGGAAGAAAAGAAAGCGCAGCAGATAGAATCCATAGAACGCATGCTTAAAACAATGGGACTCGAGCCCAAAGCTGCAGCATTCAGCATTTGGCTTGGCGGGTCGCTTCCAGGTTTCAGCGGACTCGGCGCTTCAGCAGCAAGCAGCGTGGCAATCGCCAGAGCCATATCCGAAGAATTTGGCCTAAGCTTGTCAGATGAAAAAATTAATGAAATCGCCTACGAAGCTGAGAAGGCTTATGCCGGAAACCCGTCGGGCATTGATAACACCGCGGCCACCTACGGCGGCTTGCTCTGGTTCAAGAGGAACATGGCTGGCGGCCCGAACATAATTGAGCGCTTAAGCATACAGAAGCCCGTTGAAATCGTCATTGGAAGCACGGGAATCGTGGCAAACACCAAGGCCATGGTGGAGGGTGTCGCGGAAAGAAAAAAGAAAAACCCGCAGAAATACGATGCACTGTTCAAGCAGGCAGAAGCTTTGGCTTTCGCGGCGAAGAAGGCGCTTGAGGAGCTTAACCTAAGAAAAGTCGGCGAGTTAATGAATGAGAATCACCGTTTACTGCAGGAGATTGAAGTTTCCTGCAAGGAACTGGATTTTCTGGTTGATTTGGCTAGGGCGCAAGGCGCGTTGGGCGCGAAGCTCACGGGCGGCGGAGGCGGCGGCTGCATGGTGGCGCTCACGCCGGGCAAGGAACTGCAGGAGAAGGTTGCGCGAGCCATCGAAAAAGAAGGCTTCGAGGTGCTGCGAACCAAGATTGGAGTTAAAAGGCTATAAGAGAATTGAGCCTATTATGGAAAGAGGGCTGATTTAGGTTTGGGTTTTAGAAGTTTTTTGGAGCAGCTTCGTGCAAGCGGCGAATTAATTCACATAAGCAAGCCTGTGTCAACTGAGTATGAGATGGCTGGGATAATTGAGGCGCTCGGCGAAAAACCCGTGTTCTTCGAGAAAGTTAAAGAATCCAGCATACCCGTCGTCGCTGGGCTTGTGTCTTCGAAAGAGCTGATAGCCCGCGCTTTAGGCATAAACAAAGCGCAGCTGCTGCATACGTTATCCAACGCCATAGAGCACCCTGAGCCTCCTGAGCTTGTGGAGAAAGGCGAATGCCAAGAAGTCGTCGAGAAAAATGTGGATTTGACGAAGCTGCCGATTATGCGTTATACGGAGAAAGACGGCGGAAAATACATAGCATCAGCCGTAGCTATAGTCCGCGACCCCGAGTTTAAAGCCCGAAACATGTGCTTCCACAGGCTAATGCTGCTTGACAAAACGCGTTTTGTAGCTCGCATCGTTGAGAACCGAGGCACAGACACGGCGCTTAAGAAGGCTGGCGGAGAACTTGACATAGCCATATGCATAGGCAACTCAACCGCCGTTCTCCTTGCAGCGGCAACATCGCTGCCGATGGGTGTCGACGAGCTGGGCATGGCTAACGCGCTGGAGAGAACCCAGCTGGTCAAATGTAAAACCATCGACTTGGAAGTCCCCAAAGACTGCGAAATAGTGCTTGAAGGTAGGATCACCAAGGAAAAGGCGTCGGAAGGACCCTTCCTTGACTTAACTGGGATAGTTGACAAGGTGAGGCAGCAGCCAGTCATAGAAATCAAGTGCATAACGCATAGGCGAAATCCGATTTATCAAACG
>JBNARN010000008.1:0-12675 GCA_049718365.1 Candidatus Bathyarchaeales archaeon
TGCTGATCGCCCACGAAGTAAGCGTTGGACCAGTTGCAGCCGGAAACGCGTAGGACGTCGAGCCAAAAATACAATCGTTAAACGAATAATGTGCAACAGCGCCTGGCAAGCCACGCGGGATTGTTTTGTTCCATTCAATACCTGTTGTAGCGTCGTATACGTTTCCATGGGGTCTCCAGCTTCCATCAGCAGGTCCACCTGTGTTCTCTGGTTGAACTACTCTACTTGAGTTCCACAGAGTCATCCATCCTTGCGCTAAGTTAACAGTGTATATGTAGATTTGGCCCTTTGGTCCAAAGACTGGATAACCCGAAGGCATGTTTCTCATGCTATATACCCAGCGTCCAGAGAGCGGATCAAATGCATGCCATATGTTGACGCCTGCAACTGTTTCACTTGTCCACAAGTATCCGAAAACACCGTGATAATTGAATGAGTCAAAGAAGAATTCTTGTGCAAGCGTTAACCTAGTGTTGTTAAAGTTTTTAACCCATAATTCATCGCCAGTATGCAGATCTATAGCCACAACATCTTGTTGAATATTAGAGCCTCCGCGTGCTTCAAATCTGTTATAATAAAGTTTGCCATTGAGTATAACTGCACCTAGGAATTTGCCCTCATAAGCATCACCCATTTCGTATTGGACTTCGCCAAGCTCGCCGCCGGCAAGTCCGCCCAGCGCATATGGTTTTGTCCACAATATGTGTGCTGTTTCTGGCGCGTCCTCGTTGCACGGATGATACTTCGGTATCGGCGGCATTGTGTAGCTTCCGGCTGGCCTTAACCAGCTTCCCGCAATCGGTGCCCATTCATGGAATTGGGCGTTTATCGGTCGTGTCCAGTACTCAGATGGCAAGGGAAATCCTGGGAAGTAAGGTATCGGGTCAGCTTGCACCACAAGTTCCGTGATTGGGCTGTCGCTTGCTAGCCAAGTTATGTTTTGGCCAAAGCCTGCATAGACCTGCGTCGGAAAATGAGTCTGGAATTTGTATATGCCTACCATCGTGGGTATGTAGTTTGTGCCTGTTCCACCTGTTGAGTCCGTTTTGAATGTTCCCAAAGTTTCAGTAGATCCATCAGGTTTAGTAACGGTAACAGTTAATCCCGTCCAGCTGTGATAGGTATTTGCTAGTTGCTGGGAAATTCCAAGATGTATAAGTACTTGTTGCCCTACACCCACAGGATTAGGGGTAACGCCGCAAAATGCATACGTTTTCCTTGTTACTTGGGCATTACTAGTAGGTGCAGACATCATTATAAAAGCAAAAGACAGCACCAGAAGCAAAGCAACTGCTGTCGCTAATTTTTTTATAGCCATTTCTCCCACTCCTTTTTTATTGCGCACAACTGCGCAAATCACTCCTTTGTGAAACTTCTAAAAATATTTTAGTTTATAGTAGCGCTAACAAAAATTGCAGATAATTCAAATTCTATTGCTAACATTTTATAGATGACATATTGAACAAAATTCAAAACTGCAAGTTCTAATAGGTTAGGCCTACTTAAAAGCAAGCCAGAGCACATTTGGGCTCGTTGAGGAGGCAATTGAAGGGCGTGAATTGCTTATTGAAACTACATGGATTATGCGAAAGTGCGCCGAAAAATAAATTTAATTTTTTAAATTTGACTTGTTACCTTTTTTCATAAGGTGCATTCTGTATCGCTTTAATGCAAAACTCGCAAGTGATGTAGCAAACAAGCCGTTATAGATGAGCAATATTCCCACGTTTCTGAAGTCTGTGCCGATGAGGTTGGCGTGCACTATTCCACAGAGTAAGACCACGTACATTAAAGCGTGGAGGCTGCGCCAGTATTTTGGCGCATTGGCTCGTAATATGGCGGCTGATAAGGCTATGTAGAATAGGATGAAAGCTGGTCTGCCTGCCAGCCTCCAGAAGGTATCCCATGAACTGAGGTTGGGCACGAACACTGAGAGGCTAAGGCGTTCTACCGCGTTGAAGACAGGATGTAAGGTTATGAACACTATGCCAAGTATCGAGAAGGAATGGTGAATCTTGAGGAAGGGTTTGCCGAGGGCTTGTGTGATTTCTTTCAGAAAAGGCGTGGTTAATGTTGCAACGCTGAGGAACAGATATCCATGTAAACCAAAGAACCGGACGGCCAGACGCGCAGGCTCAGCTTCGGCGGTGCCAGATAGAAAGAGCACGGTTATGGCGGTTGCCAAAGCGGCTATACCAAGGAGAAAAATTGCGCCCTCTTTTCTAAGCGGCATAAAAAGAGATACGTGCCTATTGCATATAAGTGCTTCTGGAATCGCAAATGATAAAAGCCACCTAAGTCAACCTCAAAGGATGCATGGGGCATCGTAATGGTTAATCGTGGACTTTACGTGGGAAGATTTCAACCCTTTCATCTGGGGCACCTTGAAGCCGCAAAAGAGGTTCTGAAAGAAGTTGATGAGCTAGTGATAGTTATTGGTAGCGCCCAGTACAGCCACAACCTCAGTAACCCGTTCACTGCTGGCGAAAGATTAGTTATGATTCGCAGGGCATTGCAGGAGGCTAATGTGGATTTGTCGCGAGTGTGGATTGTCCCGGTTCCAGATGTACATTTACACATGTTATGGGTATCTGCCTTAGAAGGCTACACGCCACGCTTCAATGTTGTTTACTCCAATGAGCCGTTGACGCGCAGGCTCTTCATAGAAGCAGGCTACAAGGTAAAAAGCATACGGTTCTTCCAAAGAAACCTTTATACCTCAACGATTGTCCGAGAAAAAATGCTTAAAGGCGAAAATTGGACGACAATGGTTCCTAAAAGCGTCGCGGAATTTATAAACGAAATCGATGGCGTTGGCAGGCTTAGAGATTTGAACAAAACGGACAAAATCTAAAGCGGCAAGGCATATGCGACGCGGGTTTGTGCCGCTGCTCAAACGGTAAGCATTAATCGTGTGGGCGGTTAAAAAAGGCGCTGATAAAAGGCCCAAGACGGATTGGGGCATTGTTTTGCGGAGCTAAAAGCCTGCGCTGTCTGGGCTGCGAGGTTTCATTATCTCCCTAAGAAGCACTGTTGCATAGGAACCGCGGAGAAGCATGAAACTTAAAGCGGCTTCACACCCGCACTCGCTATTGGCACATGCCGAGACGGCATCTAACTTGAAATTTTTGACTGGGGAAATAACTGCGCGGAAGCCGCCTCGCGCGCTTATGTTGGGTATCGCGTTGATTTTGAAGCCACTTGCTTCGATGCCTTCTTCCTCAAGAACTTGCTGCTCTATTTGGCCTATGGTGCTTTGGGAAAGCCTCTGTTTCGGTCCGATAAGTGGTAAAGCAACCCGCATTCTTCCCGCTTTGATTAACTCGTTAGCCGCGGTAGCGGTTTCTGAGCCTACTAGTTTAGCCGTATTAGGCATAGGCAGCCCTAAACGGTCGACGTGCACCACATAATCGCCTATTTCAGCCATGTCTAAGGCAAAGCCTTGTTTGATTCTCTCGCTTAGGAAACGGTTAAACAGGTAGGACTGGTAGGCTTGAACGAAAAGCGCTTGAAGCTTAACGGGCAGCCGCTTGAAGGCGCCAACGAAATCTGCTGGTTTATCAACAAGATGTCGAAGCATGAGCCGCTCATAACGCAGCTGTGAGGGAAAGTTCTGCAGCGCCTGCTTAAAGTCTCTTGTTTCCTGCAGTTCTTTGCGCGCCTGCCTTGAGGAAGGATGCTCGTGAACGCTGGGCTTGGCCAAAAAAAGCATTGCTGCTTCTTCGAAGTCTCCTTTAACTAGGGCTTTGCCCACGAGATGTGTTATCGGCCGAGTTGTTCCGAACCTTTGGTGCCCAAAAAAGTTTGGAATCCCACCAAGGGCCTCCAGCGCTTTAACAGTTTCAGTTATCCGTTTTGCAACGGTTGCCTCTGGAAGCTTTATGGCTTTGATTTTTATGGTAAAATTGTTGCCTAAGAGGTAATATGGCGAAAGCTTTTCGCGGACATAACCTACAGGGCGAATCTCGATGTCCTTTACGTTAACTTTTGCAACTTCTTCCATTGAGACGTTTTCGATTGTGATGTGCTGTGCGGTAACAGCCTTTGCATCTTTTATTCCAGCTATGCTAATTTGCCTCTGGCTTATGCCCAGCTGTTCAGCGATGTTTTTTATTGCGATGAAGGTGTCCCAGTCGCGCTTAACCAAAGCACACAATAGATAACGCTGCTTAATGCTAGAGGCGCCTAAAACCTTGTTTTCAGCGCTTTTTTGGATTTCTGCCTTGGAGCCGTCAACCAGAACTTCTTCAACCATAAAATCTTCAATAGACTCACGTATAGCGCCGCCAACGCCCGCGGTTTCAGTAGCGTAAACCTCAATGCCGAGCAACTTGTCAATTTTCGAAGCGCAAAGTTTCATGCAATTTCATCTACAGTAAAGGAAGTTTACCTGTTAGGCGGTCAATTTTCTCCGCTGGAGCAGGACCGATGCCTAAGCAGGTGACTGTGCCCGGCGGAATCTCGGTTAAGCCGCTGTCAATGATTAGGGCGTTGGGCAAACCTAAATCCTTGGCTTGCTTCTCAAGCGCTAAAAGCTCCTTTTCATCCTTCACCTTAACGGCAACTTTGCGCTGCCCCTCAAACAACCATGCTTCCCACCACTCTCTGTGGCGTTTATGTGCTTCCTGCGCTGCGGAAACCGCGGCATGCCCCGCTTGAGCAGCAATTTTTCCCTTGCTAAGCTTCAAATCGCTGCGGAAAACGAGAACCTGCTTATACTCGAACTCGCCCATTCTGCTTTTCTCCGATATTCTCCTATACGGGTGTATTCTTGAGATTTTAAGGGTTTGCCGTCAGGTAAAGTTTAAGAACATACGCTAAAGCAGCAAACATGGCGGGCTTATTTAAGATTTTGAGAAGCAGTTTGCCCTGAAAGTCTATTTCATCAACATCCTTCAACATTCTATCCAACCCTATTCGCGCGTAAAACCGCAAAAGCGAGTCTAACTTTTCATCAGAAATGGAATCAAGGAAACGCCGAAGCTGAAGCATAACCCTGAAATCGAAACCCAATGCTTGGGAAAACCGTTTTTGATATAACTGCAAGAAAGCTGAGGAAACATCGCCGCTTAGTAGGGCTTCATGTGCAACCTCGGCTGCTATGCGGGCGCATGTAAACCCGAAAATTACTCCGCCGCCAGTGGTTGGCTTCACCTGTGAAGCCACATCGCCAACAGCCAAGAAGCCATCCGCATAGGCCCTAGCGATTGGACCGCCGAGAGTTATAGGATGAAACGTTATAAGCTTAATCCTTGCTCTGCCAAGCCGCTTCGAAGCCACTGGATGCTTATGCATAAGCCTTTGCAGAAACATTTTTGGGTTGCCTCTTTTTACTGCAAGCCCAACCTTGGCGGTTCCGTCAAGTCTCGGGATAAGCCATGCATAAAAGCCGGGCGCATACGCTTGGCCCAAAAACACCTCAACTGCATCCAGCTCCAAGTCCATGATGTTTTCCACTTCGGCTTCTACGCCGTAAACAAGCCCTTCGCTGTGCAACGCCGCCAAGCCAGCCTGCCGCAGAAGCCTAGAGGAAATGCCTTCCGCGTCAACCACAATTTTAGCTGGAACTCTCTCGGCTGCATTGCCATGCGTGACATTTACGCCTTTAACTGCGCCGCCGTCCATTATGAGAGATTGAACACGCGAGTTTAGATAGTAGCGCGCGCCTGCAGCCTCCGCCATGCTTGCGATATACTTATCAAAGGCTTCGCGGTTAACGACGCAGGTGACGGGCTTGGCGAGTTCAACAGAAAATTTGAATCCTGCTGGCGAGTAAAAGTTGGCTTGAGAAAAAGTGTTTTCAACAATTGCGTTTGGAAGCGGATACAATCCAAGGTTTCTTAGACCACGGATGCTCAGATGCCCCGCGCAGTGAGAAGGCACGCCAACCGCTTCATGCTCCTCGAAAACCACGACGTTTCTGTGTAGTTTGGCAAGGTTTAAAGCTGCAAAAGAGCCGACAGGCCCGCCTCCGACAACTACGGCGTCGGGCATATCTTTCGTGGATTGCAAGCGGAACACGGAAGCTTACGTGATAAGCTCGACGCGTCTCTTTCCGCGAGACATGGATGTGGTGCGGATTTTGCCGCTGACTTCAAGCCGCAACAAGATGTTGTTGAAGTCTTTGTAGCCTAAGTCTTCAAACTCTTCTTTCAGCTGCTCGAATAGGTCATCATCAGTCATGTCGCCTTTCTTACTGAGGATGTCCAGCACTACAAAGTGTGCAGGTCGCGTTTTCCAAGTTTTAATTGCCGGCATCAGATTTTGCTCCTAAGCGACTGGTGTTGCAGGCTTTTGCACTTGGCGAACTTGCTGCATGAAACTCTTGTACCACTTCTCCATGTCAGGGGTTATGGATGGACCTACTTCTTTCATTGCGTCTTGGAAATCTTTCATGGTAACTTCTTGCGCTTTAATGTCTCGCCTCAGCGCGTGCATAGCGGCTTCTCTGCAGAGTGACTCGATGTCTGCTCCTGAGTAGTATTTGGTTGCGGCTGCAAGCTGGTTCAAATCCACATCTTTGGCTAATGGCATGTCTTTCGTGTAAATTGTGAAGATTTGAAGCCTGCTTTTTTCATCAGGTTCGGGCACGTAAATCAGTCGGTCGAATCTGCCAGGTCTTAGCACTGCTGAATCCACCATGTCTGGCCTGTTGGTTGCGGCGATGACGACCACGTCCTGCAAGGTTACAATTCCGTCCATTTCGGTGAGCAGTTGGCTTATGACTCGTTCAGTGACTCCGCTGTCGGAGAAGCCTAAACCTCGCCGTGGCGCAAGCGAATCTATCTCGTCCAGAAAGATTACTGCAGGCGCTGCTATGCGAGCTTTCCTGAAGACCTCGCGTATAGCCTTTTCCGACTCGCCTACCCACTTTGAGAAAACCTCTGGGCCCTTAATTGATATGAAGTTGGCTTCGCTTTCAGTTGCCACCGCGCGCGCCAGCATAGTTTTACCACAGCCAGGCGGGCCATACAGAAGTATGCCTTTTGGCGGTTTTATGCCGAGTCGTTTGAAGATTTCTGGGTTTTTCATCGGCCATTCAACAGCTTCCTTCAAGTGCTGTTTCACGTCGTCCAAGCCGCCGATGTCGTTCCAGTGAACCGTGGAGACTTCAATGTAAACTTCACGCATGGCTGTCGGCGTAACTTCCTTGTAAGCGTTAATGAAATCTTCCATTTTCACTTCCATCTTCTCAAGCACGCTTGGCGGTATGCGCTCCTCTTCCAGATTTATCTGCGGAAGATACCTGCGAAGGGCTTTCATGGCTGTTTCACGGCTTAGCGCAGCCAAGTCGGCGCCTGTGTAGCCGTGAGTCATTTCTGCAAGCTTCTTTAGGTCAACGTCTTCGGCTAAGGGCATGCCTCTGGTGTGAATTTGAAGAACCTCATATCTGCCCTGCTTGTCTGGAACGCCTATCTCAATTTCCCTATCGAAACGTCCAGGTCGCCGAAGCGCCGGGTCAAGGGCGCCGGGTCTGTTGGTGGCGCCTATTACTATAACGTTTCCACGCCCAGACAGGCCGTCCATTAAGGCGAGAAGTTGTGCTACAACGCGTCTTTCAACTTCGCCTGTGACTTCTTCACGTTTAGGCGCAATCGCGTCAAGTTCGTCGATGAAGATTATGCTTGGCGCGTTCTGTTGAGCTTGCTGGAAGATTTCTCGCAGCCGAGCCTCGGACTCGCCGTAGAATTTGCTCATGATTTCGGGCCCGTTTATTGAGTAAAAGTTTGCTTCAGACTCGTTTGCCACTGCCCGTGCCAGCAGCGTCTTACCGCAGCCAGGCGGGCCGTGAAGCAGAACACCTTTCGGCGGTTCTATTCCTAAGCGCTGAAACAGTTCAGGATGCCGCAGTGGAAGCTCCACCATCTCTCGGACACGCTGAATTTCCTCATGGAGTCCGCCGATGTCCTCGTAAGTTGTCCTCGGCAGTCCTTTGGCCTCTGGTGCAGGCTCATTGAGAATTGTGAGCCGCGTTTCCGCTGTTACTTTAACTATGCCATGAGGTCGAGTTTTCGACACTGTGAAGGGAATGGCGTGGCCCAACATCATAACAAGCGTTGTGTCGCCTTCAACAAGCGTTCTTTCCATGAGGCGATTCTTAACGAAGTTAGTGAAGTCATCATCAACATTTAGACGCATATCAACTGGCGCAAGCGTGATGCTAAGTGCAGTTTTAACTTTCGCCGGCCTTACCACCACGTACTCATTCAATGCCGCACCTGCATTCTTGCGGGTGAAACCATCAATACGAATTATGTCACGATTCTGGTCTTCACTGTAGGCGGGCCAAGCTATAGCGCTGGTAGTGCGCTTATTAGCAATCTCTATCACGTCGCCGGCACTTATGCCCAGCTTCTGCATGGTGCGTTGGTCTATGCGGGCGATGCCTCTACCAACATCCCTTTGACGTGCATCCCCGACACGTAATTGAACTTCACGAACTTCACTCAACCAAGAACCCTCCAAGAGCACTCTGAACATGTTGAAACAGAGGTTTATTCCTATATAAACTTTAAAGCAGACGGAAAAGAGGTATCATGAAGTTTCTGTGAGAGGAAAGCTTGCATGCCGTATCGCTCTGCCGGAGATAGACCCTCTATAGGTTTCTGCAATGAATTTCTATTAGGCGCCAAATATGATGGCGCTTACATTGATTTTTAGTCGAAAGAGTTGCTGGGTTAAAATATAGGCTTGGCTTTACTTCAGCAGGTAATATTGATTTTTCAGCTGTTGCAAGCAGACGGTTTTTGTTTCATTAAGCGGCTGAGTTGGCGCGGCTTATCGTTTTGCTTGCTTCAAGATCTGAAGGGTTACTATTGAAACGGAAATGGAAAATAAAACCAGATAAAACAGGTGCGGGATAACTAATATAATGGGAACTTCTAGGGGATAGCTTGTGAGGGTAGGCAGTAGAACCGTGAAAAGCGGTATAGCCAAGATAAGGCTTAGCTTACTGTTGCGGAAAAACTGGAATAAATCGCGGGTTTTCAGCATCACTGCCAAAGTTATTATGAATAGGGTAAATTCAAGTGCAACGTTTATTGGATTATATATGCTGATGTAGGTTAAGCCGAACTCGTTCGTGGATAAGGGCCAGAATAGTTGGATTTGACCGCCAATTATTAAGTCGCCTATTAAAGAGTGCGAAATTAAAGCGGTGAAGTATGGTGCTGCCTTCTTGCCGTAGAATATGAAGAATGGAATGAAAAATAGAGTTGCCATTATTATTGAATGAGTTGGCCCTCTGTGTATTTCTGCAATGAAAGGCTCGAAGAGAATGTCGACGTCAGGGATTATTGAGAGAACCAGAAGTAGAGGTATGTTGAGCGGCACGTTTAGCAGTTTTCCAGACGTTCTGCCTAAAAGGTAGGCTAATGCGAAGTGACCGACAGCGAACAAGACTTCTTCGCTCCTTAGAGGCGAACAATGGCGGCGGCTAATTATTAAATCTATAGTTTAGCTCAAACATAAAAAGAGGAACGCAGCAACTTTTAGTTGCCGGTGGCTGTTAAAAGGCAAATGAGAAAAAGCTTGCATGGAAAGCACAAGCGCATTATAGCTTAAGAGATGTGTGCTGATAAAATGGAAAAAAGGGTGTCGATAGGTTTTTATGTTCCATTTAAATTTCTTACGTAGTCGCAAAAAACCCAACTAACATATTGATAGGCGAAGAAAATGGTGAGAAAAGCGCGAATCCGCTTAACAAGCACAGATTACAACAAGCTAGAAGAGGTATGTGAGGAACTGAAAGCCATCGCTGAGAAAACAGGAGCAAAAATAAACGGACCTGTTCCGCTGCCCACCAAGCGGCTTCGCGTGCCCGTTTTGAAGGCGCCTTCAGGCGAAGGCACAGCCACATGGGACCGCTGGGAAATGCGCATCCACAAGCGCTTAATCGACATTGACTCGGAAGAGCGGGTTATGCGGCGTATCATGCGCATCCGCGTGCCAGAAGAAGTCCACGTGACAATAGAGCTTATTTAGGTTTTTAATAGAAGTAGTAAACGTAATAGCCAATTATCGCCAGCGCTAAGCTAGCAGCGAAAGCTAAAGCCCAAACTTTTTTGTTCCACAGGAAAATTTTGAAGCCGTCAAGAAGGCCGACTGGAATTAGGTTGAAAACGGCGATGTAGCCATTGAAGAAGGCGCCTACAGCGAACAGCCAATAATACGGCGTAGGCGCAAGCGTTAATCCAAGGAAAATTGTGGATAAAGCGATGTTGGTAGCTGGCCCGGCGATTGAAATTTTCCCTATCTCATCGATGCGGGTATGCCCCGAAATCATGACGGCGCCGGGCGCAATAATTTTGAAGGGCAAGAGAATTGATATGAATGTTAATATGGCACCCCAGAGGGTTAACCGGAACTCAGCCCATAAACCACGCCGTTGCGCGGATACTTTGTGCGCTATTTCATGCGCAAGAAATGACCCGGTGATTATGGCGGCTATGGTAGAGAAAACGAAAGCCCAATTTGCCGCGCCTAAATAGTCAAAGCCGAAAGACAAGCTGATGCCTATTACAAGCAGAGCACCTATTCCTATATGCTTGAGCTCTTTATGGCTGAAGTATATGCGCCCTTGAGCTCGGCGTGGCGCGCCATAAGTAATCCGATATTCGTATGAGGCAAGTTCCTGCGCCGCCGCTGTGGCCTCTTCCCATCTTCGCATCCGTGCAGCATCTATCCGTGGACAATCGTGGGTTTCAGGCAGCCTGTGCGCAGTGCAGAATTGGTCTCCGCAGTAGGGACATTGAAAGGGCAGGAACGTTTCTTCTCCGCATTTTCGGCACTTCATGGGGTAAGCACGACTTTCATGGTAAAAAGCAAAGTAGGCGTTTATATGTTTCCCTATAGGTGGCGATGAAACAGGGCTAATGCAGGCTTGCCAAAGCCTTAAAGCAGTCAAAACCAAAAATAAAAGGGCATAAGCAACAATTTACATACGGAGGCAGACCGCTAACCGTTGAAGGCATTCAGTTTCATTCACGCTTCTGACTTGCATTTGGGCTATGCACAGTATGGCTTAGAAGCCAGACGCGAAGACTTCGACAAAGCCTTCCAAGAAATAGTTGACAAAGCCATAGAGCTGAAGCCAGATTTCATGATTATTGCCGGCGACTTGTTCCATCAGGCGCGGCCGTCTAACGTTACGCTTGAGAATGCCATTAGAAATTTTAAGCGTTTAAGAGACGCGGGAATCCCTGTTTTAACGGTTGACGGCTCGCATGATTCAGCGCCTAACGCGATAACGGGCACGATTCTGTACCCGCTGGACAGCGCCGGCTTAATTTATCACCTGCCTAGACATGAGGGCGCCTGCTGGCGCAAACCGGACTGCTGCTACGTTTACGGTGTGCCAAACTTCCGCACAAGGCGAAAGACGGAGGAAGAACTGCCAGCGTTTATGGAGCAGAATCCGCCAACTCCTGACCCGGCAGTCAGCAATATCTTCGTTTTTCATATGGCTGTGGATTTGCCCAGCGTGAAGCCGCCGTACCTTGAGGCGGAGGCGCCGCCGGAGCTTTTGCCCGACGGCTTTGACTACTACGCGGCGGGGCACATACATGAATCCAGCTCATGCCGGTTTAAAACTGGGCTGTTAGCTTACAGCGGTTCAACAGAAACTGTAAGCTATGACGAGGCGGAGCAGAAGAAAGGCTTCTTTCACGTTAAAGTAAACGAGAAAGGCGAATATCAACCCGAGTTTATCGAGCTTTGTTCTCCGCGTAGGTTCAAGATTCTGGAGCAGGAATTTCCAAGCGTGCCTTCGTCTAAAATCACCGACATGGCAGTTCAGCTTGTCAAGGGCGCAGATGAGGAAGGCGCCGTGATAATCCCAGTTTTGAAGGGTATCTTGCCCGCAGAGGCAAGCCGAGCAGAGGTAGATGTTGCACGAATCCGCAGCGCAGCAGAGAAAGCGCTGCTGGTGCACCCGATTGTGATGCTTAAGGAAAGCGCTGTTCCCGACGAAATTGTGCGGTCAATATTCGAAAGCGAGTTTAAGGATTTGAAGACGAAGTCATTTGAGTATTTTCTGCAGATTTTCAGCGACCGCTACAGCCGCGAGGAAGCCGAGAAAATCGCACGCGTCGCCATAGCCCTGATAGAGCCCTTAACAAGAAGGCAAGATGAACGAGTTAAGCAAACAATAGAGGAGCTTCTACGATGAAAATCGAAGTTATTCAGCTGGAAAACATACGCTCACATGTGAAGTCCACAGTGCCCTTCACGCGTGGTTTCAACTGCCTCTTAGGCGGTGTGGGCACAGGAAAATCCAGTGTGCTCTACGCCTTGGACTTCGCCCTATTCGGCGAGCCGCTCAGCAGAAGCTTTGAATATCTGCTTCGTGAAGGCGCGGAGTCAGGCAAAATCACAGTGCAGTTCAGCCAGAATGGGCGAACCTACAGGATTGTCCGCGGGCTCAAGAGGCGCGGGAAGGGCATAAGCCAAGACCTTGAGGAGCTTAAGCTCTACGAGGATGAGAAGCTATTGGCAAGCATGAAAACCGACGCTGTCGCGGAGCAGATAAAGGCTATAACTGGACTTGACCGGGAGCTTTACCGCGAAATCATGTGGGTAAGGCAGGAGCACTTGAAGGAGCTGCTGGATGCGGCGCCGAGAGATAGGCAACGCCGCTTAGACGAGCTTTTCGGTTTATCCGATTATGAAGCAGCA
>JBNARN010000008.1:12685-15501 GCA_049718365.1 Candidatus Bathyarchaeales archaeon
TCGCGGTTTATCAGCGTGATTATGAAACAGAGAAGAAAGTTTACGAGAAAGACGCCGACGTGGTTGGGCTGGAAAAGCTCAGCGCTGAATACAATCGAATCACCGAGGAGTTCACGCTACTAGAGATGGAGCTGCAAGACGCCTTAAGTAAGCTGGCCGCCGCTAAGAGAACATTGGACGCGGCGGATGAGAAGCTGAGAGCGCTGGAAGAAAAAAGGCTTCTGATAGAAGAGCTTAGAAGGAAAGAGGCGAAGATTCAGGCCAGCATCGTAAGCGTAAAGGAGACTTTGGCTTCGCTTAACAGACGCGCAGAAGATAAAAAAACCGTAATCGACAATTTGAAGCAGCGGCAAAACTCGCTGGATTCTCAGGCAGCTACTTATAAGCGCACGCTTGAGCAGGCAGGCGTATTTGCAAACCAGCCTATTGAAGCCTTACGTAGGCAATTGGCGACTTTTGATGAGAAGCTTTCCAGTTTAAGAGCCGAGCAGGAAGCCACTTTGCGGAACCTGCGAACAGACCAGAAAAGAACAGAGTCTCTGGCGCTGGAAAGCCGATGCCCACTTTGCCTGCAACAGTTGAATAGTGAATACAAGAATGGCTTGATGCAGAGGATTCAGCAAGAGAACATGGAAAGGCAGCGCATAATAGAGCAGTTGCAAAGTGAAATCGAGAAATTGCAGCGAACAAAAGCTGCAGTGAACGAAGCAGTTTCGAACCTGCAAACGCTTACAACAAGAGCTGAAGAGCTGAAAGCACGGCTGAACGAGGAAGAAAGAAACCTAAATGACTTGGCAGCTGAGATTGAGGTGAAAAGGCAGCTTGAAGCCGACTTAATTGGGCAGCTTGAGGCTTTAAGGTTTGAGATAGGCAGATTCGACTTGTCGGATTTAGAGACTGCACGTGCACAGCGGGAGCAAGCGTTTAGGCAATATTACCGTTTGGAATCCGAGTTGCGCACTAAGGAAAACCGCAAAAAAGACCTGCTGGCGCGCTTGGACGAGGTGAAGGAGCGCATTGACCACGCACAGGAAAAGCTTGAGCGTATGCAGAAAATCGCGCGAACAGTTGAAGTAATAAGCGCCATCCGAGATGCATACCGAAGCATTCAACCTAAACTGCGCAGCGAATTCGTGAAAGTGCTCCGCAACTTTGTGCAGCAAGTACTTGACAGCCTCGTCGGCGGCGAAGCGCCCCTGTTGAACGTGATTGTGGATGAGACTTACACACCCTACGTGAAAAGCGAAAGCGGCGTCGAAAGGGATGTTGCCAACCTTTCAGGCGGCGAGCGGACGCTGCTGGCTTTTGCCTACCGCCTTGGACTTGGTCAGCTTATTATGCAGTCGCGTACTGGGCACAGCTTGAGCATGCTGGTGCTTGACGAGCCAACGGAGAGCCTTGGCAGCGAAGACGGCAGCATCGACCGCTTAGCCGAAGCCATCAGCCGCTTTAAGGCAATAGAGCAAATAATCGCGGTGACACACAGCGAGGCTTTCGCGGAAAAAGCTGAGCATGTAATAGTGCTTGAGAAAGAAGCGGGAATAAGCAGAATATCGCTGGAAAAATAACTTTGCCTTCTTATCGAAGGCACGCATGCGCAAAATTAAGATTGGTTCTTCGACGTTATAGCCCGCTCGACCGCGAGACCAACGAGCAAAACGAGGATAACGCCTACTACGCCGGCGATCAAAGTTGAAACATACGGGTCTTCGACTGCTGCGATTGTGTAGTCGGGCATTAGCCCGTGCCAGAAGGGCGCCTGCTCCTCTACTCCGAAGTTTTCAACTACCCGTTCAAGCCCGTCAGGGTCGCTTGAAGCCAAAGGGATAAAGAAAACGAGGAAAACAATAATGGCAATTACAACCGTGGATTGTCGTTTCATAGTTTGGTTTTCTCCCTCAGAAGAGTCAAACCACCCATTATTGCAGGTTGCATCCGCTGCAGCGCGGACACAAGCGCCGTGGTTATGGCGCCTTCGCCCAAGCCGATTATGGCGTGGTAAAATAGCATGGAAGGCACAGTTACAGCGACGCCGCCGGTGAAAGCAGGGCTAATCATTAATGCCGTAACGAAAGCGCCTGCCACAACAGAAAGCCATGATGCAGCAAAGACGCTTGGGATAAAGCGCTTGCTGCTGGTTGAGCCGCGTGTGAGCAGTTTTATTAGGAAGAAGCTTAGTCCGCCGATTATTGCCATGTTAAATGCGTTCATGCCGAAGGCGATGATGCCGCCGTCGGCGAAGAAAACCGCCTGCATCAAGAGAACAATTGTCATGCTGAGCATGGCGGCGTATGGCCCAAGCAGCACAGCGAGGAAGGTGCCGCCTACCAGATGCCCGCTTGTGCCGAAGGTTATTGGAAAATTAATCATCTGCGCGGCAAATACGAAAGCGCTTGATATGGCAAGCAGAGCAGTGATGGAGCGCGGATAGGTGGCTTTTGCTTTTTTCCATGCCCAAGCGAGAAAAGCGAGGGTAATTATCCACATGGCTACTGCCGCCGCGAGTGAAATTGGGCTGGTTATTAGTCCGTCTGGGATGTGCAATTTTCCGCCTCAATAATACTTTTTATATTTTTTGTGTTACTGGCTATTAAGGGTTTCTCGACCTCTGAAGAAAAAGGCAACAAAAGGTACAGCCTTGCTTTAATCAACTCTTCTGCCTGGAAATAAGTTAAAACAAAAGTTATGCGGAGCCCCTAAACTTTGCTACGCGGTTAGCGATTACGGTGGCCACAGCTCCTGCAGCAACACCGCTATCGATGTTGACAACAGCCAAGCCTAACGAGCAGGACTGAAGCATAGCCATCAGCGTGCTC
>JBNARN010000008.1:15511-34992 GCA_049718365.1 Candidatus Bathyarchaeales archaeon
GAAGCCATAACTATTCGAAGTTGGAACCGCAATCACAGGCACATCAACCATGCCCGCCACCACCGAAGGCAATGCACCTTCTCGACCTGCAACCACTATGATAACGTCAACATCCTTCTCCACAAGGTCTTTTATCGGCTGCATTAGCCGGTGGATTCCAGCTACGCCCACATCGTACGCGGCGAAAACTGTGCAGCCCATTTCTTCAGCAATCACTTTTGCCTCTTCAGCCACAGGAACATCAGAGGTTCCCGCAGTCAGAATCCCAACCTTGCCGCCTGTGGGCTTAACGGCAAAGTCCTTCTTCTTTACAACAATCATTCGCGCTTTATCATAAACCTGCAGAACCGCATCTTTTGGAACTGCTGCTTTAACTGCGCTTATCTGCTCGGGAGTGCATCGACTTACAATTACTCTACCTTTCTCCGAGAACATGTGAAGCGTTATGTCAACGACGTCGGCTGCGCTTTTACCTTCAGCCAAAATGATTTCAGGTATTCCTTTCCTGCATTCGCGGTTAGCATCGATTCTCGCCATGTTCCCTACTTCTTCTATCGCCAGTAGCTTAACCTGCTTTTCAGCTTCATGGAGCGTTATCTCGCCTTTCAGAAGCGTTTCAAGAATCTCCTTCAGAGTGTTCATGACTAATCATTTTCCTTCAAGAGCATAAGCGATATATCATTTATGCGTGCTCTTCCATATCAACTTATCAGGTGGCAAAATGGAATGGCGGAAATTGACAAAATATTTGTTATCGATTGCCAACTCGCCGGCATCTCTGGAGATATGTTCTTAGGCGCTCTAATAGATTTAGGCGCTGACGTGAGCCGGGTTACTGCAGCCATAAAATCTCTGGAAAAACAAGAGTACGGCTACAAAAACATCAAAGTTACTGTGCAAAAGGTTCTGCGGAAAGGGTTTAGAGCGACTAAAATTGACGCCACCGCTGAAAGCTCCCACAGAAAAACGGCTAATGAACTCATCGCAATTGTGGAAGAAACCGCCAGAAACTTGAAACTTTCTGAGAAAGCGCAGCAGTTCGCGTCCAATGTAATCCGCACTTTAGTCAATACTGAGGCAGCGCTTCACGGCGGTGAGCCCTCTGATGCGCATCTGCATGAAATAAGCCTCGTGGATACGCCAGCAGAAATCGTTGGAGCCGCAGTCGCCATGGAAGAACTCGAGCTGTTTAACGCCAAAGTGTATGCGACGCCTGTTTCGGTCGGCGGCGGCTTATTCAAGTTCTCACATGGCATGGTCTCCAGCCCTGCACCGGCAACCTTGGCCATACTTACGTCAAAGAATTTTCCACTAAAAGGCGGACCAGTAGAGGCAGAGTTGACTACGCCTACAGGCGCAGCCATCTTGGTTAACTTGGCAGAGGAAGTTAGTGGCTTCTATCCGGAAATGGCGCCGCTAAAGGTAGGCTACGGCGCGGGCAACAAGGACTTCAAGGAGATGCCTAACGTTTTGCGTGTTACATTGGGTAAGCCCCTAGAGAGGGGGCTGCTAACGGATAGCGTAGTTATTTTGGAAACAAACCTTGATGATGCAACAGGCGAGGTAATCGGGTACGCGGTTGATAGGCTTCTGCGGGAAGGCGCCAAAGACGTTTGCGTCATTCCAATGTTTACCAAGAAGAATAGGCCGGGGCAAATTCTGAAAATAATAGCCGACGCCAAAGACGCCGAGCGGCTTTCACGGGTGATTATTGAAGAAACAGGCACTCTAGGAGTTAGAGTGTACCACTGTGCAAGACACATCCTTAATCGCGAAGTATTTTCAGTAAACGCGCAAATAGATGGCGTGGAAGAAGCAGTGAAGGTGAAAGTTGCCAGAGACGGCCAAGGCAAAATTATCCAGATTAAACCTGAATATGAAGAAGTGAAAAAATTGGCGGAAAAAACAGGTAAACCCTTGAGAGAAATCGCCGAATTAGTCACTTTGCGCGCTAAAGAAATACTATTGAAAAGGGAGAAGTGCTCGTGAAAGTTAGCAGAGAAAAATATGAAACGCTAAAACGCTATATCGCGGAAAAAGGCAAAGACGGCGTAGTTATCGCCTTTTCAGGAGGCCTCGACAGCTCAACATTAGCTGCGGTTAGCCACAGCGTTTTAGGCGATAAAGCAGTGGCCGTCACAGCAAAGTCGCCCACGTATCCAAAGGAAGAGTTAGAAGAAGCAAAAAAGGTAGCGAAAGAAATAGGCATCAAACTTTACATAATAGAAACAAATGAGTTGGCGAACGAGAATTTCAGCCGAAACCCGGAAAACCGATGTTACTACTGCAAGAAAGAGCTTTTGGAGCAGCTGCAGCAAATGGCAGAGAAAATTGGGTTTAAGGCAGTTTTTGAGGGCACAAACTTTAGCGATTTAACCGAGCACAGGCCGGGATTCAAGGCTATTAAAGAAGCGGAAAATGTGTATAGCCCATGGGTTGACACCCAGTTTACGAAAGAAGAGATTCGCGCATTAGCCAAGGAAATAGGGCTTTCCACACATGACAAGCCGCCTTTGGCATGCCTCGCCTCAAGGATACCATACCACGAAAGGATTACGGCTGAAAGATTAGAGAGAATTGAAAAAGCTGAGCGGACAGTGAAGAAGATAACAGGAGTCCAACAGCTTCGAGTGCGAGATCATAACGGCTTGGCTAGAATAGAAGTGGAAAAAGACGAGAGGAAAATCTTTTGCGACGTCGCGGTTATGGACAAAATAGCCAGTGAGTTGAAGAGCCTGGGCTTCAAATATGTGGCGCTTGATTTGGAAGGCTACAAGACTGGAAGTATGCTTCTTACCCTCAAGTCTGCAAAGTAGCCTCGACAGCGAGCAAGCGCCTTTTTGGCACCAGCTGGGTTATGCTCAACACATAAAGCTTTTAGGCACATAGGTTCACCTTTACTTGTGAACCCCCATGTCAAAAATCATCAGGGTAGGAGTAACATTTCCTCCAGACCTTCTGAAGGAATTTGACGAGATCATCAGCAAAATGGGCTATGAAAGCCGCTCAAAAGCCATCCAAGATGCTGTTAGGCTTTACGTTTCAGATAAAAAATGGCTTGGAGAAGAAAAAGCCGACCAAATAGGCGTGCTGCTAATGGTTTATGACCACGAAGTTAGAGGGCTGGAAAGCGAGCTCACAGAGATACAGCATCACCATGCACCTTTAATTTCGTCCACAATGCACATTCATCTAGGCGAACGAGACTGCTTAGAAGTGATAGCCGTTAAGGGCAAAGCCTCGGAAATTCGAGAATTAAGCGATGAACTCACCACAAAAAGAGGCGTAAAAATCCTAAAAGAAATGATAATTTCCGTCTAACGCTTTAAGCTGTTAACCGCAAACATTCTTTCCAACGCAATGCGCGCTTTCCGTGCTACATTATCTGGAACTTTAACGACGTGCTTCTCCTGCTTCAGCGAATCGTAAAGCCGCTCAAGCGTCGTCAACTTCATGTTTGGACACACGGCGTCTTTATAGGCAGAAATAAACTGTTTCGACGGATTGTCTTTCCGTAAGCGATGCAGAAGCCCCTCCTCAGTGCCAACAATAAATGTTTTGGCGTCGGATTCTTTCACGTAATGGCACATTTTCGAGGTGCTGCCGACGAAGTCAGCGATTTTGCGCATTTCAGCACTACATTCAGGGTGAACCATGACCTTAGCGTCAGGATACTGCATCTTAAGCACCGTAACATCTTCAGGCTGGAAAAGCAGATGCGTCGGGCAGAAGCCCCACTCGGGAATCGGAATCAACGTCTTGCCAGTTTTTTCCGCTGCGTACTCGGCTAAGTTGCGGTCAGGCCCGAAAAGAATAGTATCAGCGTCCAGCGAGTTTATGACTTCCACGAAGTTGTAAAGCACCACAGGCGCGTCAGGATAATGCACCTTCCACCGTTTAATCTCGTCAACCGTGAGCATCTGCGCCATGGGGCACCGAGCGCCCAAAGAAGGCAAAAGCACCTTTTTGGAAGGGTTAAGTATGGCAGCGGATTCAGCCATAAAATCAACAGCTGAGAACACGATGATTTTAGCGTCTTTCTCTTCCATGGCTTTTCGGCTTAGCTCAATGCTGTCGCCGACATAATCGGCTATATCCTGAATTTCTGGTCTCTGGTAATTATGTGCTAGAATAATTGCTTCTTTTTCCTTTTTTAGCCTCAGGATTTTTTCTGTTAAGCTCATTTTTTCGCCTTAACGTGCGACCAGAGAAGGCACAAGACAAGGTATATATGCTTTTACCTTGAGCAGCCACTTTTTATAATGAATTACATTTAACATAAATCGGCTACGGTGAGCTTCAAATCACGTAAAAATTAAACCTTAGCCATCTGCAACGAAGTGAAAAATTATCAAAAAATAAAATAGGGAAGATTGAAGACAGCTGAATCAGCGGGCTTTTTGATCTACAAGGCGTCCTTCTGCGTCAATTAGCTGCACTCTCAGGGGCATTTGCCCCACGGCATGCGTTGCACAGCTTAAGCATGGATCAAACGCCCGGATGACAGCTTCAACCCTATTGAGCATGCCCTCCTGCAGCTGCTTTGCCTTCACATACTTCTTTGCAACCTGCGTTACGGCTTTGTTGAAAGCCAAGTTGTTATGCTCCGTGGCGATGATTAAATTAGCCCACAAAATCCTGCCTTGCGGATCAACCTTGTAGTGATGAATCAATGTTCCACGCGGAGCTTCAGCCACGCCGACGCCTTGCTCGTTGTTGACGGAGGCTTTAGAGCTTACACGTTCAGAAAGTATGGCGGGGTCTTCAAGAAGCTCTTTCACGGTTTCGAGGCAGAAGAGAATCTCAATAAGCCGCGCATAGTGATAGTGGAAAGTGCTTTGAACCACGCCGTTTTTGCCTAGTTTCTTGAACTCCTTAAGCTCTTCATCCGCTAATGGCGTGCCACAGTGCGAAGCGATGTTAAGCCGAGCTAATGGGCCGACCCGGTAAATTCCGTCTGGATACCCAAGCGGCTTGTAATAGGGGAATTTCATGTAAGACCATGGTTCAACCGCCTCGCCAATATACTCTTGATAGGCATCGGGGTCAAGCTGGTCAGCTACGATTTTGCCTTCAGCGTCAACTATGCGTATCTTGCCATCGTAATGCTCAAGCCCGCCCTTCGGCGTTACCAGACCCAAGTAGTAGGTGGGGAAGTTGCCGAAGTTCTCCACTTCCTCCTCGAATCCCTGTAGAGAGCCCTTGAACATTTTAAGTGTTTTAAGCGCGATGTCCATTGCTTCAGGCAAGTTAGAGCGAATAAAGTCGGCGTTTTCCTTGGATAGAGGCCACTTTGCGCCGCCTGGAATTATCCAGTCATAGGAGTGAATACGTTTACCAGCAACTTTTTCGATGATTTCTTGTCCGAACTTTCGCAGTTTGACTCCTTGAATAGCCAGCTCAGGCTTCTTCTCGATTAAACCGAAAATGTTTCTTGTTTCTGGACTTGCGTCCATGCCCAGCAGCAGGTCTGGTGCGGAAAGGTGGAAGAAGCTCAACGCATGTGATTGAATCATTTGCCCCATATGCATCAGGCGGCGTAGGAGAATGGCGGTTTTAGGCGGCTTTACACCAACAATCGCGTCGCATGCCTTCGCTGAAGCCAGCAGGTGACTAACAGGGCAGATGCCACATGATCTTGAAGTTATGCCGGGCATCTCATAGAACGGGCGACCTTCGCTGAATTTCTCGAAGCCTCTGAAGTCGATGACGTGGAAACGTGCCTCTTTAACAGAGTCATCTTTGCCCAGATGGATAGTTACTTTTGCATGCCCTTCTATCCGTGTAACTGGATGTATAACAATTTCTTTATTCATTTTCTTTTCCTCACCCATACTTTGATCTACCTTCCATGTTAGGCGTTCTTCCAGCCAGAAGTTCAGTTAACACATAGTTTATGACGGTAGCAGACGGTGGACACCCAGGAATGAAGTAATCTACTTTCACAACTTCATGCAAGGGTCTAACCTTCTCCAGCAGTTCAGGAACTTCTGTCGGGACCTGCTTGTTTAAGTCTGCATTCTCCACGTATGCCCGCTCTAAAGCTAACTTGGCGCTGTCGCTCCAAGCGTTCCTCAAAGCAGGAACATTTCCCGTCACAGCGCAATCGCCAAGAGAAATCAAAATCTTTGTTTTGGAACGCACCTCTTTAAGTAGGCTCTGCTGCTCCTCATTCGCAACAGCGCCTTCAATGAGGGTTACGTCAACGTTTTCTGGGAAAGTCTTAATGTCCACAAGCGGGCTGTAGACCACTTGGATTTTTTTAGCCAGCTCCAGAATCAACTCGTCCTGGTCGAGAAATGACATGTGGCAGCCTGAACAGCCGCTGAGCCAAATAGTTGCAACTCGGATTTTTTCTTGTGTGCTCATTTCTTAAGTCTCCTTGTCATTATGAATTCAGCAACATCCTTGTTCTTAGTGCGTGTGATGGGCTCACCTTCAATGTAGATGGCGCCTACCGGGCAGACTTTGGCGCATTTCCTGCATGATGTGCAAGAACAAGAGTTCGCCCAATTCTCGTCTAAATCCATGATGACTTCAGCCTTTCTACCTCGCTGTTTCAAATCCAACGTGTGAACGCCTTCTATTTCGTCGCAAACCCTTATGCAACGCGTGCACAATATACAGCGGTTTCTATCGATAACAAGAAAGTCATGCGACGAATCAATCTCTTCTCGCGTCCAGTTGCGCTCGAAGATTGAGTGGTCAACACCTAATTTGTTTGCTAAGCTCTGTAATTCACAGTGGTCATTTGCAACACAAACAGAGCAAACATGCGTTCTTTCTGAAAGAAGAAGCTGAATAATCATCTTGCGGTACTCGCGGAGCTGCTCAGAATTCGTTATGACCTCCATGCCGGCGCTCACAGGCGTTGTGCAAGCAGGAAAGAGCTTAGGAGCACCCTTAACTTCTACGAGGCATAGGCGGCATCCGCCGTAGCTGGTTAAGCC
This sequence comes from Candidatus Bathyarchaeales archaeon, assembly GCA_049718365.1. Classification (GTDB taxonomy): domain Archaea; phylum Thermoproteota; class Bathyarchaeia; order Bathyarchaeales; family Bathycorpusculaceae; genus JAOAIV01. The sequence goes on from JBNARN010000008.1 coordinate 22,462, forward strand.
TTCTAAAGCGCATAAAGTTGGAATTTCAATGCCGTTATCGCGAGCAGCTTTCAGAATAGTGGTACCTTCAGGCACTTCAACTTCAATGTTATCTATTTTCAGCTTAACAGTTAACGCGCTCATTGTTCACCCTCCTTTGTTTTGAAGCAACGGCCAGCTGGACACTTTTTGTCCTTAATATGCTGGACGTATTCGTCTTTGAAGTATCTTAAGGTGGTGAGAACAGGATTAGGCGCTGTTTGTCCAAGACCACAGAGGCTAGCGTCCCTAATAAAAACGCTAGTTTTCTCCAGTATGGCGATGTCCTCCATTCTTCCATTGCCTTGGGTGATGGCATCATAGATTCCCTTTATCTTTGTGAGCCCAACACGGCAGGGTGTGCATTTGCCGCAGGATTCGTCGACACAGAATTCTGTGAAGAACTTGGCGGTGTCCACCATGCATGACTGGTCATCGAGCACCACTATGCCGCCTGAACCCATGATTGCGCCTAGATTCTTCAGCGACTCGTAATCTATGGGCTGATCAATGTGGGTTTCGGGAATGCAGCCGCCTGAAGGACCGCCGACTAAGACCGCCTTAAACTTTCGGCCTTTCGGTACGCCTCCGCCTATGTCGAAAACTACTTCTCTAAGCGTGATGCCCATAGGCACCTCTATTAGGCCAGGGGTATTGACTTTGCCTGTTAAGGAGAAACATTTAGTGCCGGTGCATTTTGGTGTGCCAATTTTGGAGAACCATAAGCCGCCGTTCATGATTATCAGAGGAATATTAGCCAAGGTCTCCACGTTCTGTATCAGCGTTGGTTTCCCCCATAATCCTGAATTTGCAGGGTAAGGCGGGCGTGGGCGTGGCATGGCACGTCTACCTTCGATGGAGGCGAGTATAGCGGTTTCTTCTCCAGCGACGAATGCGCCAGCGCCTAGCCTGAGCTCGATGTCAAATTTGAAAGAAGTTTCAAGAATGTTGTTGCCTAGAAGGGACATGGAGCGCGCTTGAGTAATTGCTCTCTGTAAAGTTTGGATAGCCAGTGGGTACTCGGCTCTTATGTAAATGTAACCTTTCTCTGCGCCTACTGCAAACGCGGCTATTGCCATGCCCTCAATAATCGCATGCGGATCAGCTTCAGCTAGGGTTCGGTTTGCAAAAACGCCAGGGTCTCCTTCGTCCAAGTTGGCTACAATGTATTTTGGTGAGCCATGTGCCCGTGCTACAAGGTTCCATTTTTGCCCTGTTGGAAAACCAGCGCCTCCACGACCTCTTAGTCCGCTGGTGAGAACCTCGTAGATTACTCCTTGCGGAGTCATAGTTGCCAAGCATTTGGCAAGCGCTGCGTATCCACCCATTGCGATGTAATCTTGAATTCTGTAGGGATCAATTTTGCCAGCATTTCTTAGAATCAGACGCTTTTGCTTTTTAAAGAACTGCTCGTTGCTGTAAAGCAGGTCCTTTGCGGGCAAGCCTAAAACGATGTGGTCTCTAACTATTTCTCGCGCTTTTTCAGGAGTGACGTTCTGATAAAGATAATCTCCCGGCTCAACTACAACCACTGGGCCTACTGAGCACGTGCCGGGGCAGCCTGTTCGGGCAACTTTGCATTCTTTTTCAACACCGAACTCTTTTACTGCCTTCTCGAATGCTTCTAAAATTTTTAAAGCGCCTAGTGGCATACAGCCGCTTGAGCAGCAGACGTTTATTCTGTATTTGTAGGCTCTTTGGAAGTCGACTTCTTGTTCAGCAATTTTCTGTAGATCAGCAAGTTTCACTGTTTTGAACCTCCAAGTAACTGTCGGATTCTTTCTATTACAACCTCTTTGGTTGCTTTACCAATAACTTCCTCGTCTATGATTATTGCAGGCGACAATGCACATGCACCAATGCATCGTGTCACGAACAGCGACAGCTTTCCATCCGCAGTTGTGCCGCCTCTTTTCACATTAAATTCCTGCTCGATTGCTTGCATAATTTGCTCGCTACCCTTCACGTAGCAAGCAGTGCCGAGGCATCCTGTAACTACATGTTCACCTGGTTTCTCTAGGTTGAAGAAGCTGTAAAAAGTTGCTACACCAAACACTGTGCTCGGTGGAAGATGCAGCGATTGAGCAATGTCCATTAGCAGATCTTTGCTCAAGTATCCGTAGATACTTTGAGCTCTGTGAAGTATCTCTAGCAGGGCGCTTGCTTGAAAGTCATATTCTTTCAATGCTTTTTCTAATAACATTCGGCGATTATCCTCTTTTGACAAAAATCAGACCTCCAGATCGGTGAGGGTTAAGCATTGTCTAAACACACCCACATATCTCGTGCTGTAGTGAAAAACTGTGATATATAAACTATGAGTAGCAAAAAACACGAAATCTTCTTGGAAAATTAAAATTTGGAAACAGTAGCAACAACGGCCATTATTCGCCTAGCTTAACAGAAAAGTTTAAAAATATAACAGCTCCGAATGCTCTGATTTAGTTCCAAAAAATGCATTATTAGAAAGGATTAAATTTTACAACTAAGCATTATTTACAATAACTTTGCCCAATTAGGAGCATTAAGGGAGAATAGAGATGCGCATAATCTCCAAAGAAGATTTTTCTAATTTTGTTGAAGCCTTAATAAAAGATAAGTCCTTGAACGTCATAGGCGTCAAAGCAAAAGGAGACAAATTCGCTTTCGGGCCATTGGAGTCAGCCGGCGAATTGCGGTTGGATTATGATGTAACAATTCTTCCGCCTAAGAAGTATTTTTTCCCTCAGCGCGAAACGCTTGTTACGTATGATTTGGCTAGGGGATTCGCTGCCAAAAGCTCTACAGAAGCTAAACCAATGGTCATCATTGGCGTTCACCCCTACGATATAGTGGCGCTTCTCCACATGGACGAGATATTCAGAGAAACAAAGTCTGACCCATACTACTTTGAAAAAAGGCAATCATCCATAATAATCGGCGTTAACATTCAAAAAATGTCAAAATGGTGTTTTGCACCAGCCGTGGGCTGCGCCGTAATAGACTATGGTTACGACTTGATGCTAACAGACCTTGGCAACAGATACGCCATCAATGTTGGCTCCCAGAAAGGAGAAGAACTACTTGATAAATACGCCAAGAACGTGAAAACCGCTCTTGCCAGGGACATACAGCTCGTTGGGCAGAAGAAACGTGAAATAATGAACATGGCTCAGCAAAAGTTTGATTTTCCACCAGAGCTAATCCCCGAATTACTGAGTAAAAGCTATGAAAACAGCGGTTTTTGGGAGAAACACGCCGAAAAATGCCTGGCATGCGGTTCTTGTGTTCTGGTATGCCCCACATGCTACTGCTTTGACGTTAAAGATCAAGCTGACTTATCACTGGAGTATGGCGAAAGAGTAAGAACATGGGACGGATGCTTATTAGAAGACTTCGCCAAAATTGCTTCAGGAGAAAACTTCCGCCCGACAAGACCTACCAGATACAGGCACAGGTACTTCAAAAAAGGAAAATACCTTTTCGACAGATTCGGTTTCATTTCATGCGTAGGCTGCGGCAGATGCTCTTCGAACTGCCTTCCCGACATAGCTAACCCAGTCAAATTATTCAACGACATGTACTATGAAATCAGCAGAATGGGCGAGCAGGTGGCACCTGCCACCGAGCCTCAAGTGGAAATCCAAACCGAAGGCAACATAGACTATGTTCCTAAGCTGGCAACCATCGTCAAAAAAGTGCCCATGACCGCTAAGGAAACATTGTTTGAAATCAAACTGGACGATGGAACAGACTTAAATCACAAGCCAGGACAATTTGTTGAAGTCTCGGTTTTCGGCGTTGGAGAGGCGCCGATTTCTATATCATCTCCGCCGACAAAAAAGGGCACGTTTGAGCTGTGTGTACGCAAAGTAGGAAGCGTAACAACCAGATTACATGCACTTAACGTAGGCGACAAAGTGGGAATAAGAGGCCCCTTCGGAAAAGGTTTTGACGCGGAACAGTTAAAAGGCAAAGACTTGCTTTTCATTGCGGGCGGTCTTGGAATTGCACCTTTAAGGTCATTGTTTAACTACGTGCTAGATAACAGGAAAGATTATGGCCGCATTATTTTGCTCTACGGTTGTAAAGAACCAAAAGAGCTGCTGTTTGGCGATGAACTACTAGCGCTGGCAAAGAGAGATGACGTTGAATTCAAGTCTACTGTTGACTGGTGTCCTGAAAACGAACTGTGGGAAGGTAACATAGGCGTGATTACCACTTTGATTCCCCAAGTCAATTTTGATCCAGAAACCACCTATGCAATAGTATGTGGTCCGCCAATCATGTACAAGTTCGTTATTGCTGATCTAAAGAACAGAAAGGTTCCAGACGATCACATAATTCTCTCGCTTGAGCGGAGAATGAAGTGTGGTGTTGGGAAATGCGGTCACTGCCAGATCAACCAGATCTACGTCTGTAAAGACGGCCCAGTATTTAATTACTCAAAGATTAAAGGAGTGCCGGAGGCGTTATGATGAAACCCAAAGTGGCCTTCTTTGATTTTGCAGGTTGCGAAGGAGATCAGTTGCAAATCGCTAATTTGGAAGAAGAGTTGCTTACCCTTCTGGGTCAGGTTGAAGTGGTGAGCTTCAGAGAAATCATGAAAGAGCATAGCGACAACTATGACATAGCTTTCATTGAAGGTTCATGCACGCGACTTCAAGATGAAGACAGGTTGCGGCAAATTAGAAAGAATGCGAAAATCGTGGTAGCTATCGGGTCATGCGCGACTATAGGCGGCATTAACTCATTGAAAAACTATCAGGACTTAGATGAAGTTAAGAAAACCGTGTACGGAGACAAAGCCCACCTCTTTGATACCTACGCGGCTAGACCGATAGACGCTGTGATCCCCGTAGACGCTTACGTACATGGATGCCCAATAGACAAAGAGGAATTCCTCAGTGTTGTTAAATCGCTTTTGCTCGGTAAAAAACCAGATATACCCAATTACCCCGTCTGCGTCGAATGCAAGAAAAACGAGAACGTTTGCGCCTTTGAAAGAGGACAGTTTTGTGTGGGGCCAGTCACAAGGGCAGGCTGCAATTCCTGCTGCATAAACGAGGGAACAATATGCTGGGGTTGCCGCGGGCTTGTGGATAACCCGAATGAAAACTCGCAAAAAGAAGTTCTAATCAAATATGGTCTAACAGTTGACGATGCAATTGGCAAGTTTAGGTTGTATTTCGGTTGGCAGGAGAGGAAAAGATGAAAGACAAACCAAGCGTTGATATTGAAGTACATCACGTGACAAGAGTTGAAGGGCACGGCAACATCTATGTGAATGTGAGAAACGGGACTATAGAACGCTGCGAATGGGCGATTTCTGAGGCGCCAAGATTCTTTGAAGCCATGGTGGTAGGGCGACAATGGAACGAGTTGCACCACATAACTTCGCGTATCTGCGGCATCTGCTCGATAGGGCATACGCTTGCATCTTTGAAGGCGACAGAAGCCGCAATGGGCATAACCATAAGTGAACAGGATCTTAAATTGAGAAAGCTGGCATTGCACGCCGAGAACATGCAGAGCCACATTTTGCATTTAGGCTTCTTGGTTCTCCCTGACTTAATGGATGTTGGTTCGGTTATACCTCTTGCAGCATCACATCCAAGGGAAGTAAAAACCGTTTTGCGCCTACACAGACTGGCAAATGAAATGTCAAACCTGATCTGTGGCAGAACAACACATCCGCAGAGACTCCTACCTGGAGGATTCTCCAAGATCCCCACGATGAAGGAGCTAACTGCGCTCAGAGAGAAGCTTAAGGCAGCCATTCCTGATCTCCAAGCGCTTGCAGAATTGTTCAAGAGCAAGGCACACAAGTTCCCTGACTTCGTTAGAGAAACAGAATTTATTGCTTTAACTAGCTCCGAGGAATACGCGTTTTATGACGGTAAAATCGCGTCGACTGACACGGGTACAGCTCCGGTAACCGAGTACCTTTTGTTCACTAATGAATATATTGTTCCGCACTCTACCGCGAAAAGAGCCAAGCATGCCCGAGAATCTTATATGGTAGGCGCGCTTGCTAGATTCAACATTAATTATAACATGCTTTCGCCATTAGCTAAGAAGACAGCTGAATTGTTCAAGCTGAAGCCCATATGTCATAATCCTTTTATGAACAATATTGCGCAGCTTGTAGAAGTCGTCCATAGCGTTGAAGACTCGATAAAGCTGATTAACGAGTTGGAAGCTACTGGTTTGCAGAGTCAATCTGACTATCATAAGCCGGAAGTCAAGGTTAAGGCCGGCCGCGGCGTCGGAGCAGTAGAAGTGCCAAGAGGCATATTGTTCCATGATTACAAGTACAACGAGAAAGGTGTTTGCACAAAAGCCAACTGCGTCATTCCAACGAATCAGAACCATGGCAACATCGAGTTAGACTTGAAAGCGCTGTTGCCCAAGGTTCTCGACAAAACACCAAAGGAAATTGAGCTAAGCTTGGAAATGCTGGTAAGAGCTTACGACCCCTGCATTTCATGCTCTACACACTGCGTTAAGGTGCACTTTGTTTAACACCCTTTTTTCGCTAATAAATTATGGATGAGAAAACGCTAAGGCACGCCTTCCTTACAGCAGCGCTTGTGATTGGTTCATTTCTTTTGGAAATGAAGCCCGCTGGTCTTCTGGTTTATTAGTTTGTTGCAGGCACGGGGGCACAGCGCATTTAGCGACTTCGTCTTTAAGGTTCAGCACGCCCTTGACTGTACCATCGTTTAGGTATTCAAAGTTAAAGCCCATCTTCTTTGTCAAGCTTAAAGCTCTCTTATTATCTGGAAGCATGATGGCGTAGACGGTTTCTACACCCATTTCTTTAGCTATCTCCAGCACATAATCCACCATTTTGGTTCTTAACCCCAGACCCTGCCACTCTTCGCTGACAATAAAGGTTAGCTCGCCGCTTTTTCCGCCAGGCTCAATGCTGAGTCTTGCTACGCCGAGGATTTTTCTGCAGCCTTCCTCGGCGAGTTTATTCCATCTAAGACAATTTCAAGTTATTCCAACAATCTTAAATAATTCTAATGCGACCTTTCAGCGGGGAACCATATGCCTTGCACGGTTATTGTAGGCGCCTTCTGGGGCGATGAAGGCAAAGGAAAAATAATCTCCTATCTCGCACTGAAAGATAAATTGGATTTCTGCGTTAGAACAGGCTCCGTTAACGCTGCACATACAGTTTGGATGGAAGGAAAACGCTACGCACTACACATGGTGCCAGCCGCTTTCCTGAATCCAAAATGCCGTTTGCTAATCGGTGCAGGCGCCAACGTCCATGTTGGAAAATTTCTTGAAGAAGTAGAGTTAACTAAAGTGCACAACCGCATAGGCGTGGATAACCAAGCCTCAATAATCGAAGAGAAACACTCTATACAGGATAAAACTAGCGCTCACTTGAAGGGGCTAGGCACAACAGGTTGGGGTGTTGGCCCCGCCCTTGAGGAACGTGTTCGAAGAACCGCCAAGCTTGCACGGGACATTCCTGAGTTGCAGCCATATCTGGCGGATGTGGCCACAGAAGTTAACGAGGGCATCGACGCAGGCAAGAATGTTTTGCTGGAAGGAACACAGGGCTTTATGCTTTCGCTTTTTTACGGAACCTACCCATACGTGACGGGAAGAGACACAGGCGCCTCGGCTATATGCTCTGAGGCTGGAGTAGGCCCAACAAGAGTAGACGACGTTCTCATAGTATACAAGTCATTCATAACCCGTGTTGGCGCGGGACCCTTGCCTGGCGAATTAAGCAAGGAGGAAGCCATAAAAAGAGGCTGGTTTGAAACGGCTGCGGGAACAGGCCGCGATAGACGTTCTGCTCCTTTTGATTTTGAATTGGCAAGGAAAGTGGCGAAAATAAATGGTGCAACACAAGCAGCGGTCACAAAGCTTGACAGCCTCTTTCCAAAGTGCCAAGGCATCAAGGAATTTGACGCTTTACCCTCGGAAGCTAAGCAGTTCATCAGGGAAATTGAAAACACGGCTGGGGTGCCGGTGGTTCTAATAGGCACAGGTCCAGACGCGCTGGACATCATTGACAGAAGGAAATAGTAAACCTTTATTTTCAAAAACCAGTATGCTTCATTTAGAGGTAACGCTAAATGTACGCTTCAAACGGTTATGGTAAAACATCGCTTAGTCTGCTGGCACTCTTATTTGCAGCAGGGTTACTCATAGGCGCACTAGCAAGTTTCTACATCACATATCAAGAAATGGCAGAACTAAGCGATGAAGTGTCAGCGCTTCAAAACCGTGTAGCCGGGCTCACGAGCACACAGAACATCACCTATCAAAACATCATAATCTATCAGAATGAAACCGAGTTGGCTAACATTTACGAGAGTGTCCGCGACTCGGTGGTTTTGATCCAAGGAACCACGAGAAGCGGCGAAGCACAGGGCTCGGGATTTGTATACTCCTATTCTGGTAGGAACGTGGTAATAACTAACTATCATGTAGTACATGGCGCAACAAGCCTAAGCGTCACTTTCTCAAATGGCAACGGCTATCCAGCGAGGGTTCTAGGAAGCGACCCCTATGCGGACTTGGCGGTTCTTTCAGTTGACGCGCCGGAGAGCGAGTTTAAGCCTGTCGAAATCGTCAGTTCATCCACGCTACGCGTAGGCGACCCAGTTATAGCCATAGGAAACCCCTATGGCCTGGTTGGTTCATTAACAACAGGCGTAGTTAGCGCAGTAGGCCGAACAATTACTGAAGAAGAATACGCCGGCGGCTTCGCAATCGCAAATATTATACAAACAAGCGCGCCGATAAATCCTGGAAACTCTGGAGGACCACTGCTGAACGCGGCGGGCAAAGTGGTAGGCGTAACAACCGCTATCTTATCAGACTCGCAGGGCTTAGGCTTCGCTGTTCCATCAAACACAATCCTCAGGGAAATATCAGCCTTGATTACAACTGGAACCTACCGCGACCACTCGTATCTAGGCGTTACAGGCCAAGACATGAGCTACAGAATAGCCCAGCAGATAGGGGCATCAGTTACTTACGGCTGGCGAATAGCTTCAGTCGTCGCCGGAGGCCCCTCAGATGGCAAGCTGAGAGTTAACGACATAATAATTGCGCTGAATCAAACGCGAATAAGGAATAATGATGACTTGGCAAGTTATCTTGCGGAGAACACGTTGCCTGGGCAGCTTTTAAGGATAACTGTTGTGCGCGGTAATTCAACAATCGATGTAGATGTTATCTTGGGACGGAGACCTGCACCTTCAACGTAAACACGAACCTTTCAAGGCCAGACCAAAAAAATAGCATGGAGCATGTTAGACTTAATGACGGAAAAGTGGCTTAAACCATACCATGTAGTTATCGCGGTGGAAAACAAGCAATGCAGAATACTGGAAGAATTTGCTTCTCTTGGACTAAAGCAGCTTAAAGTAACAGACATCAGAGGCGCAAGCAGCGGCACAGTTAAGCATTTGGTGGAGCTTGACGCGAAAGATGCCGAGAAAATCTCAAAAGATTGGAAATCAACATCCCGGCGTAAAGCTGAAGGCAAGCATTCGCTGTGGTTTGAAAGTGAAGGCTGCGAAGTCTGCAACACCATCCTATCTCATGGTGCCTTTCTGATTTCAGGCAGAAGCGTAGAGGAGCACACGATAATGTATAGTTTCATCGTGCCCACGTTTGAAGTGTACACGGGCATCATAGCTGCGCTAGAAAATTCTGGGCACAAAGTCAACGTGCTTAAGCGTGGAAGTTTTGAAGCAAAAAGCGGCGTTTTGACTGAGAATCAGGAGAGAATATTTTGGTTAGCGTTGAAAAGCGGGTTTTTTGATTATCCACGGAAAATTGGTTTACGCGAGCTGGCCGCTAAACTAGGCGTGAGGCCTTCAACTCTTTCGGAGATAATTCGAAGAGGAACAAAGAGGCTTTTGAAGCAGTATTTTGAAAGTGAACAGGCTAAACTGGCAGGCAATCCCTAACATTTTAGGGATAAGCGCTATTTGACACTGCTGACTATTAATCTTACGAGGAATGAGAAAAATGAGCCAAGAACAAATGTTTTGTTACCAGTGCGAACAAACCGCTAAAGGGCAAGGCTGCACAATAATCGGCGTCTGCGGGAAAACTCCAGACGTAGCTGCACTCCAAGACCTACTTGTTTATTTGCTCAGAGGGCTTTCGCAATTAGTCATCGAAGCGAAGAAGGCAGGCATCAGGACTGAAGAAATTAGCGTATTCACTTGCGAAGCACTGTTTGCTACTTTAACGAATGTGAACTTCGACCAAGACAGAATTATCGAGTACATTAAGAAAACGGTGGATTTGCGCGAGCAATTAAAGAAACAAATACGGCTTGTGGGAGGCAACATTGATGTAAACGATGGTCCTGTCAACTTGACTTTGGAGAAAACCAGAGAAGGCTTAATAGCGCAAGGAAAACTGTATGGAATAAAATCTGGACCCATCGTAAACGAGGACTTGCACTCGCTTCAGTGGCTGCTTACTTACGGCTTAAAGGGCGTAGCAGCCTACACCTATCACGCATATATCCTTGGCAAAAAAGACGAGAAAGTCTTTGACTTTATCCACCAGGGACTCGCTGCGCCATTAGACAAGTCGCTTGGCATAAACGATTTTGTAGGCTTAGCCATGAAATGCGGCGAAATAAACATCCGAGCCATGGAGCTCCTTGACGCTGGAAACACGGAAACCTACGGGCACCCAGTGCCAACAAAGGTGCCGCTTGGCGTGAAAAAGGGCAAAGCCATCCTCGTGTCAGGACATGACCTTAAAGACCTAGAGGAAATTCTGAAACAGAGTGCAGGAAAAGGAGTCTACGTTTACACACATGGCGAAATGCTGCCAGCGCATGGCTACCCCAAGTTGAAGGCTTTCTCGCACTTTTACGGTCACTATGGCACGGCATGGCAAAATCAGCAACGCGAATTCGCAGAATTCCCCGGCGCCATAGTTATGACGACCAATTGCCTCCAGAGGCCAATGGAAAGCTACAAAAGAAACATTTTCACTTCTGGCCCCGTTGGCTGGCCGGGAACGCCGCATATAGAAGGCAGAGACTTTTCTCCAGTGATTAAGCGGGCGTTAGAGCTGCTAGGCTTTGCAGCGGATAGAGAAGGCAAGTATGTAACCGTTGGCTTCGGCAGAAACGCTGTGCTAAGCGTGGCAGACAAGATAATAAGCGCAATGAAAAGCGGCCGCATCAAAAAGTTCCTGCTTGTCGGCGGATGCGACGGCGCGAAACCTGGCAGAAGCTACTACACAGAATTCGTGGAAAAAGCGCCTAAGGACACTGTCGTGCTAACACTTGCTTGCGGAAAATTCAGATTCTTCGACAAGGACCTAGGCACAATCGACGAGATTCCGCGGCTCCTAGACATAGGGCAATGCAACGACGCTTACTCGGCAATTAAAATCGCGCAGGCGTTAGCCGAAGCATTCAACGTGACAGTGAATGAGTTGCCGCTTTCGCTGGTGCTTTCTTGGTATGAGCAGAAAGCCGTGGCCATACTGCTGTCGCTACTTTACCTGGGCATAAGGAATATACGTTTAGGGCCGAGCTTGCCAGCGTTCATAACACCGAACATACTAAAAGTGCTGGTGGAAAAATTCAATATAATGCCAATAAAAACCGCTGAAGAAGACCTTCGGGCGATAATGGCATAGCTTGCAATTATCGTCTTCACTTTTTCTGACACAATTTCTTCCAAACTGTCCAGTATATTTGGATACTAAATCACACAAGCGTAACTTCCATACTTCCTAACACATGGCTCTCAGTAAGATAATTCTGCTTACTGCGAAAATTATGCGAAGTTGTCAACGCCACAAAGTATACAGAGTAGCCAACTACGTTATTGCAGTTTTTTCATGACAGACTCGGCGAAGATTGTTAGACCATCTAAGCAGGGGAGCTCACTGAAGAACAGCATAAAGTGGGTAAAGCCTAAATCAAGATAAGAGCGCAGTTTTTTCAAGCATACGTCGGGGGTTCCTGCAAGGTTAAGGTTTTCAAAGTCTTTTAGGCTGACGTTTTTGGGCTTGCGCTCTAAAACTATTCGGCGTAGCTCTTTTTGGCTACTGGCAATCAGCACTTGACCGCCCGGCCAGCATGACAGCTCTATCTCATTTGGGTCTCTTCCCACCGCACGGCAATGTGCCTCTAAAACAGCTATTTTGCGCTTGTAAAGCTCTATTGAGGGCAAGTAGCCGAAGTCGCATCGGTCAGCGTACCGCGCTGTCACCTTTAAAGTTAGTTTTTCTCCGCTACCGCCTATCGTTATTGGTGGATGCGGCTTCTGCAAGGGCTTAGGCTCACAAACAGCACCGTTAACCTCGTAATGATTCCCTTTGAAACTGGCTTTTTCTTCAGTCCACAGCTTCTTCAGTATTGCCACAGCTTCCTCTAACCGTTCTATGCGGCTTCGCGCTTCAGGAAATGAGAAGCCATAAGCGATGTGCTCCTCTTTCTGGATGCCGGCGCCTATGCCAAGCTCTAATCTGCCACTTGAGATGACATCGAGCGTAGCGGCCATCTTGGCA